>DASQPA010000596.1:0-7165 GCA_035644215.1 Thermoanaerobaculia bacterium
TCGCCCTTTACTACTGTTCCGCTACTGGAATCCCCCGGACCGCAGGAGCGGATCGACCGGGTTGCCGAGGGAGGGAGAGGTGTGCCGGAACCACGCCCCAGAGTGCTCGTCGCCGATGACCACCCGATCATGCTCGCCGGCCTGCGGAAGATCCTCGAGCCCGGCTTCGAAGTGGTGGGGACCGCCACGGACGGTCGCTCGCTGCTGGCGGCCGCGGAGACCCTGCGGCCGGACCTCGTCCTCGCCGACATCTCGATGCCGGAGCTCAACGGCATCGAGGCCACGCGCCGGCTGCGGGAGCTCGTCCCGCAGGCGCGGGTCCTCATCCTGAGCCTTCACACGGACCCCTGCTATGTGCAGGCGGCCTTCGCGGCCGGCGCCTACGGCTATCTGCCCAAGACCGCCGCCGGCGAGGAGATCAAGCTCGCCCTCCTGGAGGTGCTCCAGGGCCGCTTCTACGTCAGCCCGGTCGTCGCCCAGGCCGCCGTCGTCGCTCCGCCGGCCTCCCCCACCGCGAGGAGCGAAGAGGTGGGAAAGACCGCCGGCGAGACGCTCACCGCGCGCGAGCTCGACATCGTCCGCCTGGTGGGCAAGGGTCTGGGCAACAAGGCGATCGCCCAGGAGCTCGGCGTCTCGGTGGCGACGATCCGCACCCATCTGAACCGGGTCTACGAAAAGCTGTCGCCGGGGAGCCGGGTGGAGCTGGCGCTCTACGCCGCGCACGGCAGAGAGACGGTGATGTGAAAGGGCGGTCCGGCCTCAGGGCGGCCCTCTCAACCCATCTTGTCAGAACGACGACTCTTCCTGCGCGGCCTCTTCCCAGGCCCAGGCGGAGGAGGCTCGCTCGGCTGTCGCGTCATCCCGGCAAGCAAGCTACGGGCGCCGTTGCGGACTTCCGGATTGACGTCCATGAGGCGGTCCTCCCCATGAAGATACGCGTCGAACGCAGCATAGAGCGGCCAGTAGCGGTCACTGAAGCCGCTGCTCTTGAACCAGGCCAGGAGCTTGTCACCGTTGCCGCGCTCCGCGGCGAATTGCAGGACCCTCAGAAGCTCGATACGAAACAAGGCGAACAGCTCAGGATGACCTTCCTCTAGCACAGACCCGAGCTCTGCGATGGCGGTACCGAAGTTGTCCGTGGCTAACGCGTGAAACGCTCGGAGAAGCCCGGCTCCATGCGGTGGTACTGCCGCAACGGCATTTTGGTAAACCGTTTCTGCTTCAGCTCCGATACCATCCCTGCGGAGCAAGAGGTTGGCAAGATCGTAGAGGGGAGCGGGGTGCTGCGGTTCGAGCTTCTGCGCCGTGCGATACGCCTGTTCCGCCTCATCGAAGCGGAACAGGTGATCGGCCAGCAGATTGCCGAGGTTGTCCCATGACCACGCGTCTTTCGGATTGATCTCGATGGCTTTGCGATAGGCGGCCTCGGCTTCTGTGTGACGCCCAAGCGACTTCGCCAGGAGCCAACCGAGGTTGTTCCATGCCCACGCGTATTTCGGATCGATCTCGATGGCTTTGCGAAAGGTAGCCTCGGCCTCGGCGTAACGCCCAAGCGACTCCGCCAGGAGCCAGCCGAGGTTGTTCCATGGCCGCGCGTATTTCGGATCGCTTTCGATGGCTTTGCGATAGGCGGCCTCGGCTTCGGCGTGGCGCCCCAGCGGACCTGACAGCAGGATGCCAAGATTGTTCCATGGCCATGCGTATTTCGGATCGACCTCGATGGCTTTGCGATAGGCGGTCTCGGCCTCGGCGTAACGCCCAAGCGGACCTGACAGCAGGACGCCAAGGCTATTCCATGGCCATGCGTCTTTCGGATCGGTCTCGATGGCTTTGTGATAGGCGGCCTCGGCCTCGGCGTAACGCCCAAGCGACTCCGCCAGGAGCCGGCCGAGGTTGACCCATGGCCGCGCGTCTTTTGGATCGATCTCGATGGCTTTGTGATAGGCGGCTTCAGCCTCTGCGTGACGCCTAAGCGGACCTGCCAGCAGATTGCCGAGGTTATTCCATGGCCACGCGTCTTTCGGATCGATCTCGATGGCTCTGCGATAGGCAGCTTCGGCCTCGGTGTGCCGCTCTAGCGGACCTGCAAGCAGGATGCCGAGGTTGTTCCATGAACGCGCGTATGTCGGGTCAATCTCGATGGCTTTGCGATAGGCGGCCTCGGCCTCGGCGTAACGCCCAAGCGACTTCGCCAGGAGCCAGCCGAGGCTGTTCCATGGCCGCGCGTATTTCGGATCGATCTCGATGGCTCTACGATAGGCGGCCTCCGACTCGGCGCGAGAGTCCGGTTCATCCTGGAGCAGACGGGCAAGCCCGTACCAAAGGCCTGAATCACCAGGTTTGCGCTCAATCGCTCTGCGATACGTTCCGGCGGCCTCTGCGGCGGGGACGGGCTCCGGTGCGACGTCCTCCAGGTCGAGATCATCTTCGGGCGGCACGTCGCCTTCACCTGCGAACGCTGGATGTCGGCGTGCCGAGCTTCGGAGGGCAGTGCGCAGGTCGCGGTCTTCCAGCGCGTCGCTCAAGGCGAGGCGGTAGGTAGGGTTGCTGAGCCCCTGGCCTTCCGCTCCGGCGAGCAGGCCAGTGGCGCGCTCGCGCAACTCGCGAGGGGTGTAGATGCGCCGGAGCATCTCCGTTAGCCACCGCAGGCGCAGCCGTTGCCGGCGTGAGCTGTGTCGCATCAGGTACCAGATGTTGAAGAAGCGTTCCGCGACCTGAAAGGCGGTGCGGTTGGACGACGACAGGCTGGTCTTCTCGACGATCCCTTCCTTGAACAGGCGGTCGAGCTGTGTGGAGACGACGCCGACGTCAAGGCCGGTCACGCCCGCCAGGCCGGCGGCCGTCGCAGGATCCCAGGCCAGCGCCAGGGCATCGAAGACCACCCGCGTCTGGGGCGCCAGCTCTTCGACGCGCGCCTTGTAGAGCGGCGTCGCCTGGTCGAGCAGGCGTTCGAGGTCGCCCATCACGTCGTCGTCCCCGCCCGTCTCGAGAACCAGGTAGAGAAAGGCGAGTGTGCGAGGATTACCGCCGGTCAGGTCATAGAGGACGTGGATGCGCGCCGGATCGCTGTCGAGAACCTGTAAGACCCGGCGGCCGGCCTCGTCGCGTTGCAGAGCCATATGGCGCAGGCAGAGCAGGATTTCGTGGCGCTCGAGCTTGGCGAGGACGTCCACCTCGAAGAAGTCGTAGAAGGCGCCTTCGCGGTCGGCGGCGGCTTCGAGCGCCGCCGCCGAGGCGCCGATCACGACAATCCCTCCCGCTTGTTGCAGCACACGCCGCAGGCTCCACTCCTTGGTCTTGAGGCCGGTGAAGATGATGTCGAGGTTGTCGAGCAGGAGGAGGGGCCTTCTCTGCTCCTCCTTCATCCAGGCTTTGAACAACCCTAGGGCCCGACCGCCTTCGTCGTCGTCGTCCTGTACGTTGAGCGCCGCCACGTCGCGGTCGAGACGCTTGGCGTCGTCTCCCCGTCCTGCCGCCTCGAGCCAGTCTCCAAGAGCATCGAGGCAGTTGGACCAGAAAACGTGGAGGTTGTGAACGTTGTATTGCTCCTCGCGGAAGCGGAGCGGCAAGAGCAGCGCCGCGAGCGCCGGCTCGGCGCGGACGCCCAGCGCGATACGGCGCAACAGGCTGGTCTTTCCCATGCCGCGCTGGCCGACGATGAGGCGGTGTTGCGCGAGGCCGCGGGGCTTGATCTCTCCCAGACGGGCGAGAATCTTGGCGGCGAGGTCCTGCCGGACGACGAAACCCGTCAGAAAGGCTTGATCCTCCAACCGGTCCGGATTGTAGAACGTGAAGTCGAACGGCCTACCCATGCGCCGGGCTCTCCACAGGTGGCGGCGCGACGTAGCGCTGCCACCAGTCGCGTAGCAGGTTCATGCGGAACCGGAAGCGGGAACGATCCGGAGCCGCGGTCAGGTAGCCGTCGGCCTCCAAGGTGTCCAAGAGGTCTCGCAGGCCGCCTTCCGCCAGCGGCTCACTCCCTGCCTGGCTCAGCGTCAGGAGGAGCGTCGAGAAGCTTGCTCCGTCCGAGCCGCGGCAGGCCTCGGCGAGGATCGTGAAAAGGCGGGTCCGTTCCGGCTCCGGGTAGTTCTTGTTCAGGTGCTCGCGCCAGGTCGACCAGTACGTTCGGTGGGCCAGGTCGAGCAGGGAGTCGGCCGCGCGATGCGCCGCCTGGGCATCGACATCCTTGGCGGGAGAGGCAAGCTCACACGCCGCTTGGCCCATCTTCTTCAGGTAGTAGGGCGACAGCCACCCGAGCCGCTCGCAGAGGGCTGCGACCGCCTCCTCGGTGAGGGTTGCGCCGTTCTTCTTGGCGATCTCCTGCAGGAAATCCCGGGCCGTTTCCAGGCTGAAGGGCTCGAGGGAGAAGATCTCCAAGTCGACCAGAGAGCCCTCGAAGCCATGGCGCCGCGCGATCGTATCGAGGCCGATGGAACCGGTGAAGAGCCACCGCACCTTGCGATTCTCTCGACAGAGCTGGCGCAGTTTGTAGAGAAAGTCGCTCGCCGCCGTCACGCTCTGGCTGTCCAACAGGGCTTTGGTGAAGATCGTGATTTCGTCGACGAGGAACAACCAGATCTTGTCGTCTTTCTCCTTCTCCAACTGCGCAACGAGATGATCGGCGAAGAGCCGCCAATCCATCTGGAGCAGGAGGTTGCGCCAGTCCCCCTGGAGGTTGTCGGCGCCCTGGACGACACGCCGGAGTCGCTCGGTGAGCGCGCCCAGGATGGCCTGGCCGGTGCCGATCTCCTCCT
Source organism: Thermoanaerobaculia bacterium (assembly GCA_035644215.1). Taxonomy (GTDB): domain Bacteria; phylum Acidobacteriota; class Thermoanaerobaculia; order Multivoradales; family UBA5704; genus DASQPA01. Next base: position 4,755 of record DASQPA010000596.1, read on the forward strand.
GGATCGAGGCACACATCTCCTGAAAGAAGTCCTTCTCCTGGCGGTACCCTTCGACATCGAGGACGATGGCGCGGAAGCCATGGCTCGCGCCCTCTTCCTTCAGCCGTTCCAGGAGGACCGTCTTGCCCATGCGCCGAGGCGCCAGCATGAGCACGTTGCGCCCGTCCTTGAAGTAGCGCCAGAGCTTCTCCGCCTCGCGGTCCCGATCGAAGCAATCCATAGCCTCTCCTCCCGCTCGTTGTACAACAATACTGTAGCACAACAAATCTGTTGTGGGGAGATGTCTACTGGAGCCGCGGGAAACTGGCTCTCCAGTTGCTGCTCGCCTCGGTGTCCTCAGGGTCGGACGTCGAGGTCGCCCCAGAGCAGAGCCCCGCTCGCCGCGTCCTGCACGGAGACGATGAGCCGCTGGCGGGCGCGGCGCAGGCGCAGCGCCGTGCGGAGCCGTATGAGGCTGCCCGCCCGGGGCGCCTCCGGCAGGGTGGCGCGGAGGGTCCGGCCGGGGAGCTCGGCCCGCCCCCCCGCCTCGTCCCGGACGGCGAGCGAGAGGCGGGCCTCGGCGCCATAGGTCCCCGCCGGCGCCGGCAGAACGGTCAGGGCCTCGGCCGGAACCAGCACGGTGAGCGGCAGCTCGAGGGTCTTGCGGTCGATCTGCCGCGCCTCCCCGGCGCTCACGGTCAGCCGCTTGCGGGCCGGGTCGCCCCCGAGCAGGAAGAGGCTCTCGGCGGTGAGCGCCGCGGACGTCCCTTCCGCGAGGTCGAAGAAGCTCCGCCGGGAACGGGCGGTGAGCCCGGGCCGCCGCACCTGGACGGTGATGGCGTGCGGCCGGTCGTCCGCCTTCCAGAGCGGCGAGAAGCCCAGCCAGTAGTAGGAGCGGGTGTCCTCCATCACCTGGCGCAGGGCGTGGTTGCGGTTGAGCGCGGCCACCCCACCGGTCGCCCGGGCGAGGGCTTTGAGGGCCGCCTCCGCGCTCCGTTCCCAGCCGGTGACGATGGGCGGCGTGTACATGTACCGGGAATCGGCCGAGATCGAGACCGTCTGGGACTCGACGTCGGCGGCCGCCTGGACCAGCGGATCGAAACCGGGAACGTGCACGGGATAGAGGGTGTAGCCCAGGAGGTTGGCGGCGGTGGTGAGCGGCAGGAGGGCCCGGGGATCGCCGTCCCAGGGCCAGCCGCCGGCCAGCACCATCATCACCCGGCGCCCGGGCGGCAGCGGCAGACCGCGCAGGGCCGCCGCCGCCGCGGTCGCCGCCCGCCCGACGCCGCCGGTGAACTGCCAGAAGGTCGCCACCTCGGAGCCGGGCACGACCCGGAGCAGGTCCGCGTCGCCATAGAGGTCCTGGGCGTCGATGCCGGCCGAGCGCTGGTCGCCGCGGCGGTCGGCCATCATGCGGCCGCCGTGGGTCTTCCGCCGGCCGGCCTGGGCGAAGGCCTGCTTCAGGACGGCGGGGTCGCCGGTCCAGGTGGAGAGCACAGCGAGGTCGCGGCCGTCGTAGGCGACGACCGCCATGCGGTCGCCGGGGCCGAGCAGGGCGAGGTCGCGCTGGAGGGTGGACAGGGTGGCGTTGCGCTGGCCGGAGATGGAGAACGCGTCGTCGATGAAAACCAGGTAGCTCGTCCCCACCCGTCCCCCGCCCGCGGCGCCAGGGGGAGGGGGCGGAGCGGCAGGAGTGGCCGGCGTGCTCGGAGAGGTGGCCACGGTGGCTGGCGGCGCGGCGACGAGCGGCGTGGCCTGGCGGTCGGTCACCTCGGCGAAGGAGTCGACGCGCTCCTCGCGGCCGTCGACGAACAGGCGGAAGTCCTCGGCTTTCAAGCCGTGCACCCGCTGGCCCTTGGCGTCGGTGACCACCACCTCGACGTCGACCGCGCGGACGTCGATGCGCTCGCTGAACCCGGATTTCTCCGCGCGGAACGGCGCGGTGGGGGGCTGGGCGGGGGCGACCGGCGGCAGGCCGGCGGTGGTCAGCAGGACGAGAAGAGCGCTTCCGGTTCCTCGCAGGCTTCGTGGTTGCACGTTGGAGCCCCCTCCTGGAATCTGCGTGAGACTCTGCGGCGTTTGCGGCGTCTGCAAGCCCGATACCCGGCCGTCCTCTGGGGGAGACAGGGCGGAAGGCCATAGTGACCGTCCCCCGGGGAGGACGGAGGTGTATCCTCGGACGGAACGTCCGCCCATCCCGCCCATCCCGCCCATCCCCAAATGCTGTAGGCTTCCGCTGGCCGTGGCGCGGCCTTGCCGCCCGGGCCAACCCATTCTATTTCCATCTGCACAGGAGGAGCCGATGACCATTTTGCGCACCAGGATCCTGCCCGCGCTGCTCGGGCTCGCGCTGATCCTCCCTCTCGCGGCCGTCCCCGCCCATGCCGCCAAGACCGCCAAGGCCGCCGCTCCCGCGGCCGCCCCGGCCGCGG
>DASQPA010000597.1:0-16013 GCA_035644215.1 Thermoanaerobaculia bacterium
GTCTGGGCTCAAACGTCCTCCCTCATACCCAAAAAACCGCGCCCCGCCGGCAGGGCCGGACGGGGCGCGGAACAGCGAGGGAGGTAGGTTTACTCGGCGAGACGCCGGGCCGAGATCCCCAGGTTGTCGCCGACGAAGCCCTCCCAGGGGAGGAGGAACGCGCCGGCGCCGTTGCCCGCCACCGCGCTCTGGGTGTTGGCGCCCAGCGGCTGCTGGTTGACCTGGATCGCCGCGCTCACCGCGCCGGTCACCCGGTCGATCGAGCTGGCGAGAATGCCGGTCGGGAAGGTCTCGCCGTAGCCCAGCCAGGAGACCAGGAAGCTCGTCCTGCCGGCGGCGACCGAGGGCGCCACCTCATACTGGACGGCCCCGTGGCTGACCGCGATCTGCGCGCCGATCAGGTTGCCGGCCGCTCCCACCTGCTGGGCGAAGACGCGGGCATGTTTGGTGTCGTTGACCTGGCCCTGCCAGGCCACCATGTAGTTGCCCGCCACGTCGGCGGCGACCGCCGGCTTGCGCTGGTCCAAGGCGGTGTCGGTGTTGACCCGGACGACCGAGCCGATCGGGGTCAGGGCGGCGGTGTAGGGCTGGGCGAAGACGCCGCGGCCGTCCCCGTCGCCGTTCTCATAGGCGACGACGAACTTGCCCGAGGCGCCGCCGGCGATCGCGGGAGCGTTGGCGCGGGTGCCCTTGGCGCTCACCCGGATCTCGCCGCTCGTGGCGTTGCCCGAAAGGTCGAAGCTGCGCAGGAAGATGCCGTCGTTGTCGCCGTTGGTCGGGAACACCGGGTTGCGGCTGGTCTGCCAAGTGACGATGAGGTCGTTGGCGCGGACCAGGGCGCGCGCTCCGGACTGGAAGCCGGCCGCGGTGGTGTTGACCGGGAACCGGTCGCCGAGCGCCCGGCCGCCGCCGTCGAACTTCTGGCCGAAGAGCTGGTGGTCGATCAGGGTGTCCTGGAGGAAGAAGAGGCTGGCGTCCTCGAAGTCCGTCTCCTCGGTCCAGAAGAGGAAGAACTGGTTGTTGGGGAGGAAGGCGATGGAGACCGCCTTCTGGATCGCCACCTGGGCCTGGTAGGGGAGCGTCGAAGGCAGCCGGTTGGCGACCAGAGTCAGGGTGGCGCTCAAGGGGCCGCTGTCGGCGCCGAAGAAGCGGCCGAGGAGACCGCCCCTGTCGTCCTCCCAGACCACCAGGGAGTTGCCGGCGGCGCTGAAGGCGGCGACCGGATGGCGCTCGATCGTCGGCGACGTCGCCGACGTCGAGTTGACCCGGAGCTCCGCGCCCGGGGCCTTCGGCAAGGCCGCGACCGGCGCGGCAAGAATGGGTAGGGCGGCGAGACCCATCAGCAACAATAGCTTCCGTCTCATATCTCCTCCTCCGGCAGACCAAAATGGATGGGCAAGGACAACTGCACGCATACTCTATGGCCGTATGCCATAAGCTGTCAAGCCATGGGTACCTATTTCTCCACTGTCAACCGCGGCACCCCCGCCCTCCCCAACTGCCCATTCAGCTCCCCCAGCCCCTTCCCGGACAGCTCCCCCCACCGTCCCAGGAGGGCGGTCGTGCGGCCCTGCAGCTCCGTGTAGCTGGCCTCGGCCTGCGCCGTGGGGGGCAGGTCGACCCCTTCGATCACGTCGTACAGTCGGACGAGGTCGCCGTTCAGCCGGCCCAGGCTCTCCCGCTCCTTGGGCGTGCCGCTGCCCAGCGCCGCCAGCCGGGTGTCAAAGGCGGTGACCGCCTGTCCGAGCTTGCCCTCCCGCGCCTTGGCGGGCAGCGCCTTGATTTGCGCGCGCAGGGCCTGGAGCTGGCGCAGGGCCGCGGCGTCGCGATGCAGGGCGTCGGCCAGGCCGCGGGCCAGCTCGAGCTGGTGCGCCAGGCCCGCGGCCGGGATCTGGAGCCGGGGGTCCATTTTGACCGTCAGCGGCTGGGTGGAGGTCTGGCCGCCCGCGGTCAGCCGGACCTGGTACTCGCCCGGTAGCACGAAGGGGCCGAGCGGCTCGCGCGGGGTGTCGCCGTAGATGGCGGCGATCGGAAACTCGCGCTGCTGCGCCTCGGGCGCCGGGTAGCGGAGGTCCCAGACGAAGCGGTGCATCCCCGCCTCGCCCGAGAGCCCGCGCGGCGGCCGCACCCAGTAGGTGGGGACGGCAATCTCCCCGGGGTCGACCGGTTCCGGGCGGTCGGTGCTGGCGAAACGCCGCACCACCTGGCCCTGGCCGTCCAGGATCTCCAGGGTGGTGTCACCGGCGGCATGCAAGTAATAGTCGACGATCGCCCCGTCCGGCGGGTTCTGCCCGGCCGGCTCCTCGGGCGGCAGCGGGGTGTCGGTGTTGAGGTCGCGCCGCAGGCGGTAGGCCAGGGCCGGGCTGAAGAGGTGGGCCGGGGCGGTGGTCGTCACCTGGGCATCGAGCTGACGCAGGGAGGCAACGTCGTCCAGAATCCAGAACGAGCGGCCATGGGTGCCGACCACCAGGTCGTCGCCATGCACCACGAGGTCGCGCACCGCGGTGGTCGGCAGGTTCAGCTGGAGCGGCTGCCAGTCGTCGCCGTCGTTCCAGGAGACGAAGACCCCCACCTCGGTGCCGGCGTAGAGCAGGCCGCGCCGGGCCGGGTCCTCGCGCACGGCGTTGACCACCGCCTCTTTCGGCAGGCCGCGGGTGACTTCCTGCCAGGTGGCGCCGAAGTCGTGGGTGCGGAAGACGTGCGGAGCCAGATCGTTCAGCCGGAAGCGGTTGATGGCGGCGTAGACCGTCCCCGCGTCGTGGGGGGAGGCGGCGAGGAGCGACACCTTGCTCCACGGCGTCAGCGCCTTGGGGGTGACGTCCTGCCAGTGGCCGCCGCCGTCGCGGGTCAGGTGGATGAGGCCGTCGTCGGTGCCCACCCAGAGCAGGTTCACGTCTTTATAGGAAGGAGCGATGGTATAGAGCACCCCGCGGTGGGCGCCGTGCTCGGGATCGCCGGCGGTGAAGATCCCCAGGCTCGCCGGCATCTCCCACTTGTCGCGCGTGAGGTCGGGGCTGATCTGCTGCCAGTGGTTGCCGCCGTCCAGGGTCTTCCAGAGGACGCTGGCGCCGAAGTAGAGGACGTGCGGGTCGACCGGCGAGAAGATCACCGGCAGGGTGCGCACGTAGCGGAACTTGCCCGAGCGCACCGGCTCCGGGGAGATGTCCTGCACCTGGCCGGTCGACCAGTCGAAGCGCGAGATCTTGCCGCCGTAGATGAGATTGGGGTGGAGCGGGTCGGGGGCGATGTAGCCGTACTCCTCGGCCCCCACCGGGTGCCAGTCGCGGAAGGTGATGGCGCCATCGTTGCCGCGGCTCGCCACCCCGGCCGAGCCGCTCTCCTGCTGGCCACCGTAGACCCAGTAGGGGAAACGGTCGTCGGTGATCACGTGGTAGAACTGGGCGGTCGGCTGGTTGTACCAGGAGCTCCAGGTGCGGCCACCGTTGACCGAGATCGTCGCCCCCTGGTCGCTGCCGATGAGGAGGATCTGCGGGTCGTCGGGGTCGATCCAGATGCGGTGGTAGTCGTCGCCGCCCGGCGCCCCCTTGATGGCGGTGAAGCTCTTGCCGCCGTCGTCCGAGCGGTAGGTCGAGGTGTTGCAGACGTAGACGACGTCCGGGTTCCTGGGATCGGCCTTGACCTCGGCGAAGTCGCCGCCGCGGCCCGAGAGCCGCTCCTCGCCGATCATCCGCCGCCAGGTGGCGCCGGCGTCGTCCGAGCGGTAGAGGCCGAAGTGCTCGCGGTCGGCGTCGACCTGGGCGTAGAGCCGGGAGGTCGTCGCGATGCCGATCCCGATCCGCCCGAGCCCCTGGGCGACCGTGGGGAGGCCCCCCCCGAGCGGCTTCCAGCTGCTGCCGCCGTCGGTCGACTTGTAGAGCCCGCTCCCCGGTCCCAGGAACGAGTTGCCGATCTCCCAGGGCGCCTGGCGTGCCGCCCAGAGGTCGGCGTAGAGGGTCTGTGGATCGGCGGGATCGAAGGCCAGGTCCATGGCGCCGGTGTTCTCGTCCTTATAAAGCACCTTCTCCCAAGTGGCGCCGCCGTCGGTCGAGCGGAAGACGCCGCGCTCCGGGTTGGGGCCGTAGGGGTGGCCCAGGACCGCCGCGAAGACCCGGTTCGAGTCCTTCGGGTCGACGAGGAGGATGGGGATCTGCTGGCCGTCCGCGAGGCCCATGTGCTTCCAGGTCTGCCCGCCGTCGGTCGATTTGTAGACCCCGTTGCCGACCGAGAGGTCGGGCCGCTGCAGCCCCTCGCCGCTCCCGACGTAGATCACGTTGGGATCGGAGGGGGCGACGGCGATGGCGCCGATCGACTGGGTGGGCTGGCCGTCGAAGATCGGCTGCCAGGTGCGGCCGGCGTCGGTCGTCTTCCACACCCCGCCGTTGTTGACCCCGATATAGAAGAGGTTGGGATGCTTCGGCACCCCCACCGCCGCGACCGTCCGGCCGCCGCGGAAGGGGCCGATCATCCGCCAGTGGAGGTGCGAGAGGAGACCGGGATCGAAGGGCTGGGCGGCCAGGGGTGGAGCGGCAAGCAGGGCCAGACAGCAGAGGGCGCGCACGGCGAGGCGGAGTCGGTGCAAGGCGTCAACCTCCTAGAAAGAGGGCTGTAGCATAGCGGATCGGACGCTCCACCCCATCGTCATCCTGAAGGGAGCCTAAGCGACCTGAAGGATCTGGGAGGGAGGGCGCGTCGGATCGATCCCCCGCCCAGGTCCTTCCGGCTCGCGGAGCTCGCCCTCAGGATGACGAGCTTTAGCTTTAGTTGACCGGCTCGTCGGCGGGCGGTTCAACCGTCGCATCCACCGGTGCCTCGGCCTCCTGCCGGGCCGCCTCCTCCGCCTCCCAGCGCCGGTGGATCGCCGCCGTTCGCGCCCGTCGCCGTCCGCCGGCCCAGAAGGTCAGGAGGGTGATGCCGATCCACAGGGTGGCCGAGCTGGTGAGGAGGGGAATCCAGCGGTACCAGAAGGTCTCCCGCCGGGTGAAGTCGGCGGCGGCGGTGGCGAGCGCCGTGCCGGTCGCCTGCTGGAAGGCCTCCTCGAACGAATGGCCGTCGGCGACCGCGGCGAGGATGGCGGCGGGCGCCCTCTGCCCCCAGCGGTCGACGACCTCCTGCACGAAGGCGAAGGAGAGCGCGTAGGCGGCGGCGACCTCCCCGGGGCCGCCGGCGAAGAGGCGGTCGAGCTCGGCGAGCGAGAGGTCGCGGCCGCGCAGGGAGGCCAGGGCCACCCGCGAGCGGTCCTCCAGACCCCAGTTGCCGGCGGCGGCCATGGCGAGCCCCTCGTTCCAGAAGCGCGGCAGGGGCCGAAAGCCGGAGGCGCGGCCGATCAGCACGTGCGCCACCTCGTGATCGAGGAGCTCGGAGAGCGAGGGCTCGGGATACGAGGGCTCGCGGCCGGGGAGGAGCACGACCACCCCGAGGTCGCCCAGGGCATAGCCGGCAACCCAGGGCGGGACGTTCCTCGCCAGATCCGAGCCCTCGCGGGCGAGGAGCACCCGGATGGGCGGCCCCGGGGAGGCGAGGCCGGTCAGCCGCATCGCCGCCTGGAGCCCCCCCGGCCCCAGGGCGCGCAGCCGGTCGGCGATCGGCGCGAGAGCCGGCGGCGCCTCGATCACCAGCCGCGGCGGCGGGGCGGCCGCGGCCGACAGGGGGAGGAGGACGAGAAGCAGAAGGAGGACGGCGGGCAGCGGGCGGGCGGGCATGGCGGGGGCCATCTTACCGCCGGCCCTCGCCCCCAGAGGATGTGAGAAACTTCCGCTCGGAGTTTCCTGTATGTGCCGTACCCCGCGCCGGTTCGCCCCCGTCCTCGTCCTGCTGGCCCTCGCCGGCTGCCGCGGCATCCTCCCGCCGCCGCAGGGGGAGACCCGCTACGACCAGCTGCTGCGCTCCCCTCTCCCCCAGCTCCTCCCCGTTCCGGTCGAGGGGGTGAACGCGGCGCGGCTCGTCGACTCCTGGGGGGACGGGCGGGAGGACGGCCGGGGACACCAGGGGATCGACATCTTCGCCCGCCGCGGCACCCCGGTGCACAGCACGACCGAGGGGATCGTCGAGTACACCGGCCTGCGCGGCCTGGGCGGCCGGATCGTCGAGATCACCGGCCCCGGCGGCTACAAGCACTACTACGCGCATTTAGAAGACTGGGCGGGCCAGAAGCAGGGGGACTGGGTGCAGCCCGGCGAGGTGATCGGCACCGTCGGCGACTCCGGCAACGCCGCCTGGAAGGGCACCCACCTCCACTACGGCATCTATACTCCGGCGGGCGAGGCGATCGACCCCTATCCCTACCTCACCGGGCGGCGCGGGCGGTAGGCCGGGCGGCCCGAGCCACTCCTCCCCATGCCCGAGACTTTCGTCATCCGTAAGGCGACCGAAGCCGATGCGCCGGCCCTCCTCGCCATCTATCGGCCGTACGTCCTGGAAACCGCCGTTTCCTTCGAGATGGTCCCCCCCACCGTCGAAGAGTTTGCCGCCCGGATCGCCAAGGTCCTCCCGGTCTGGCAGTGGCTGGTCGCCGAGCGCGCAGGCCGGTGCATCGGCTACGCCTACGGGTCCCGGCACCGCGAGCGGCCCGGCTATCGGTGGTCCGTCGAGGTCTCGGCGTACGTGCGGCCCGGCCACCAGCGCCAGGGCATCGGCCGCACTCTGTATCTCCAGCTCTTCGAGGAATTGACCGACAAGGGCTTCTGCCACGCCTATGCAGGCATCGCCTTGCCCAATGAGGCGAGCCTCGCGCTGCACCAGGCGGTCGGCTTCCGCCCCATCGGGGTGTTTCCGGCCGTGGGCCGGAAGTTCGGCAGGTGGCACGACGTCGCATGGTTTCATCGAGCTCTGCGCGAAGGACCGCCCTGGGAAGAGCCGTCCTGAGATCGCCCTTGCCCTCCTCCGGCCGAGGCGCTACGCTCTCCGCCCCATGACCGCCAGAGACCACGAGCGCTACCGGCGCCAGCTGGAAAAGCAGTTACGCACCGACGCCGAGCTGCTCTACGCCGCCTACTGCGCCAAGCTCCGGGCCTACGAGACGCTGCACCAGCTCCACGGCGATCTCGGCGACTTCGATCCGCGCCTCCTGCTGCCGGCCGACCTCCCCGTCAGCCTCCCCCCCACCGCCCTCCCCGCTCCGGTCCCGGCCCCGCCGCCGCCGCCGCCGAGGAAGGCGGCCAACGAGCTCTACGACGCCGTCCACGCGGCCCTCGACCAGTTCCCCGAGGTCTTCGACCGGCGCGACGTCTGCGCCGTGCTCGGCTACGAGCCCCGCCGCGCCAGCCTCTACAAGGTGCTCAAGTGTCTCGCGCACGACGGCTGGACCACGATCGAGGAGTGGGGGGAAGGGAAGCTCGGCAACCGCTACCGGAAGGTCCCCGGGGCGGTCGCGCAGGAATCCGACCGCACCGCATAGACACAACACGCTGGTTTCCACGCCCGCGGGAGCGGTCTCCGGACGCTACGAGGGGCCGCGTAGACACAGAACCCGGTCCTGGAGACACGACGGGCGATGCCGGAGACACGAAATCGGTGCCTGCAGGCACTACGGTGCAGGCTGGAGACACGACCCGAAGCCGTGGAGACACGAGAAACTCCGCCGGAGACCTGCGGCGCCGGACGCTCGTCTCTCCAGCAGAGTTTCTCGTGTCTCCAGCCGGAACCGTAGCGTCTACAAGAGGAATTCTCGTGTCTCCAGGACGTTCCGTAGTGTCTACGCGCCCGACTCTCGTGTCTCCAGGACCGTCCCGAGTGTCTACAGGCGGGGTCCGCCTGCCTCTACGGCGGTCTCTCGTGTCTCCAGGCAGGGCTCTGGTGCCTCTACGGCCCGCCGCAGTGTCCATCGGACCCTCTCTTGGGTCTCCAGGCCGGGCTTGGGGGTCTGCCCCGCTGCCGCGCACCCGTGTACCCTCTACCCTGGCATCTCCACCACGGGGGAACCATGCTGCACTTCCTGTTGCCATCCGACCCGTTGGCGCCCAAGGAGCCCGACGACCTTTTTCGTCAGCAGGCGCAAGCGCTCCGCGGGCTCGGAGCTCCAGCGGCGCTGTGGCGGGGGGAGGGCTGACCAGGACGGACCAAGTGGAGAGGAGGAGGAGTTGAGCCATGCCACAGAAGACCCTGCGAAAGATCATCACCTACATCGCCACCAGCGCGGACGGCTACATCGCCCGTCCTGACGGCAACGTCGACTGGTTGAACCGCCCGCGGCCGGCCGGCAATTACGGCATGGCGGCGTTCTACCGCTCGATCGATACGATCCTGTGGGGACGCAAGACCTACGATCTCGCGCTGGAATTCGAGAAACAGGGAATCGAGGGCGCCGCGTTCGACCCGAAGATCCAGCACTACGCCTTCTCACACCATCCTCCCCGGACGCCGGCACGGGGCGTCGAGTTCGTTCGGGACTCGATCCCTGCTTTCGCGAAGCGCCTGCGGGCGGCGCCTGGCAAAGATATCTGGATGATGGGGGGTGCGGGGCTGATCGGGTCGTTTCTCGACTGCGGCGAGATCGACGAATTCATCCTCCACGTCATTCCGATCCTCATCGGCGAGGGCATTCCGCTCGTGGCCCCGCGGCATCGCGAGGTTCCGCTGAGCCTCCGCTCGAGCCGACGGTTTGCAGACGGCGTGGTGCGGCTCCATTATTCGGTGGACAGGCCCCCGGTCAAGGAACGGAAGCGGCCGGCACGCAGGGCCTGACCCGGCGGCGCAGTCGACGGTGCGGAGGAAGCGCCGTGGCTGACCTCTCCCGTGCGGGTGAGGGCCCGGATCTTCCCGGACTCTTTAGCTGGCTCGCCGTTTCGCGATCAATTCCCGCACCTCAGGTACGAGCTCGACGGGCACCTCCATCGTGGTAGAAGTGGTCGCCTCATAGGCTGCTTCATCCTCGGCGACCGCTTCTTCCTCCGACTGGGTCTCGTAATGCCCGAGCACCCGACGAACGCGCTCCTGGTCCCAACCGGCTGGATACTTTGTCTCCTTCATGGTTTTCACACATCTGCCGGTAGATGTCGGGCAGGCTCGTCTCCGGATCGATGTAGTAGCGAACGTCCACCTCCTGGGTATTGTACTGCTATCGGTGAACCTCTCCGGCGATTTGTGGATCACCCCCCTCCTGTCCTCCCCCCATCCCCAACCACCCCCCGCCCAGGGGGGAGGGACGCGATAGGAGGCGCTGTTTCTATCGCCAAGGCTGCCCGCGGCGCCGTCGGGCAGCCTCCGCCTACGCGCTTCTCTCCCCTCTCCCGGCGGTCGGGTGGGCGGGCCGGGAGAGGGGCCGGGGGTGAGGGCTTGCTCACCCGCCCCTTGCCTTTTCCCCGCCCCCATGTAGAATATGTCGCTTCGCACGGGCGGCGTGGCTTCGCCGCGTTGCCCTCCAACTCCTCTCTGTTCCGCTCTTGGAGCGGGACCGAACCAGGCCATAGGGAGGTACTCCGCACCCATGCGTACGTACGAGTTGATGTTCGTGGTCGACCCACGCGTGGCCGACGACGAAGTCGTCACCATGACGGCCGACTACCGGCACATGATCGAGGCCGGTGGGGCCGAGGTCACCAAGGAAGAGAACTGGGGCCGGCGCAAGCTCGCCTATACCATCGACAAGGTGAACGAGGGCAAGTACGTCCTCTTCTACATCCAGAGCCAGGACGGCGCCAAGGCGTCGCTGCCCGAGGTCGAGCACCGGATGCGCCAGAACGAGAAGATCCTGCGCTTCCTGACTGTGCGCACCGACCTCGATCTGAAGCGCGCCGGCTCGCGGGTCTCGGTCGTCGAGCCGCCCGCGCCCGCCGGCAGCGCGTCTCCGGCCGGCCCCGCCCCCACGGGCGACGGCCACGCGGAAAGGGAGGACTAGACCATGGGCAGGCCGAAGAAGGTCTTCTATCGCCGGCGCAAGGTCTGTAAGTTCTGCGCCGACAAGATCGACTACGTCGATTTCAAGGACGTCAAGCTCCTGCAGCAGTTCATCCCCGAGCGCTCGAAGATCCTGCCGCGCCGGATCTCGGGCACCTGTGCCCGCCACCAGCGCCTCCTGCAGACGGCGATCAAGCGGGCGCGCCACCTGGCGCTCATCCCGTTCACCACGGATTAGGAGGGAGGCGACGTGCAAGTCATTCTTTTGAGCGACCAGCGTCACCTCGGCAAGCGCGGCCAGGTGGTCGACGTCAAGCCTGGTCACGCCCGCAACTACCTGCTACCGCAGGGGTTGGCCCTGGAGGCGACGCGCGGCAACCTGCAGTATTTCGAGCAGCAGCGGGCGAAGTTCGACGCCCGTCACTCCCAGGAGCGGGAGGCGGCGCAGGCGATCGCCAACCAGCTCAACGGGCTCACCATCACCATCCCCAAGCGGGTCGGCGAGACCGAGACCCTCTACGGCTCGGTCACCGCGGGCGACATCGCCGAGGTCCTGGAGAAGAAGGGCTTCACCGTCGACCGCCGGCGCATCGACCTCGAAGGGGGCATCAAGCGGCTGGGCGACCACCCGGTGCGCGTCGAGCTCCACCCGGAGGTGATCGCCCAGGTCACCGTCTCGGTGGTGGCCGAGCAGTAGGCAGGCGAAACGAGCGGGAGCGGCGAGCGATGGCGGACCGTCCAGACCCCACCCTGGACGACTTCCTGGGCGAGCCGACCCGCGATCTGGACAACTGGCGATGGCTGTGGAAGGGGGACCGCGAGTTCCCCATCCGCAGCCATCGCGGCGTTTTCGGCCGCCTCCTGGTGCGGATCAAGCGCCTCTTCCGTCCCCTCGTCAAGGTGCCGCAGAACGACCTCTGGGAACGCCAGCGGGTCTTCAATCTCATCCTCCTGGAGTACCTCCGGAAGCAGGAGGAGCTGGACGCCGAACGCGAGAAGCGGACCCACGACCGCCTGGTCTACCTCGAAGGGCTCGCCTTCGAGGGGGTCACCGACCTCATGCACCACAACGACGCGGTCTTCGCCCGCGTCGACCAGAAGCTCGACCGCTACCGCCGCGAGGTCCACGACCTCCTGGGAGGGCTGGGGGCGGCGCTCGCCCGGGTCGAACAGGAGGCGGCGACGATTCCTTCCCACCCGGCGGAAACGGTGGAGAAAATCGCCCGCAGCCGCGAGGAGCATGCCTACTTCGAGCTCGAACGGCGCTACCGCGGCACCCAGGAGGAGATCGCCGAGCGGATCGCGGTCTATCTCCCGTATCTGGAAGGCGCCGCAGACATCGGCCGGGTGCTCGACCTCGGCTGCGGCCGCGGCGAGTCGCTGGCGCTCCTCGCGGCCCATGGCATTCCGGCCGAGGGGGTCGACGCCAGCGCCCAGATGGTCGCCCTCTGCCGCGAGCGGGGGCTCGCCGCCGAAGAGGGGGACCTGCTCGACAAGCTCGCCGCGGTGCCGGCGGGGAGCCTCGGCGGCGTGGTCTCCTTCCACGTCATCGAGCACCTGCCGCCCGAGGCCGTCGACCGCCTGGTGCGCCTCGCCTTCCGTGCCCTGGCGTCGGGCGGGGTGCTGATCCTGGAGACCCCCAACCCGCTCTCCCTGGTCGTCGCGGCGCGCAACTTCTGGCTCGACCCCACCCATCGCCGGCCGGTCCATCCGGAGAGTCTGCGTCTCGCCTACGAGCTGGCGGGCTTCGAGCCCATCGAGCGGATCGACCTGCGCCCCTTCCCGGCAGACCAGCGCCTGCCGGAGATCGATCTCGCCCAGGTGCCCGCAGAGGAGCGGTCGCTCGCCGACCAGGTCAACCGCCTGCGCGACCGGATCGACGAGCTGCTCTTCGGGTTCCAGGACTTCGGGATGGTGGGGACGAAGCCCGGCTAGCGCTCCCGGCTCAAGGGACGGGCGGCGGGACGACCGTCCCCTCGTCCCCCTCGCCCACCACCTGGCCCTCCCGGCCGGGCTTCTCCCCGGGCACGGTGCCCGCCGGCGAACCCGGCGCGGCGGGGGCCATGGACTCCCCCTCCTTGGGGATGTAGAAGGCGCGCTGCTGGTACCAGGGGAGGCTGGTGATAGTCTGCCAGCGGTTGTCGTACTGGCGGTTGGGCTCGGTGCCGGCGACGAAGGCCTCCTTGAGGGTGCGGTCGGTTCCCTGGCCGGGGAGGAGACCGGTGAAGTACTCGATGTCCTTCATCACCACCCCGGGCGGCACGGCGAACTTCTCCCCCTTGGTGAGCCAGCCCTTGGCCAGGCCGTCCTCGGCGATCGCCTTCCACATCGGGAGGGCGGCGACGGCGCCGCTCATCCCCTGGCCGAGCGACTTCTTGAGGTCGTAGCCGATCCAGGTGAGGATGGTGTAGCGCGGGGTGAAGCCGATGAACCAGGCGTCCGAGAAGTCGTCGGTGGTGCCGGTCTTGCCGGCGACATCCAGATCCAGGGTGTGGAGCTCGTAGCCGGTGCCGTGCTGGACGACCCCCTCCATCATGTGGGTGAGGACGTAGGCGACCGGGGGGCTGGTGGCGGTGCGGGTGGCGGGGAACTGCTGCTCCAGCACCTGGCCGTCGGGACTCACGATGCGGCCGACCAGGTAGGGCTGGACGTAGGTCCCCTGGTTGGCGATCGCGGCATAGGCGCCGGCCATCTCGATGGGCAGGAGGTCGGCGGCACCGAGGGCCATCGAGGGATAGGCCGGCATCGGAGTGGCGACGCCGCAGCGGTGGGCGAAGTCGATCACCCGCTTGCCCCCTACCAGCTCGAACAGCTTGACCGCCGGCACGTTGATCGACTGCTCCAGGGCGCGGCGCAGGGTCACGATGCCGTAGTGCTTGTGGTAGTAGTTCTCCGGCCGGTAGGAGAGCTTGCCGTCGCCACCCAGAAAGGCGGTGGGGGCGTCGAGCAGGGTGTCGGCCGGGGTCCATCCCTGCTCGATGGCGGCGCCGTAGACGAACGGCTTGAACGCCGACCCCACCTGCCGCCGGGCCTGGGTGATGCGGTTGAACTTGTTGCGCTCGAAGTCCCAGCCGCCCACCATCGCCCGGATGGCGCCGGTCTTCGACTCGACGACCACCGCCGCCGCCTCCATCCGCGGCTCCTGCTCCAGGTAGAGGACGAGGGGGGCCGCCTTGCCGGCCGCCGCCCCCGCCTTGGCCTTGTCCTTCTTGGCCTCCTTCTCCGACTTGGGCTCGGGCGGCCCGAGGCGGAACCAGGCGACGTCGCCGGTCTTCAGGAGCTCGGCCGGCGAGGGCTTGTTGGTCCAGGCGAACCCCTCGCGAACCAGCGAGAAGACCTCCTTGCCGATCTTCACCCGGGCGGCGGTCCTGTCCACTTCGAGGACGATCCCCTGGTACCAGCGGCCGGGCACCGTCTTGCCGCTCCAGGTGGGGAGGACCTGCTGGTCGAGGGCGGTGCCAGAAGTCTCGTGCAGGGTGGCGATCGGCCCGTGCCAGCCGCGGCGGTGGTCGACCTTCAGGAGCCACGACTGCACCGCCTTCTGGGCCGCCTCCTGGATCACCGGGTCGAGGGTGGTCTGCACCTGGAGGCCGCCCTCGTAGAGGGAGGTGGCGCCGTAGGTCAGCTCCAGGTGCTTGCGGACGTCCTCGGCGAAGTAGGGGGCGAAGTTGTCCTGCGGCTGCTGCGAGGCGACGAGCACCGGCTGGGCGGTGGCGACCTGGTATTCGGACCGCTTGATGAAACCCTCGTCGAGCATCCGGCGCAGGACACGGTCGCGCTGCCTGAGGACGATCTCGGGGGTGTTGTAGGGGCTGTAGCGGCTGGGGGCGGGGATGATCCCCACCAGGGTCGCCGCCTCGGCCAGGGTGAGGTCCTTGGCCGACTTGTTGAAGTAGAAGCGGGAGGCCGCCTCGATCCCGTAGTTGCCGTGTCCCAGGTTGACCAGGTTCAGGTAGAGGGTGAGGATCTGCTGTTTGCTGTAGGTCTTCTCCAGCTCGACCGCGGTCAGCGCCTCCTCGATCTTCCGGTGCCAGGTCTTGTCGCGGTTCAAAAAGATCGTCCGCGCGAGCTGCATGGTGATCGTCGAGGCGCCCTGGACGATCTTCCCCTGGCGCACGTCGGTCAGGGCGGAGCGCAGGATGCCGATGGCGTCGATGCCGCCGTGGCGGAAGAAGTTGCTGTCCTCGGAGGCGAGGACGGCGTTCTGGACCAAGCGGGGGATCTCCTCGGCCCGCAGCATCACCCGCCGTTCGCGGGCGAAGGTGCGGAAGGCATGGCCGTTCTTGTCGTAGAGCTGGGTGCCGAGGCTGGGGGTGAAGCTGGCGAGCGAGTCGACCTTCGGCATGTGGATGGCCGCGGCGACCGCCACCCCGCCCACCGCCCCGAGCAGCAGGGCGAGGAGGAGGGGCCAGGTCCAGCGCAGGGTGCGGCGGGTCGGCCGCCAGCGGCGGAGGGTGGCGGCGGGGGAGCCCGGGCGGCGCGGCTTGGGAGGGAGCGGATCGTACTGCACGGCGGTCATTATAGACTCCGGACCTGACCCGCGATCTTTCCGGAGCCGCCGATGACCGATCCCACCCGCCCCGCGAGCCCCCCGAGCCCCTTCCAACCCCGGCCGGCCGGCCCGCGCCCCGGCGGGGGCGGCTGCAGCAAGCCGGCCCTTCTCGGCTGCGGCGCCTTCCTCGTCCTCCTGGGGATCGGCGCGGTGATCTTCGTGGTCAAGTCGACGGACATCGCGCGCTGGTGGTTCCACAAGGTCGAGGCCCAGGTGGCGACCCAGCTCCCGCCCGACCTCCCGGCGGCGGACCGCGAGCGGCTGCACGCCGCCTTCGCCGGCCTCGACCGCGGCCTGGCGAGCGGCAAGCTCGACCCCGCCGGGTTGCAGCAGCTGCAGACCCAGCTCGGCCAGGTCATCGGCAAGCCGAACCGCCAGCTCACCCGCCAGGACGTCGCCGGGCTGACCGCGGCCCTGGAACGGCTGGCCGGCAAGACGTCGGCATCGCCGGCGACCCCGCCCGGCCCCTGAAGGGAGAGACGAGATGCGCGAGGGAGCGACCGGAAAGAGAAGGCTCGTCACCGTCCTGCTGCTCGGCCTGCTGGCCGCCGGCGCCCTCGTGCGGCACGCAGCCTTGGCGATGCCGCGCGCCGGAAGCGGCGATGCCGGGGAGCCCGGCGAGCTCACCGTGCCGGCGCGGCGGCCCAACGTCGTGTTCATCCTCGCCGACGACCTCGACCTCGTGCTCGGGAGCCTCGACTCCATGCCACGGGTCAAGGCGCTCCTCGCCGACCAGGGGACGACCTTCTCCCACTTCTTCGTCCCGCTCTCCCTCTGCTGCCCATCGCGGGCCACGATCCTCCTCGGCCAGTATCCGCACAACCACAAGATCTACACCAACGACCTGCCGGACGGCGGCTTCGACCTCTTCCGCTCCCTGGGGCACGAGAGCAGGACCCTGGGCCCCGCCCTCCAGGCGGCCGGCTACCGGACCTTTTTCGCCGGCAAGTACATCAATGGCTACCCCGACGTGGCGGACCGCACCTACATCCCGCCGGGCTGGGACGAGTGGCATGTACCGTCGAACGACGACGCCTACTCGGAGTTCAATTACGAGCTCAACGAACGCGGCGCCCTGGCCAAGTTCGGCGCCGCCCCCACCGACTACCTGACCGACGTCCTGCGCGCCCGCTCGCACCGCTTCCTGCTCGACCACCGGGGCTCGGCGCAGCCCTTCTTCCTCTATGTCGCTCCCTACGCGCCGCACAAGCCGGCAACCCCGGCCCCGCGACACGCCAACCTGTTCCCCAAGGCCCGGGTGCCGCGCACCCCCTCCTTCAACGAGGCCGACGTGAGCGACAAGCCGCGCCAGTACCGCGACCTGCCGCCCCTCTCCGCCGGCGACGTCCAGAGCCTGGACGACCTCTACCGCCTGCGCCTCCAGTCGCTCCAGGCGGTGGACGAGCTGGTGGCCAAGCTGGTCACGACCCTCGCCGCGACCGGGGAGCTCGACAACACCTACGTCGTCTTCTCCTCCGACAACGGCTTCCACATGGGGCAGCACCGTCTGATGGCGAGCAAGTACACGGCCTACGAAGAGGATATCCGGGTGCCCCTGATCGTCCGCGGACCGGGGGTGCCGGCCGGCCGGGTGGTCGACGCGCTGGCCTCGACGGTCGACCTGGCGCCG
>DASQPA010000598.1:0-8751 GCA_035644215.1 Thermoanaerobaculia bacterium
ACTGGCATAGAGGATGCCGAGGTCCAGGGAGACGAGGGCGGCGTCGTAGGCCATGTGGCGGTCGAAGAATTCGTGCTGGACCTCGCGGAAGGCGGCTTCGGCGAGATCGCGGTTGCCGAGGCCCGCCGCAATCCTGCCTTCCGTCCATCGCAGACGGACCAAATCCAAGGGCTTGGCGATTCTGCTCAGGAGGTCGCGTACCTCGGGAAGGCGACCAGCGGCTTCCTCGTGGCGACCCGCTGTCGTCAGGCTCAGGACGAGGTTATGGCGTCCATAGACCGCGAGACGAGGGTCTTTCTCTATATCGACGAGATCGAGGGCGCGAGGGAGCAACTCGATCGCTCCCTCAAGATCGCCCCTGTCTTCCAGCACCTTGGCCTTCGAGATCAAGGTTCTGCCCATTCGATGTGGGTCACCCGACTCCTCGTAAAGCGCATATGCACGATCCAGGAGGCCCACCGCTTCGGAGAAATCTCTCTGGGATCTTCTGAGGGTTGCCTTGAGCTCAAGGACTTCCGCCTCGACTTGGATATTGCCGGTCATGCTCGCGGCGAGGAAGCTCTCCGCATCTCGAAAGGCTGACTCCGCGCTCCGCAACTCTCCGAGTACCCTTCGGGCGTTGCCTAGATAGGCACTAGCCTTCGCGCGAAGGTCCAACACCCAGTATGGGTCATAAGCATCCTCTAGGAATTGGGAGACCTTAACCGCCAAGTCGGCGAAGTTGACCGCCCTGCCCGGGTCTTCGAAGGCAGCCTCCAGGCTCTTCTTGAGCAGAAGCTGACAGAATCCCCAGGTCTGGAAGTCCTCATCGTCCCGGACCCGACTGAGCTGCTCGTCAAACGGTAGACCTGACATCTGCTCGAAAAGTTCGAGAGCCTGCTGGCCCTCGAAGACGGCGACCTTCTCATCCCAGTGCTCAACGTCGCGCTTGAGTCGGAGGAGCACTTGGTAGGTGTCGCTGCACGTGGGACACCGCGTAACGAAATGTTCGACAAGCTTGAGCAGGTCCTCATAGGCGAGATCCCCGGTCAGCCACTTCGCCAGGGTTTCGAGCGATGGATGATGATCATTCCTCACGCGGCCCTCCTTGAGTTGTGCATGACTTCAAGAACTTCTTCTGGCTTCAACTTCCTCCTACAGGTAAGTTACCGCAGAGGCGAAATTCGTGACACCTGGCGAAGAGAACTTTGGGGGCCGAAGCTTCGGCCCCCCTGCTCGGATCTAGCCGTTGGGGTCGATCGAACCACCGGAAGGGCTGCCGCCAGTCGGCGGCGCAGCATGACCGCCCCAGGGGTCGATCGAGGGTCCCTCGGCCCCCCAGAGGCTGTGCATTGCTCCGGGAGAGTTGGTCTTACCGCCCCAGGGGGCGATCGAGCCGCCCTCCTCCCCCCAGAAGCTGGTGAGGAGATGCCAAAGGCTTCCCAGGAAGCTCGAAGACGCCACGGCGGCCTGCCGGTCCGGCCCGGACGGCCGGGCCTGGGCCAGGGTGGGGGTGAAGAGGAGAGCGGTGAGCAGGGTGACGGCGGGGAGAGTGCGGCGCAAGCGGATGGGCGACATGGAATTCCCTCCTACGGGACATCCGGGGCGGCAGGATCGCCGCCGAGGTTTGCCTCTCAAAGAGAAAGTGCCATGAAAACGCATCTTGGTGACACTCTTGTGAGAAATTATACAGCGTCTCCCGAATCTACCGCGCCCCAGGGATACCCGAGCGAGGATACGGGGTTCCGGGATAGCCGATGTTCGACGGGAGGCTTCTCCTCACCCTGGTCGTCGCTCTGGCCCTCACGCAGTGGGTCTGCTGGCTCCTCGCCCGCGGCTTGGGTCTGCGGCTCGGCCGCTGGGCCGGAAACGCCTACGATCCTGCGACGCATGCGGCTCCGCCGCACCCGAAGATGGATGAAAGGGCGTACCGGTCACCGAGGCCTTTCGGCGATAGTTGCACGACGCTCGGCGGTGACCGCCTGACGCTCAGCGATGACCGCCTGACGAGGGTTTTCGGCCCCCGCGTAGCAAACCCGTGACCTGAAGAACTGTATGCGGTAGTCTCGCACGTACGGGTCTGTGGGGGGCCAACCACGAACCTTGCCTCAACCACCGCCGCCAGGGCGTCTCCAGCAGGCCGTAGACGCCTGCGATCCGCGGCAAGGCGGTCGCGCAGAGGAAGGTCGACAGCAGGGCAGGTAGGGGCAGTGCCCCTGTGCCTGCCCTGCTCGGGTTGCTCTACCGCAGAAGCGACAGCGGCAGGAAGGCGGGCATCACGTCGGCCACCCCGGCCGCCGGCGGGACCGCCCCGCCACTGTCCTTCTTCTTCCACTCCTCCAGGCTGGGCACCGCTACGGGCGGCAGCTTGCGCCCGGCCAGGTCCCGGTTGACGGCGGCGACGTCGTGATCCACCAGGTTCCCAAGCTCCTTCTCCGCCCGGCCGAGCTCGTCCGTCAGGACGGTCTCCTGATCGATCTGCGATTTGGAAGGCCGCCCCTCGTAGCCGTTGACCGCGCCATAGAGGGTGGCGAGCTTCTCGCGCAGCTGCACCTCGCCGGCCAGCCAGCCGGCCTCGCCCGTCGCCACCATCTTCTTGTGGAAGGTTTCGAGCCGGCCGCCCACCGTCTCGACCTGCTGGCGCAGCCGGTCTTTGGCCGGCAGCCCCGCCGCCACCTTCTGCGCCTGCTGCTGGGCGGCGAGCGACACCTCGGCGAGGTAGGTCTGCCGCTCCAGCATGCCGTAGAGCTCCATGGCGGTCTTCTGCTGCAGCGCCCGGTCCGCGGCCGAGTGCGGCGAACGCGGATCGGGGACCAGCTCGACCTGGCCGGTCAGGGTCTCGCTGCCGCGGATCAGCTTGACCGTGTAGGTGCCGGCCGGGACCCGCGGGCCGAAGAAGGCGCCCTGCTGCTCGATGATCGAGTTCGCCCCGGCGATCTTGGGCGGTGGCAGGCGCATCGGCCACTCGATGCGGTTCAAGCCCTTGCGCTTGCTCCCCGGGATCGTCGAGATGAGCTTGCCCTGGGCGTCGTAGATCTCGGCCTTGAGATCGCCGAAGAGGTGGCGCTTCTTCAGGTAGTAGGTGATCGCCGCCGCCTCGTCGGGGTTGAAGCCGACGAACTCCTCGTCGCTCACGAACTCCTGCTCGGCGCCGGGGATGACCATCACCGCCGGCCGGCCGGGGAGGAGGGCGGCGTCGGTGTCCAACACCTTCTGGGTCAACCGGCGCAGCGGGGTGATGTCGTCGACCACGTACAGACCCCGGCCATGGGTGGCGATCAGCAGGTCCGACTCGCGCGGGTGGATGGCGAGGTCGCGCACCGCCACGGGCGGGAGATTGCCGCTGAAGCGCGCCCAGCGGGCACCGCCGTCGATCGAGACGAAGAGACCGGACTCGGTCCCCACGAACAGCAGGTCGGGGTTGACCAGGTCCTGGCGCACGACGTGGGCATAGCCGGCGAGGCCCTTGCCGGTGATCGGCGTCCAGCTCTTGCCGTAGTCGGTCGTCTTGTAGACGTAGGTCTTCTTGTCCCCCATCTGGTGGCCGTCGAAGGTGGCGAAGGCGGTGGCCTCGTCGAAACGGCCGGGTTCGACGGTCGAGACCCAGGTCCCCTTCGGCAAGCCCGTAGTGCCGGCGACGTTCCCGGCGACGTTCGTCCAGCTCTTGCCGCCGTCCCGGGTCACCTGGAGGTTGCCGTCGTCGGTCCCCACCCAGAGGAGGTCGGGGTTCTTGGGCGATTCGGCGATCGAGTAGATCGTCGTGTGGTTCTCGGCGCTCGAATTGTCGATCGACAGGCCGCCGGACAGGAGCTGCCCCTGCTTCTTGGGATCGTTGGTCGTCAGGTCGGGCGAGATGCGCTCCCAGGAGTCGCCGCGGTCGCGCGAGCGGAAGAGAAACTGCGCGCCGATGTAGAGGGTCCCCGGGGTCGACGGGGAAAGGTGGATGGGGGTGTTCCAGTTGAAGCGCAGCTCTTTCTCGCCGGCCCCCGGCAGCGGCTTGATGTCCTTGCTCTCGCCGGTCGACAGGCGCCGGCGCTCGACGTTGCCGCCCTGCGATTCGGAGTAGACGAAGTCCTTCTCGTAGGGGTCCCGGAAGGCGTAGAAGCCGTCGCCGCCGCCGACGTTTCGCCAGTTGCGGTTGAAGATGGCGCCGATCCCCCGCGACGGCCCCATCCACGAGCCGTTGTCCTGCAGGCCGCCGAAGAGGTTGTAGGGCCACTCCATGTCGTAGCTCACGTGGTAGAACTGCGCGACCGGCAGAGCCTTGGCATGCCGCCAGTGGTGGCCGCGGTCGGCCGAGGCGTAGACGCCGCCATCGGTGCCCAGGAGCAGCTCCTGCGGGTTCTTCGGGTTGATCCACAGGGCGTGGTGATCGCCGTGCACGCCGCCGAAGTTGAAGCCGCCGGCGAACGGGCTGGAAAACGATTTGCCGCCGTCGGTGCTGATGGTCAGGGTGAGGCCCGGCTTGTAGACGTAGTTGTAGTCGGCGGGATCGACCACCAGGCGGGCAAAATAGAACGGCCGCACCTGGACGTTGAACGAGGTGTTGACCGGGGTCCAGCTCTCGCCCACGTCCTCCGAGCGGTAGAGGGCGGTCTCCTTGGCCTCGACCAGGGCGTAGACCACGGCCGGCCGCGAGGGGGCGATGGCGACCGCGATGCGGCCCTTGTCGCCGGCCGGCAGGCCGGTCTTCACCGCCCGCCAGGTGTCGCCGCCGTCGGTCGATTTATAGAGGCCGCTCCCCGCTCCGCCCGAGCGGAAGGCCCAGGGGAAACGGCGGAACTGCCACATGCCGGCGTAGACGATCCGTGGGTCCTGGGGATCGACCGCGAGGTCCGAGCAGCCGGTGTCCGCGTTGACGAAGAGCGTGCGCTTAAAGCTCTTGCCGCCGTCCGTCGTCTTGTAGACCCCGCGCTCTTCGTTGCCGTCCCAGAGATGGCCGGTGGCGCAGACCCAGACGGTGTTGCCGTCGGCCGGGTGGACGGCGATGCGGGCGATGTGCTCGCTGTCGGCCAGGCCCATCTTCTCCCAGCTGTCGCCGCCGTTGGTCGTCTTATAGACCCCGTCGCCCACCGAGACGCTGTTGCGGGTCCAGGACTCGCCGGTCCCCACCCACAGGGTCTTGGGGTTTTTGGGGTCCAAAGCCAGGGCGCCGATCGACGGGTTGTGCTCGTCGAAGATCGGCTTGTAGGAGAGGCCGCCGTCGACCGACTTCCAGACCCCGCCGCCGGCCGTCCCGATGTAGATCGTCAGCGGACTGTCGGGGACGGCCTCGATCGCCGCGATGCGGCCGCCGGTCGTGGCCGGCCCCAGGGCGCGCGCTGAAAGACCGCCGAAGGTGCTCTCGTCGACGTCTACCGGTTGCGCCCGCGCGGCGCGGGCGCCGGGCAGGCCGAGGCCCAGCCCTACTGCCAGGAGGCAGGGGATCCACTTGGCGTTTGGCATGGCTCGCTTACTGGGGCTTCTGCGCCCCCTCCTTTTTTTCCACCTTCGGCATGACGAAGCGGCTGTCGTCCACCGCGGGGTTGATCTCGACCTTCTCGAAGGTGAGGGTCATGCCGGCCGGGGCGCCCTTGGGCTTGGCCTGGAGCGAGAACGGGAAGACGATGCCGTCGACCGTCTTGTAGTCCCCCATGGTGCTCTCGAACTCCACCTCCTGGCCGCGCATGGTGCGCTTGCCCTCTTCCTTGACCTCCAGGTAGGCGTCGGCGTCCAGGTAGACGTAGGAGACGTCGCCGTTCTTCTTGGTCAGCTTGAGCTTCCAGGCCGGCGTGCCGTCGACGTTCTCCTTGCCGAGGAGCTCGACCTGGTGTCCCTTGGCCTTGTAGTCGACCAGCGCGCCCTCGAAGTCGGCCTGGTCCTCAATGCCCTTCAAGTCGTCGGCGGACATCGGCTCGGGGTCCTTCTTGCCCATGAACGGCATGACCATCCAGCCCGTCGTGCCGTCGAAGGCCTGGGTGCCGGTCATCCCCTGGAGGGTGAACTCGGTCCGCACCTTGTGCGGCCGCTTCATCTCCGTGGTGAAGGGAGCCGAGGCGCCGCCGCCGATGTCCATCTTGCCGGTCATGCGGATCGTCTGCACCGCCTTGAGCTTCTCCCGGCCGCCCTTGGCCGAGATGTATTTCTCGATGATCTCGTCGGCGGACTGGGCCGAAGCGGCGACCGCGACCAGCGTGCCGACGACCAGCCATGCCAAAGACTTGCGAACCATGTGTCTCTCCTCTCGGATGTTGTCGATCTCTGGATACGTAGATACGCCCTCGGGAGGGGAAGGTTTTCCACCTACCCGCCGGACGCCTCCTTCAAGGCCGCGGCGACCGCCGCCGGCCGTTTCGCCATGGTGGCACCGTGGGTGAGAACGCGCAGGGCTTCCGCCCGCTTCCCCTGGCGCAGGAGGACCCGCCCGAGGCCCAGGTAGGCGTCGGTCTGCGCGGGGTCGATCTCCAGGGCCTTTTCGTAGCACTGGGCGGCGCGCGGCAGGTGCTCGAGCTGGACCTCGGCAGCGCCCAGGCGGACCCAGGCGGCCACCAAATTGAAGCGGTCGGCCAGAGCCGCCTCGAAGAGGGGGACGGCCGCGGCGGCCCGGCCCTCGCCGGCGCTCTTCGCAATAAGGACGAGGCCCAGGTTGAAGCGGGTCTCGACCGGGTCGCTCCCCCCCTGGGCCAGCACCTGCCGCAGCCCCGCCTCCGCCTCCGGCAGCCGGCCGAGCGCGGCGCGGGCGACCCCCAGCCACTGGCTCGCCAGGGGAGCCAGGGGAGAGTGGGGGGAGCGGGCGAGGATGGCCCCGAGCGTTTTTTCGGCCGCGGTGAAACGCTGCGCCTTCATCTGGGCGGCGGCGAGCTCCAGGTAGGGCTCGGAGTCGGCCGTGGGCGTCCCGGCGAGCTGCGTCTCCAGCCGCTCGACGGCGGAGGGGAAGGCCCCGGCGCGGACCACCGCGAGGGTGAGGTAGAGCGGTCCCAGCTCTCCCGCCGGCGCGTCGAGGCGGACGCTCCCGACGACGGGATCGGTCTCGGGCCGCGGTGCCGTGAGCTCCGGCCCCCCCGGCCGGCGCTGGATCTTGTGATCGGTCATCACCACGTGCACCACGTCGCGCGGCCGGCGCTTCGGCATGTGGCAGGAGGCGCAATCGGCGGGGTCGGCGGGCCGGTGCTCCGGCCGCTTGCAGGCGGCGGTGGTATGGCAACCCAGGCAGGTGGCGCGAACCCGGACCGCCAGCTCCTCCCCCTGGAGCCGGCGGTGCGGGTCGTGGCAGCTCCAGCAGTGGATGCGGCCGGGGCTGGCGGCAACGCAGCGGCTCTGCCGCAGGCGATAGCCATGGTGGTTGATCTCGAAACGCTCCTCGCCGCCCGGGGCGCCGGTCCCCTCCTCGCTCAGGTCGGCCTGCACGATGGCGGCGGCGAGCGGCTCGCCGGGGCGGAAAGCGTAGTCGCCACGGCCGAAGCGGCGCACCCGGGGGAGGGCGACCTCGGGTTGGAGATGGCACTGGGAGCAGACGTCGTCGCCCAGGGTCCCCGGCAGGCGGGCCGGATTGACGATCGCCGCCCGGACGCTCTCCCGCTCCTCCATCCCTCCCGAGGCGCGCCGCACGTGCTCGCCCCCCGGCCCATGGCAGCGCTGGCAGCCGATCCCCGCGGGGAGCTGCTGCGGGTAGACCTGGGGCGCCCCATAGGCGTCGCTTCCCGCCGGCACCTCGGGGAAGGCGTTGTGGCAGAACAGGCACTCCCGGCGCACCCGCCGGAGCACCCCCTCGTGGTCCGGCCGGTCGTACCCCGGGGCCATCCCCCAGCGCTTCTCCTGGCTGTACCAGGCGATGGGAAGCTGGTAGAGCTCGCCGTCCCCCGTCCTATAGAGATAGACGCGGGCATGGTTGCCGGAGCCCACGATCCAGTCGACCGGCTGCTCGAAAGGAAGGATCGGCCGGCCGTCGGCGGCGACCTGCCAGCGCTTGAAGACCAGCTGGTTGCCGCGGCGCTCCATGGCAAAGTGCTGCCGGGAGGCCGGGTGGTCGAACCCGGCCGGCCCCAGGTCCTCGACCAAGGGACCGTCAGCGGGCTTATAGAAGGAGCGCGCCATGCCGAGCCCGCGGTAGCTCTCGGCGATCCCGGCATGGCAGCTGGCGCAGACCCGGTCTGGGACGTAACCGGCCGCGGCGCCGGCGGTGACGGCAATGCCGGGGATAGGGAGGGCGGGGGGGGCGGGAGCGGGCGGGTCCGCCGCGCCGGTCCGCAGCACCAGGGCGGCAAGAACGGCGAGACCGGCGATCGCCAGCGCGGTTCTCCTCGATCTCTGCCAGTCCCTCACAGCGGCATCCGGGGGTCGGTGCACGGCGATTCTACAGGAGCGCGAAGTGCGTCGGACGGCAGCCCTCACCCCCGACCCCTCTCCCGGCCCACCCCCCGCACCCCCGGGAGAGGGGAGCCGCGCAAGTCACCACCGCGAGTGGCTCCGAGGGGGTGGGAGGTGGGTCCCTCCCCCCTGGGAGGGCGGCGGTTGGATCAGGCGGGAGGCCAGGAGGGGGGCCTTCCGTCGACCCGAGAGCTTCTGTGGCGCAGCCCCTCTCAGGGACTCTGGCCCAGCGTAAGCAGATACGGCCCGTCTCCAGGGACTCTGGCCCAGCGTAAGCAGATACAGCCCGTCTCCAGGGACTCTGGCCCAGCGTAAGCAGATACAGCCCGTCTCCAGGGACTCTGGCCCAGCGTAAGCAGATACGGCCCGTCTCCAGGGACTCTGGCTCAGCGTGAGCAGATACAGCCCGTCTCCAGGGACTCTGGC
>DASQPA010000599.1:0-2469 GCA_035644215.1 Thermoanaerobaculia bacterium
AAGAGGTAGTTCGGATACTCCCCCCCCTCGTTGATCAGCTGGAGGTCGTCCACCCCCTGGAGATAGGCGGTGGGGAGCGGCACCGGCAGCCCCCCGGGCAGCGCCCCCGCCAGCCGCGACAGCGACCGGCTCTCGAACCGCAGCTCCCGGAGCGGCCGCCCCACCCCCGAGAAGAGGTACCCCAGGTCGATCACCAGGAAACTCAGAAAAAAGATCCCGGTGAGTGAGGCCAAACCCCAGCCGATCCTCCAACTTTGGCTACGGGCGCCTGTCTCCCCCCTCTCCCGGGGGCCCGGGGGGGCGGAGGGGAGAGGGGGGCCGGGGGGGTGAGGGGCCAGCCCCACCGCCACCCCCACCAGCACGACGAACACCGGATACAGCAGCAACCCCGTGAGCTTCGCCAGCTCCGCCGCCCCCAGAGCCAGGCCGCAGAGCAGCAGCCGTCTCCCCGTCGGCTTCCTGAGATACCGGTCCAACCGGTACAGCGCCAGGAGCGTGAAGCAAGCGGCCCCCAGGTCGACCGTCGCGAGGTGGGCGTGGGCCACGATCGACGGACAGAAGACATAGAGGGTGAGGGCGGCGAGGCCGGCTCCCTCGCCGTAGAGCTCGCGCGCCCAGCGGTAGACGAGGAGTCCGGTCAAGAGGCCGAGGAGCACGATGGGCAGCCGGCCGAGGAAGAAGACCCGCTCGTAGATCGCCCGGTTCCGTTCCATGAAGCCGGTGCCGTAGACCCACGGGTACCAGCCGGTGTTCTGCACCCGGGCCGCGGGGTCGAGCGCCGGATGGACGAGGAAGAGGGGGAGCGCCGAGAGGACCTTGACCAGCGGCGGGTTCTGGGGGAAGAGCGCGAAGCTCCCGGTCTGCAGGTAGAACCAGCCCGCCGGCAGGTGGGCGAACTCGTCGACCGTGGGGGTGTCCCAGAGGAGGCCGTGGAAGCAGAGGAGGGCGAAGGCGGTGAGAAGGAGAAGGACGGCCCAGCGGGAGCGGCGGCCTCCAGCGTCCATCCTCACTCCATTTCGAACAGCGGGTCCCCGCCCTCGACCGCCTGCCCGGGCTGGACCAGGATGGCCTTCAGGATACCGGCGTGCTCGGCGAGGATCTCGTTCTGCATCTTCATCGCCTCGAGCACCACGATCCCCTGCCCGGCCGCGACCTCGTCGCCCACCGCGGCGAGCACCGCGACCACCCGGCCCGGCATGTAGGCGGTCACCCGCTCCACCCGGCGGGCGCCCTTGCCGGCGCGCGAGGTCTGGACGAGATAGGCGAGCGGATCGAGCACCTCGACCGCCGTCGTCCGCCCCAGGGAGCCCACCTCGTAGACCCCCTCGCTCCGGACCCGGACCGCGACCTCGTGCTGCTGGCCGGCGAGAAGCAGGCTCCACACTCCGCCGCCCGCCAGCTCGGCGGCGTCGATCGCGTAGGTGCGCTCCCCCACCGTCACCTCGTGCGTGGCGCCGGGCGAGGCCCCCTCCACCCGGCGGATCCGCACCCGCTCCTCGCGGTCGCCGACGCGGACGATCACTTCCATGCGCCGCCTCCAGACACCGCCTCGCGCCGCGCCGCCTCCCCCCACTGCGAGCGCCGGCTGGTCCCCGGGACCCCGGTATGGGTGCGCTGAGAGCGCTCGAAGTGGGCCAGGGCGGCGGCGAGGAACGGCAGGTCGTCGAGCCGCGTCCGCTCCGGAGGGACGAGATCGCCCGCCGCGAGCTTCCGGTCGAGGAGGCCGATGTCCAGGTTGCCGGAGCGGAAGTCGGGGTCGGCCAGGAGCGCCTCGAAGAGAGGGACGTTGGTTTTGATCCCTACCACCTGCAGCTCGGAGAGCGCGCGGGCCAGCCGCTCCAGGGCCTTCTCGCGGTCGGCGGCCCAGACGATGAGCTTGCCGAGCATGGGGTCGTAGTGGATCGTCACCTCCGCCCCCTCGTAGACCCCGAAGTCGTTGCGCACCCCCGGTCCCTCCGGCAGCCGCAGCCGCTCGATGCGGCCGGGCGAGGGGGTGAAGCGGTGGAACGGGTCCTCGGCGTAGAGGCGGACCTCGATGGCATGGCCGCGCGGGCCGACGTCGTCGACCTCCGGCCCCAGCGGCTCGCCCTCGGCGATGCGCACCTGGGCGCGCACGAGGTCGATCCCGGTCACCAGCTCGGTCACCGGGTGCTCGACCTGGAGCCGGGTGTTCATCTCCAGGAAGTAGAAGCTGCCGTCCTTCGCCAGGAGGAACTCGACCGTGCCGGCGTTGCTGTAGCCCACCGCGCGGGCGGCGGCGACCGCGGCCTCGCCCATCCGCCGGCGCAGCTCCGGGGTGACGGCGACCGAGGGGGCCTCCTCGACCACCTTCTGGTGCCGGCGCTGGAGCGAGCACTCGCGCTCGCCCAGGGAAACCACCCGCCCATGGAGATCGCCCATCACCTGGATCTCGATATGCCGCGTGTCGATGATGAGCTTCTCCAGGTAGACCGTGTCGTCGCCGAAGCT
>DASQPA010000600.1:0-58641 GCA_035644215.1 Thermoanaerobaculia bacterium
GAGCGCGCGGCTCGTGGCCTACCTGGTGGCCGAGATGGGAACGGTGCTGCGCGAGGAGGAGGTCCGCGACTTCCTGCGGCTCTCTCTGCCGGAGTACATGGTGCCCTCGGCCTATCGGTTCCTCGACGCCCTGCCGCTCACCCCCAACGGCAAGCTGGACCGGGCGGGCCTGCCGGCCCCCGAGGAACGGGGAGGGGACGAGGGGTACGTCGCGCCGCGCAGCCCGGTCGAGGAGCTGCTCGCCGAGATCTGGGCGGAGGTATTGGGGCGGGAGCGCGTGGGGGTCGAGGACGACTTCTTCGCCCTCGGTGGGCATTCGCTCCTCGCCACCCGGGTGGTGTCGCGGGTCCGGCAGGTCTGTGCAGTCGAGCTGTCGGTGCGACGGCTGTTCGAAGGACCGACGGTGGCCGAGCTGGCGCGGTGGGTGGCGGAGGCGCAACAGGGGGAGGCGGGCGGTGTGATGCCGCCCATTCTGCCGGTGCCGCGGCAGGGGGAGCCACCGGAGCTGCCGCTGTCGTTTGCCCAGCAGCGGCTCTGGTTCATCGATCAGCTGGAGCCGGGCACCCCGGCCTACAACGTGCCCTGGGCGGTCGAGCTCCGCGGCGAGCTCGCGATCGAGCCGCTGCGGCGGACCTTCGGCGAGGTGGTGCGGCGGCACGAGGTGCTGCGGACCACCTTCGGTATCGGAGAAGGTGGAGAGCGTGGAGACCGTGGCGACCACGGGGCACGGGGGCCGGTCCAGGTGATTGCGCCGAGCCTCCCGGTCGAGCTGCCCGTCGTCTCCCTGGACGGCCTGTCCGAGCCGGCGCGCCGCTCCGAAGTCCGGCGCCTCGCCGCCGCCGAGGCCCGGCACCGCTTCGATCTGCGGACCGGGCCGCTGCTCCGCCTCCTGTTGCTCCGGCTGGCCGACCGGGAGCACCGGCTGCTCCTCACCGTCCATCACATCGTCGCCGACGGCTGGTCGCTCGACGTGCTGCTACGCGAGGTGACGGTCCTCTACGGGGCGTTCCTCGCCGGCCGGCCCTCGCCCCTGCCGGAGCCGGCGATCCAGTACGCCGACTTCGCGGTCTGGCAGCGGGCGTGGCTCACCGGCGAGGTCCTGGCGGCGCAGCTCGCCTACTGGCGGGAGCAGCTGGCCGGCGCTCCCTTACGGCTGGAGCTGCCGACCGACCGGCCCCGGCCGGTGCTGCCGAGCTACCGGGGGGGAGCGCTGCCCGTCGAGCTCACCGCGGAGCTGTCGCGCGACCTCGCCGCCTTCAGCCGGCACGAGGGGGCGACGCTCTTCATGACGCTGATCGCGGCGTATGGCACCCTGCTCGGCCGCTCGGCCGGCCAGGCGGACGTGCTGATCGGCACGCCGATCGCCAACCGCAACCACCAGGACACCGAAGGGCTGATCGGGTTCTTCGTCAACACCCTGGTGCTGCGAGTGAATCTCCTGGGGGGCCTGAGCTTCCGGCAACTGCTCGACCGGGTGCGACAGGCGGCGCTCGGCGCCTACACCCACCAGGACCTGCCGTTCGAGCGCCTGGTCGAAGAGCTCGACCCCGAGCGCGATCCACGCCAGTCGCCGCTCTTCCAGGTGATGTTCGCGCTGCAGAACGCCCCGGCTGAGACTCCCGGGCTGCCGGGCTTCGCCTTCCGCGTCGTCGAGGCCCCGGCGGAGACCACCAAGTCCGACCTGATGCTCGGCCTGACGGCGGGCCGGGAGCGGATCGTCGGCGGCATCGCCTACCGGCTCGACCTGTTCGACGCGACGACGCTCGGCCGCGCCGCCGCCCACTTCCAGGTGCTGCTCCAGGCGATCGTCCGCGATGCGGACCGTCCGCTCGGCGAGCTCCCGCTCCTCGCCCCGGGCGAGCACCAGCAGGTCGTCCGGGAGTGGAACGACACCGGGGCCGCCTACCCCGACCGCCCTCTCCACGCGCTCTTCGACCGCTCGGCGGCGGCCTGGCCGGAGGCGGTGGCGGTGGTCGCCCAGGGCGTCGCGGTCAGCTACGGGGAGCTCCGCCGGCGGGCCAACCGGCTGGCGCACCACCTGCGGGCGCTGGGGGTCGGACCCGAGGCGCGGGTGGGCCTCCTCCTCGGCCGCTCGGCGGAGCTGATCGTGGGGGTTCTGGGCATCCTCAAGGCGGGCGGCGCCTACGTCCCCATGGACCCGGACTACCCGGAGGAGCGGCTCGCCTACATCCTGGCGGATTCCGGGGCGCGGCTCCTCCTCACCCGCTCCGACGCTGGGCGGACCCTGAGCGGCGCCTCTGTCCCCGCCGTCGATCTAGATCGCGACCGGGAGGCGATCGCGCAACGCAGCCCGGCCGACCCGGAGAGCGGGGCGACGGCCGCCAACCTGGCCTATGTGATCTACACCTCCGGCTCGACCGGCGCGCCCAAGGGGGTGCTCGTCCAGCACGCCTCGGCGGTCAACTACGTGGTCGACGGCGTCCGCTTCTATGGCACGACCCCCGCCGACCGCGGCCTGCAGTTCACCTCGATCAACTTCGACGCCAGCGTCGAGGAGATCTTCACCCGTCTGTTCGCCGGGGCCACCCTGGTACTGCGCGGCGCCGCGATGCTCGATTCGCCGCGCCAGTTCATGGCGGCGGTGGCGGCGGAGGCCCTGACCTCGCTCACTCTGCCGACCGCCTACTGGCACGAGCTGGCGGCGGCCCTGGACGATCCGGCGGTCCGCCTGCCCGACACGGTCCGGCTGATCGACATCGGCGGCGAGAAGGCGCGGGCCGAGTACGTGGCGCGCTGGCAGGCCCGGGGCTTCGACGGCGCCGAGCTGGTCAACGTCTACGGACCGACCGAGGTGACGATCGCCTGCGCCCGCCTGCGGGTCGCCCGGCCGGCCGGCCGGGTGATCCCCATCGGCCATCCGATCTCCAACACCCGGATCCACCTGCTCGGTCCGGACCTCCTGCCGGTGCCGATGGGCACCGTCGGCGGGCTCTTCGTCGCCGGCGACGGTGTCGCCCGCGGCTACCACGGCCAGCCCGGGCTGACGGCGGCGAGCTTCGTGCCCGATCCCTGGAGCGACCGTCCCGGGGCGCGGATGTACGGCACCGGCGACCTCGCCGTCCACCTCCGGGACGGCACGCTGGAGTTCCGCGGCCGGAGCGACGACCAGGTGAAGATCCGCGGCTTCCGCATCGAGCCCGGGGAGATCGAGGCCGCTCTCGCCCTCCACCCCACGGTGCGCGAAGTGCTGGTCCTCGCCCGGACGGAAGAAGGGGCCGGCGCCTCCGGCGCCCTCTACCTGGCGGCCTACGTCGTGCTGGAGAGTGGGGCGACGACGACGGTTCGCGAGCTGCAGGACTTCCTGCGCGAGTCGCTGCCCCGGCACATGGTGCCCGCCGCTTTCGTCGTCCTCGAAGCGATGCCCCTCGGCCCCAACGGCAAGGTCGACCGCGGGCGGCTGCCGACGCCGGTCCGTGAGCGCTCTCCGGCCGGCGAGGTCTTCCTGGCACCCCGCGATCCGCTGGAGCTTTCGGTGGCGCGGGTCTTCGAGGAGCTGCTGGGGCTCTCGCCGGTCGGCGCGCGCGACAACTTCTTCACCGCCGGGGGGCACTCCCTGCTGGCGGTCCGCCTGGTGGCCCGGATCGAGGAGATCTGCGGCCGCCGGATTCCGCTCTCCCAGCTGCTGCAGAACCCGACGGTCGAGGGGCTCGCCAGCCTGATCCGTCTGGGCGGGGCACTCGCCGAGACCACTCTCGTTCCGCTCCAGGCCGGAGGCGGCGGCCGCCCCCTCTTCCTCGTCCACCCGGTGGGCGGGAGCGTTCTCTGCTACGTCGACCTGGCGCGGCACCTGGGTCCGGATCGGCCGGTCTACGGTCTGCAGCGGCGGACGGAGGACCTGGGCGTTCCGGGTGGGGGAGGCCGCGAGGGCATCGAGCAGCTGGCGGCCCGCTATCTGGCGGAGATCCGGGTCGTGCAGACGCACGGTCCCTACCTCCTGGGCGGCTGGTCGCTGGGCGGGGTGGTGGCCTACGAGATGGCGCGCCAGCTGCGGCTCGCCGGAGAGCCGGTGGATCTTTTGGCCCTCGTCGACTCGGCGCTCGCTCTCGATGGCGTCGCCGCGGCGGAGAGCCGGATGCGGCGTCTGGCGACCTTCGCCATCGACCTGGGGATTCCTGCCGGCGAGCTGCGGCGGTTCTCCGGCGGAGTGCCGGCGGATCTCGACGAGGACCGGCTCTGGTCGCAGCTCTTCGCCCTGGCGCGGGACCTCGGCCTGATCGCCCCGGACCTCGGGCTCGACTGGCTGCGCGCCCGCTTCGATCTCTTCGATGCGAGCTACCAGGCGCTCTGCGAGTATCGCCCGGAACCCTATGCCGGGGAGATCGCCCTGTTCATCGCCGCGGAGCGGTATGCCTCAGGGGACGCCGCGCAGGAATGGCAGGACCTCGCCTCCGCGGTCGACGTGCGGGTCCTCGCGGGGGGGCACTACGACGTCGTCCGCGAGCCCAACGTCCAGATCCTCGCTCGCGAGCTGCAGGACCGGATCGACCGACACCCCTAAATAAACAAGAAAGGCCACCCCGAGGGGTGGCCCGTCTCGACTCCTTGGGAGATCCGCTTAGGCGATCTTGGTGACGTTGGCGGCCGCGGCGCCCTTGTTACCCTGCACGATGTCGAACTCGACGCGGTCTCCCTCGGACAGGCTCTTGAAACCCGAGCCCTGGATCGCGGAGTGGTGAACGAAGCAATCCTTGCTCCCGTCCTCCGGCGTGATGAATCCGAAGCCCTTGCTGTCGTTGAACCACTTCACTCGTCCCGTGTTGCGCATTCTCTCTTTCTCTCTTTCCTGGCCAAAAACACAAAGAGACCCGATCGTGTGCAGGTCTCTTGGAAAGTTCTTGGCTTGATGCTGTGGGCCACCTTGGCCCTACAGCAGGATAAAGAGTACTTCCTTCGCCGCCGCAAGTCAAGTTTCGGCCGGATCGGAGCGCCGCCCAAGCAGGATGCCGGCGAAAGAGCGGCCGGCAAGCTCCGGTCCCGTGAGCCCGGTTTGCGCCCGCGCCTCCTCTTCGGCGAGCGCGCCGCAGTGGATCGCGCGCAGGAGGTAGTTGAGCAGGCCCTGGCCGGTCGCGACGTCCTCGAACACCGCACCTTCGAGGGTCGCCCGGGTGGCCTGGGCGACGAAGCTGGCGAGCCGTGCCGCGGCGGCCGGGAGCCCCTCGAGGAAGAAGGCGTACACCGCGGCGTAGCGGCTGGGGAGCTGGGCCGGATGGAGGTCCCAGCCCTGGTAGAGGCCGCCGGCCAGGGCGCGGCGGACGTGGCCGTAGTGGAGGCGCCAGGCGGCGTGGACAGCCTCCTGCGTGCCCACGGGCAGCACGTTCGTCGCCCCGTCCGAGAGCTCGACCCCGGTGCCGGCGAGCGCCGCCTGGATCAACTGGCGAGCGAGGTCGCAGGCCGGGTGGTCCAGGGTCTGGTGGGCGGCCGTGATCTCCAGGGCGGTGGTGTAGTCGTAGACGCCGAAGTGGGCGCCTGTGGTGCGGCCGCGCCCCGCCGCCACGAGCTGGCGGAGCTGGACCCGGCCCTCGACGTCGAAGACCGCCTGGGTCGTCTCGATCATGACCTCCAGGCGGACGGCGCCGGGGGCGAGCGAGAGGGCGGCCTCCAGGCGGTCGAGGAGGTCGGCCAGAGCTTCGACCTGGGCGGCGAGCCGCGCCTTGGGGAGGGTGACGACGAATTCTGGAGGCAGCCGGCCGGCGCGCTCGACGACCGTGGTCAGGAAGAGGTCCAGGGTGCGGATGCCGCGGGCGGCAAGCTCGGCCGAGAACGGCTTGATGCGGATTCCCACCGTGGGGGGCAGGCTGCCGGACGCCATTCCCGAAGCCACCGCCTCGGCGGCCTCCCGGACGTGGCCGTCCTCCTCGGCGTCGGGACGGTTGCCGTAGCCGTCCTCGAAGTCGAGCCGGAGGTCCTCGATCGGCTCGCGCTGGATCTTCTCGACGATCCGCGGATGGATCGCCGCCGCGAGATCCTCCGGCAGCCCGAGCGCCCGCGCGAGGTCGGCCGGTTCGGGCGCGTGCTCGGCCAGGGCTTCCAGGGCGCTCGCCCCATAGCGGGCGACGAGATCCGCCTGGAAGCGGTCCGCACCGACGTAGACCGTGTGCACCGGCTGCCGCCTCCCGGAGTCGCCCGGGTAGAGCCGGGAGAGCGCCCCGTCGGCGGCGGCGAGCCGCGCGGCCAGGTCGCGGGTGAAGTCGGTGGGGAGGGAGGGGAGGGTCAACGCAGCTCCAGGACCAGCCGCCGCACCACCCGCTCCAGAGCCCAGGCGCGGTAGGCGCCGGTCGAGCGCACGTCGTCGATCGGCGTCACCTCGGCGGCCGCCGTGCGGCCAGCCAGCTCGGCGGCCTCGGGTCCCGGCGGCAGACCGCGGACGGCCGCTTCGGCGGCGGCGAGGCGGAGGGGGACGGGGGCGACGCTGCCGGCCGCCAGCCGGAGGTCGGCGATGCGGCCGTCCGCCACCCGTCCGGCCAGGGCGACCACCACCTTGCTGATCGCCTGCGCCTCGCGCGTCCCGACCTTGCGGAAGGCCTGGACCGTCCCCGGGGGCGGCGTGGGGAGGAGCACCCAGGCGAGGATCTCGTCGGCGGCGAGGGCGGTCCGCCGGTAGCCGACGAAGAAGCTCTCGCAGGGGATCTCGCGCCGGCCGCGGGGGCCGACCGCGACCACCGTGGCGCCGAGGGCCAGGAGGACGGGGAGCGAGTCGCCCGCCGGGCTGGCGTTGGCGAGGTTGCCGCCCAGGGTCGCCCGGTTCTGGATCTGCCAGCCGCCGATCTTGGCGGCGGCTGCCGCCAGGGCCGGGAAGCGGGCCTGGACCTCCGGCGACCGCCGCAGCTCGCGGAAGGTCGTCGTCGCGCCGACCGAGAGGCCCGCCGCCGTCTCCTGGATACCGCGGATCTCGGCGATCCCGGTGAGGTCCAGGAGGCCCGGGAAGGCGAGCCGCCGCTCCGGCGTCGCGACCATGAGGTCGGTGCAGCCGGCGAGACGCACCAGGCCGGGCTCGGCGGCGAGAGCGCCGCAGGCTTCGGCGAGGGTGCGCGGCGAGAACGCCGGAGGAGAGGCGCTCACGAGGTCGGGTCCTCCTGCGAGCCGACCAGAGCGCGGAAGATCCCCTCGTAGCCGGTGCAGCGGCAGAGGTTGCCGGCGAGCGCCTCGGCCACCTCGGCGCGGGTGGGGGCCGGGTTCTCCTGGAGAAGCGCCCAGGCGGTCACTACGATCCCCGGGGTGCAGGCGCCGCACTGCACGCTGCCCGCCGCCACCATCCCCTCGACCATGCCGCGGGCCGGGCCGGTCGCGATTCGCTCGACGGTCTCGATCCGCCGGCCGCCGCACTGGAGGAGCGGCACCAGGCAGGAGAGCACCGGCTGGCCGTCGAGCAGCACGGTGCAGGCGCCGCACTCTCCCTCGCCGCAGCCCTCCTTGGTGCCGGGGAGAGCCAGCCGCTCGCGCAGCAGGTCGAGGAGGCGCTCCATGGGGTGCCCGTCGAGCGTCACGGGCTGGTCGTTGACCGTCAGCTCGACTCTCATCCCCGGCCCTCCTCGCCGCGGCGCAGCTCGTAGAGGCGCTCCGGTGTGGCTGGGACCTCGGCAACGGCCAGCCCCAGGGCGTTCTCGATCGCCGCCAGGGTCGCCGGGGCGCCGCCGTCCATGGGGAGCTCGCCCACCCCCTTGGCGCCGGAGGGGCCGCCCTCCCAGGGCTGCTCCAGGAGGTGCACGTCGATCCGCGGGCAGTCCTCGGCGGTGGGGATGATGTAGGTCGCCAGCCGGTCGTTCAGGTAGCGGCCGTCGCTCATCTTGATCTCCTCGAGGAGCGCGAAGCCGACCGCCTGGAGCGTGCCGCCGGCGATCTGCCCGGCGCAGAGGACGGGGTGGATGGCTTTCCCCACCTCGCAGACCGCGGTGACCCGGCGCGGCGTCACCGCCAGGGTGTCGGGATCGACCTCGACCTCGACCACGTCGGCGCCCCAGGCGTAGACCGGGTAGGCGTCGCCCTGGTAGCGCGCCTCGTCGAAGCTCTGGCCGGCCGGCGGCTCGTGGCGGACGGTGACGACGAGCGGCCCCACCTCCTCCCGGTAGGCCCGCGCTCTCTGGCGGAAAGAGGCGCCGGAGAGATCGACCGCGCCGCGGTCCGCCCACCAGGCGGCGACCTTCTGGGTCAGCTCGGCGACCGCCTTGGCGATCGCCCCGCCGACGATCATGGTGGTCCGCGAGGCCACCGTGGGGCCGGAGTCGGGGACCTGGCCGGTGTCGGGGTCGACGAAGACCAGGTCGTCCTCGGTCAGCCCACCGGCCGCGGCGGCGATCTGCGGCAGGACGACGGCGCACCCCTGGCCCATGTCGGTCATCGCGGTCAGCACCTCGACCCGGCCGTCGTCGGCCAGGCGCACGGTCACCGGCGACTGCATGCGGCGCTCGCCGTTGCCGGTGAATCCGGCGCCGTGGAAGAAGAGGGCGAGGCCGATCCCGGGGAGCGGCGCGCCGTCCCCTCCCTCGATCTGCCCCGCCCGCGCCGCCTCGCGTTCCCGCCAGCGGGCGCGAAAGCCGGTGCGCCTCTCCGCTTCTTCAAGGCAGAGGCGGGCGGCGGTGCTGCCGTCCAGGACCTGGCCGGTCGGCAGCCGATCGCCGGGGCCGACGACGTTCCGGTCGCGGATCTCGTACGGGTCGAGCCCCAGGGCGCGGGCGATCCTGTCCATCTGCCGCTCGATGGCGAACTCAACCTGCGGCGCGCCGAAGCCGCGGAAGGCGCCGTTGGGCGGGGTATGGGTCTGGAGCACCCGGCCGCGGATGCGCACGTTCTCGCAGCGGTAGGGGCCGAAGGCATGGAGGAGGGCGCGCGACAGGACGACGGGGGAGAGGGTGCGGTAGGCACCGCCGTCGAGGACGATCTCGACGTCCATGGCGAGGAGACGGCCGTCCGCGCTCACCCCGGTCCGGTGGCGGACGACCGCGGGGTGGCGCTTGGTGGTGCCGATGATGTCCTCTCCCCGGTCGTAGGCGATCCGCACCGGCCGGCCGGCGGCCCGCGCCAGGAGGGCGGCGTGGAGGGCGAGGAGGCTGGGGAAGTCCTCCTTGCCGCCGAAGCCGCCGCCCACCGCCGAGGCGCGCACCCGCACCGCGTCGCCCGGCAGTCCGAAGCCGTGCACCAGCGACTTGTGGACGAAGTACGGGCATTGCATCGAGCCGACGACCGTCAATCCGCCGTCGGGCTCGAACCAGGCGGTGACCGCCTGGCACTCGATGTAGATGTGCTCTTGGTGGCCGGTCTTGTAGATCCCCTCGATCACCTGGTCCGCCCGCCCCAGGGCCGCGTCTACGTCGCCCGTCTCCAAGGCGATATTGGCGAGGGTGGCGAGCGGGGAGAGCGCCTCGGCGTCATCGAGCGAGAGCACGGGCGGCAGCGGCGTATAGCGGGCGGCCACCCCTTCCCTTGCCGCCCGCGCCCCCAGCCGGGTGGGGGCGGCGACCAGGGCCACCGGCTCGCCGACGTGACGGACGAGGCCGTCGGCCAGGATCGGCCAGGAGTCGTCCGCCAGCATGACGCCGTTCGGCCCCGGCAGGTCGCGCGCGGTGACGCAGACCGCCGGGCCGCCCGCCGCCTCCGGCCGGAAGAAGAGATCTTCGAGCCGCGCGTGCGGGTGCGGGCTGCGCACCGTCGCCCCGTACCACATCCCGGGGAAGACCAGGTCGTCGGCATAGCGCGCCTCGCCGGCCGCCTTGGCGAAGCCGTCCGGGCGCGGGGGGCTGGTTCCGATGGCGCTCATCGTGCCGCGCAGTCTCTCAGCAAGAGGGGGCGGTACGCAACGGCTCCCCACCTACGGTCCGTCGAGCCCTCTGCAGTGGAATCCGGACTAGAATAGTACCTCTGGAGGTACGCCGATGGTCCTCGCCCGGGTAGCTGACACGATTCCTCTTGAAACGGACGCCGAAGGTGTGATCCGAGTGGGCAAGACCCGGGTCACTCTGGATACCGTGATCGCCGCCTTCGCCGAAGGCGCAACCGCCGAAGAGATCGGCCAGCAGTATCCGTCCTTGCATCTGGCGGATATCTATTCCGTGGTCGGTTACTACCTGCGGCATACCGACGAAGTCGAAGC
This sequence comes from Thermoanaerobaculia bacterium, assembly GCA_035644215.1. Taxonomy (GTDB): domain Bacteria; phylum Acidobacteriota; class Thermoanaerobaculia; order Multivoradales; family UBA5704; genus DASQPA01. Next base: position 10,106 of record DASQPA010000600.1, read on the forward strand.
GTACTTACAACAACGCCGTGCGCAGCGGGACGCCGTCCGCCAACAGAATGAAGCGCGTTTCGACCCGCACGGGGTACGGGATCGATTGCTGGCGCGCCAAGCTTCACTCCGCCCTTAAACTGACCATCGGATCGACCCGCGCCGCCCGCGCCGCCGGCAGGGCGACGGCGAGGAGGCCGACGAGGGCGAGGAGGAGGAGGCTGCCCATGATGGCCAGGGGGTCGCCGGTCCCCACCTCGAAGAGCAGGCCGCGGAGCAGCCGCGCCAGGGCCAGGCCGCCGGCGATCCCGGCCACCTCGCCGGCGAGGACGAGGAGCAGCCCCTGGCGGAGGACCAGCCCGAGGACGTCCTCCCGCCGCGCCCCGAGGGCCATCCGCACCCCGATCTCCCGGTGGCGCTCGGCCACCGAGTAGGCGAGCACACCATAGGTGCCGAGCGCGGCGAGGAGGAGCGCCAGGCCGGCGAAGAGCCCGAGGAGGAGGGCGAGGAGCCGCGGCCGGGAGAGCGAGTCGGCGAGCACCCCGTCCATGCTCAGGATCTCGGCCACCGGCTGGTTCTTGTCGAGCCCGTGGACAGCCTGGCGGACGAACGGCACCAGCGCCCGGGGATCGGCGGTGCCGCGCACCAGGAGGGTCGCGACGTTGGCGAAGCCCGGCATGTAGATCTCGGGCTCGACCGCGGTGTCGACCCCCAGGTCGCGCGCGTCGGCGACCACGCCGACGATGGGGATGGCGGTCGGGTGCGGCCCGGTCACCCCGAGGAGGAGCTTGCGGTCGGCCGTGCGGCCTTCCAGGTAGCGCCGGGCGAAGGCCTGGTTGACGATCATCAGCCCGGCTGGATCGTCGACGTCCCGGGTCTCGAAGAGGCGGCCGGAGAGGAGGGCGAGCTCCAGGGTTTGGAAGTAGGACGGGCTGACGAAGCGGATCTGCGCCACCGGGTAGTCGCCCGGCGCCAGGGCCGGCGCGCCCTGGACGAGGAAGCGGGTCGCCGAGTGCGAGGCGGTGAGCGGCCGGACGTTGGTGGTGGCCGCGGCCACCACCCCGGGGGCCTCCCCGACGCGCGAGAGGAGCTGGGTGAAGAAGCGCTCGACTTGGTCGTCCTTGTAGAGGGTCGGGGGGAGCGAGATCCGCGCCGAGAGCAGGTGCTCGGTGTGGAAGCCCGGATCGACTTTCAGGAGGTTGGCGAAGCTCCGGAGGAGGAGGGTGGCGCCCAGGAGGAGGACGATGGCGAGGGCGATCTCGCCGGCGGCGAGGACGGCGCGCGCCGTGCCGCGCCGCCCGGTGCTTCCCCGCTCGCCGGAGCGCAGCGTGCCGTTCAGATCCGGCCGCGCTGCGCGGAGCGCCGGGAGGATGCCGAAGGCGATCCCGGTGACGACGGCGACGACGAGGGCGAAGGCGAGGACCGGCAGGCTCAACACCGCCGGCTCGATGCCGGTGAGCTGGGTGCCGGCGAAACGCGCGATCTCCCGTTCGAGGAGCGGCAGGACGGCGGCGGCGAGCGCCAGGCCGAGGAGCGCGCTCGCCAGGCAGAGGACCAGGCTCTCGGTCAGCAGCTGGCGCACCAGGCGGCCGCGGCCGGCCCCGAGCGCCGTGCGCAGGGCGATCTCGCGCTCGCGGGAGAGCGCCCGCACCAGAAGGAGATTGGCGACGTTGACGCAGGCGATCAAGAGGACCAGGGCGACGGCGGCGAAGAGGGCGAGCACGGCGAGGCGCAGCGGCCCGACCAGCTTCTCCTTGAGAAGGAGGACGCGCGCGCCCACTCCGTGGTTGGTCGCCGGATAGCTCTGGCCGAGGCGCTGGGCGAGGGTCGTCATCTCGGCCCGCGCCGCCTCCAGGGTCACCCCGGGCCGCAGGCGGCCGACGACGTCGATGACGTGGAACTTCCGAGTGCTCTGCTCCTGTGGGCCGAGGAGCGAGAGGGGGAGGAAGAGCTCGGCGTCGAAGGGGAGCTGGCGGCCGGCGGGGAGCACGCCCAAGACGGTGAAGGGCTTCCCCGAGAGCTCTACGATTCGGCCGCGGACCCCTGGGTCGCCCTGGAAGCGCTCCTGCCAGAGCCGATAGCCGAGGACGACCACCTGGTTGCGGCCCGGGGCGTCCTCCTCGGGCAGGAAGCCGCGGCCGAGGAGCGGCCGGATGCCTAAGAGGGGGAAGAGCCCGGGAGAGACCAGGGTCACCTTCACCTCCCGCGGCTCGCCGCCGCCGACCGGGACCAGGGTCGCGGCCTTGTAGCCCTCGAACGAGTAGGCCGCGAGCCCGGTGAACGACTTGGCCGCGGCCCGCCAGTCCAGGAAGTCGGGATAGGTGACCTCGATCGGCTCGCCCAGCCGCGTCAGCTCGTCGAGCGCGGTGAGCCGCGAGGGATCGGCGAACGGCAGCGCCCGGACGAGGAGCGCCTCGACGACGCTCGCGATGGCCGTCGTGGCGCCGATCCCCAGCGCCAGCGTGAGCACGGCGACGGCGGTGAACCCCGGGCTCCGGGTGAGGGCGCGCAGGGCGTAACGGAGGTCCTGGAGCAGGGTCTGCATACCGAACTGGTAGTCTACGCTACAGCCGCAGCACCGCGATCCGCCGCCCCTCGGCCTCGATCTCCGTCCGCTCGCCCACGGGGGCGGCGTTCGGCCGTCGATCGAAGATCACCAGGTAGCCATGATCGAGGCCGAGGCGGTCCAGGTAGCCGCCGAGCTGCTCGATGCCGCTCTCCTGCGGATCGGGCCGGCCCGGGCGCCAGACCTTGATCTCGATCGCCTCCCGCTGCAGGCCGCCGGGGTAGGGCCAGCGCACGCAGAGGTCCATCCGCCCCATGCCGAGGGCGTACTCGCGATCGATCGCTCCGCCGCCGTTGACGATGCGCTGGAGGAAAGCGAGGAGCACCAGGTGGGGCGCGGCCTCGGGGTAGGGCTGGGAGGAGAGGAGCGCCTCGCCGTGCTCGCGCCAGAAGCCGGAGAACCCGGCGAGCAGGCCGTCCATGTCGAGCCGGCCGTCGGGGCGTACGTACCAGGACGTCGAGTAGGGGATGGTGAGCTGCGTGATGCCGGCGAGAGCCCGCGGGATCACTTCGTGGTAGAGGGGATTGGCGATCCGGATGTGGCCCTCGCCGTGGCGCTCGATGAGCCCTAAGTCCTCGACGTAGGCCACATCGTCGTCGATGCGGTCGCCCACCACCAGATCGCCGGCGAGGAGCGGCTCGATCACCCGGCGGACGCGCGGCTCCCGCAGGCGGTCGATGAGCGAATCGAGATGCGTGTCCCGCCGCGCGATGAGCGCCTCCTTGGCCTTCTCGACGTGCGCGGCGGTGATCGGGACGTTGCGGTCCGGTACGTCCTTTTCCACCATCTGCCGCGCAAGGGCGTTGACCAGCCACGGCTGGCCGCGTGTCAACCCGAAGGCTCGGTCCACAGCCTCGTGGGTGAAGGCCTGCCCGGTCTCCGCCGTGTGCTGAGAGTAGAGCTCCTCCACCTCGTCGCGGGTGAAGTTGCGCAGGGTCAGCGACTCGATCTTGATGTTGAAAGGCGAGGCGGTCCCCAGCGTCACCGGCTCGGGCCGAACGGCCAGGCGGTAGTCCCGCACGTCCCGGAGGCCCACCAGGACCACGGACTGGGGAAAGCTCTGGGGACGATCCGGGTAGGCGGTCCGGAGCTGGCGCAGGACGGAGATCAGGGTCGCGTCGAGCAGAGAGTCGATCTCGTCCAGGAAGAGGACGACGGGAAGGGAGCTGCGCCGCGCCCAATCGGCCAGAAACGCCCAGAGACGGGTTTCGGGCTTGCGCCACTCGGCTTCCGCGGCAGGTTGGAGCTCCGGCGCGAGCTGCTCTCTCGCCTGCATTCGAAGGCTGTCGACCACGGCCGAGATCCCCGCCTCCACGTCGCCTCCGGCAGCCTGGCCGGCCTCGCAGCTGGCGTACACCGCCGCATAGCGGCCCTCCGCCCGGAGGTGCTCGGCGAGCGCCCGGACCGAGGTGGTCTTGCCGGCCTGGCGCGGAGCGTGGAGGACGAAGTAGGACTGCTGGTCGAGCAGGTTCCGCACCCCCGGCAGGCGCCGTTCCGGCGGCAGCATGTAGTGCAACCTGGGGTCGCAGGGGCCGGCCGTGTTGAAAGTGCGGGGCATCCGTTCCTCGTGGGAGGCGATTATTTCACGACGGTGCCCGATGGCGCCGCCCCCGCCCTATTGCGGCGGCGCCTCGCCGGCCGCGTCCTCCGGTTTGTCCTGGATCTGGAAGTTGACCGTGAGCACGTAGCAGGCCGGCACTGGGACGCCGTCCAGGGCGGCGGGCTTGAAGCGCCACTTCCGGACGGCTTCGATGGCGCCCTTGTCCAGGCCCATGGGGAGCCCCTTGAGCACGTCGAAGCTCTCCGCATAGCCGCTGGTGCCGATGACGGTCTGCAGGACCACCGTCCCCTGGAGCCGCGCCTTGCGGGCCACCTCCGTGTACTGGGGCGGGGTGTTCTCGAGGATCTCCGGCCGCGAGACGTTGCCGCCGACGAAGACCGGCGCCGCCGGGTCGAGCGCGCGCAGGCGATCGTTCGCCGTATCCTTCTGGTCCGCGTCGAGGAGCGGCCGGACGTGGCAGAGGAGGAGGCGGACGTCCTGGTCGGTCGCTCCCTCCGCCCGGTAGGCGCGCAGCACCTCGGCCGCCTCGGCCTCGCGGTTCGCCCGCAGCAGGTCGCCGAGGACGGCGGCCCGGCTGGACATCGCGCCGGGGCCGGCGGTCGCCACACCTTCCTTGGACGCGGTGCCTTCGGCCGCCACCACCGGCCCCGCCCAGGCCGCCATCAACAGGATTGCGAGAGTCCAGCCGCCAACGCGTGAGATCCGGATCATAGGCCCTCCTTGGGTGAGGACATTTTAGTGGAAGATGGACGGAGCATCCAGACCGCCCCCAGGAGGGCGAGGAGAGCGACCGCCAACGCGAGCTCCTCCCGCCAGGAGGAGATCGTGAGCACCACGTGATGCCGGCCGGGCGGTACGGCCACCCCCAGCAGCACGAGATCGACCGGCATCGTCGCAAGCGCCTTCCCCTCGGCCGCCGCCCGGTAGAGCGGCAGGAAGGCCCGGCGCACGGCGACGACCCCTCCGGCTCCTTCCACGTCGAGCTCGATGCGGTCGGGCTCCCGCGAGACCACCGCGAGGACGCGGCCCTCTCCCTGCGGCACCGGTCGCGGCACGACGGCCGTTCCCAGCGGATCGCCCGCCATGCCGGCAGCAACCACCGCCTCGCGCGCGGCCGCCGGGTCGAGGGCGACCACGGTCCGCCGCGGCCACCAGGCGGCCGGGGCGGGGTTGCGCACGGCATAGAGCCGGCTTTCCACCCCGTCGCGCTCTGTCCGATCGACGAGCGCCAGGTCGGGCACCCCCGGCTCCTCGAAGAGGACCGCGGCTTCGACGCCGGTCAGGCGCATCCAGAGCGCCCGCTCCGGCCAGCCGCGATGGGGGAGGGGGGCGAGGAGCGCGTAGAGGGGGAGGGTCTGCATCCCTTCGAGATCGGGGGCGAGCGGGTAGGTGAGGCCGTGGAGGAGGCCGGGGGCGGGTCCCAGGTCGGCGGTCTTGACCCGCTCGGCCAAGAAGTGCGGCCCCGGAGGGAAGGAATAGGCCGGCTCCGGCCGCCAGTGGGGAGTGACGAGCAATTCATTCAGGGCGGCTGGCGGGTGGCCGAGGGTCGACTCCAGCTGCCGCGCCCAGGCGGCGGGGGAGCGGTAGGGCGCGGTCGAGTCGGTGACCACCAGCGGCCAGAGCTGGACCAGGGCGGCGAGTTGGAGGGCGACGACGAGCGCCTTCCGGTCGCCGCCCGCGGCCCAGGCGGCGCCGAGGAGCACCGCCCCCCCCAGGGCGAGCCCCAGTGCCCAGGCGCCGAGTTGGGTGGAGAGGAGAGAGAGGGCCGTCCCCCGGGTGGCGGCCGGGAGACGCGCTCCGGCGCCGGCGAGGACTCCGGGGGTGGCGAGCTTCACAAGGAGGGCGAGGAGCAGGGCCGTGCCGCCGGCCGCCATCGCCATCCGGCGCCAGCCACGCGAGGCGATCACGGCCTCCAGCCCCCAGCCGGCGAGGAGCGGCAGGGCGAGGGCGAAGAAGAAGAGAAACTTCTCCGGAAATCGGAAGAGCCCGAAGGAGAGCCGGGAGAGCGCCGGACCCCAGGCACCGCCCAGAATGGCGAGGGCGAGGCCGGCGGCGGCCAGGGTGGCCCAGGCGCGATGCCTCCGGGCGGCGGCCGCCGCCAGCCAGAGCCCCACGATGCCGGCATAGAGAGAAAGGAAGAGCGGCACCGCGGGGAGGACCGAGACCGCCCAGACTCCGGATGGGCCGATCCAGGTGGGGCGGCCGAAGGGGAAGGGGAGGAGGAGCTCGACCAGGCGGGCGGGGTGAAGAGCGTAGTCCGCCGCCTGCCGCGCGGTCATCCCCAGGCCGCCCCGCACGGTCGAGGGGAGGACCTCCCGGAGGGCGACGAGCTGGGGGAGAGCGAGGGCGGCGCCCAGGGCCACGATGGCGGCGGCGGTCGCCAGGCCGCGCCGAACGCCGTGCCGGGAGACCGCGGCGAGCCCCAGGGGGACGAGGCCGAGTGCCGCCGCCACCGGCTCGCCGCCCAGGAGCGCGAGGCCGCAGGCAAGGCCCCCCAGGGCGATCCCCCGCCGGCCCCCCCCGCCAGTCATTACGGCGCCGAGGAGGACCAGCGGCCACCAGGCGGCCACGGTCACCAGGTTGTAGAAGGAGAGGGCGGAAAGGAACCAGCCCGAGCCGGCATAGGTGATCCCGGCGAGGAGCGCCGCCTCCCGCCCCTGCCCGAGCCCGCGCGCCAGGGCTGCCATGGCGCCGAGGGCGAGCAGCCAGTGGAGGGCATAGTGGAGGTTGAAGGCGCTCCAGAAGGGGAGGACGAGGTAGAGGACGTTCCCCGGGTAGTAGGGGAGGGCGTTGGGGTTGCCGCGGAACGGCTGCCCCAGCCCCCAGGCCGGGTTGACCGCCGGAATGCGCCCCGCCGCCAGCTCGTGGGCGCCGAAGGCCTTGAGGATCAGATGGGTGGTGAAGACGTCGCGCAGGAAGAAGGTGCGGCGGCCGAGGAGGGTCGGCAGGCAGACTCCGGCCCAGAGGGCGAGCGCCAGAGCCAGCACGGCGAGGAGAGCCCGCGGGCGCGCGGAGGGAGCGGGGTTCACGGGGGGCGAGTATAGCCCGCGGCTCGCGCCGGGCCGGGGGGAGGTCTCCGGGAGGCTCCGCAACGCCTCCGGAGAACTTCCCAGCGGTTCGGGAAGCTCCTTGTGGCATGCTTGTCGGTCTAGACCGTAAGGAGGTTCCGATGCTCCGATCCCTGCTCCTCGTTCCCTTCCTGCTCGCCGCTCCGGCGGGCACCGCTCCCCCGATGCCACCCCCGCCGCCGGCGGCCGCTCCGGCTCCCGCCCCGCCGGCCTCCATGGCGCCGGCGGCGCCCGCAAGCACCGACTCGGTGCGCCGGGTGTCCATCACCGAGGCCCAAGAGGCTTTGAAGAGCGGCAAGGCGGTGATCGTCGACGTCCGCTCGGCCGCCGACTACCAGTCCGCTCACGCCCACGGCGCTCTCTCGATCCCCCTCTCTGAGGTCGAGCAGCGCTCGAAAGAGCTACCCCGCGAGAGCTTCATCATCACCTACTGCACCTGACCCAGCGAACACACGAGCGCCCGTGCGGCGCTCACGTTGCAGCAGCAGGGCTTTCCGCGCGTCGGAGCGCTCCTTGGGGGTCTGCACGCCTGGGAATCGGCCGGGCTTCCGGTCGACAAGGCGCCGATGAAGCCGTAGTTGCCGGACGGCTCGTATCGGGACTCTGGCGCGGCAGGTTGCCCCGGACGCTTACGCTATCCGGCCTCGGGCAGCTGCCGCGCCGGGTCGTGCAACTCCGCCAGGAAGTGCGTGAACTCGACGGCGTCCTCGATCCGCGCGCACCGCTCGTGGAAGACGACGCCGATGGTCCGGCTCGGCGACGGCTCGCGGAACGGCAGATAGCGCACCAGCCCCATACAGTCGAGGCCGCTCGAAACCGCCATCTGCGGCAGGATGGCGCAGCCGTTCCCCGCCGCGACCAGGTGCCGCAGGGTCTCGACGCTCGCCGCCTGCATCGGGTTGAGCGCCGTTTCAGGCGTCGTACCGCAGGTCTCCAGGGCCTGGTTGCGCAGGCAGTGGCCGCGCTCCATGAGCAGCATCTCCCGCAGCTCGAGCTGCCCCAGGGTGACCTCCGCGGCCGCGGCGAGCGGGTGATTGGCGGGGACGGCGAGGACGAACGGCTCGCGCAGGAGGGGGGTCTCGGTCAGCCCCGGCTCGCCGGTCGGCAGGCAGACGATGGCGGCGTCCAGCGAGCGCTGGCGCAGCATCTGGAGCAGCGACTCGGTGAGCGCCTCGGTGAGCAGGAGCTCGAGCTGCGGGTAGCGCTCGCGCAGGGCGGCGAGGAAGGTGGGGGCGTAGTAGGGCCCGATCGTCGGCACGAGCCCCAGCCGGAAGCGGCCGGCGAGAAGCGAGCGCGACGACCGTCCCCGGCCGATCTCGGTGATCTCCTCCAGCGCCGAACGGATGCGCTGGACCGCGAGCTGGCCGGCCGGGGTCAGGGCGACGCGCCGGGAGGTGCGCTCGAACAGACGTTCACCCAGGGCCTTTTCGACCTTCTGCACGGCGGCGCTCAGGGAGGGCTGGGCGAGCGACAGGTCCTCCGCGGCACGGCCGAAATGCAGCCGATCGGCCAGCACCACGACCGCCCGCAGGTCCCGGACGGAGAGCCCGTCGAGTCGATCCATCGGAATTTTTGATCGCATCGATAGAAATCCTCGTCTTGTTCGATCGAACCGACGGCGGTAGAGTACTCCAAAGCACGGAGGGACGCCTATGACTTGCTACGACTGCCAACAACGGCCCGGTCCGGTCAGCCTCATGTTCTCCCTGATGTTCTCCGATTGGAGCGCGGTCGGGGTCTGCCGTCGGTGTGGCAAGGGACTGTGCAAGGCCCACGGCGTCTGGTCGGAGGCGCCCCGTGAGTTCCTCTGTCGCACCTGCGCGGGAGAGAGCGGCCAACGCGAGGAAGCGGAGGAAGCCCTCCCCGCCTCGGCGGCAGCTGGCGTGTCTCTGTAGGTCTCCGGGGATCGATCCGGTTCGATCCCCACCTCTTCCCTGCCTTCGGGCGGCCCTCAGTGCCCGGCGGGCAAGAAGCCGGCGTTCCCCCAGGGAGCTCTCGAATTGCCGCTCAAGTGGCTCGAAATCGACTTCAAGCCGCTCCAATTCAATTTCGTGTCCCTCGAATTGCATTTCGAGCCGCTCGAATTCGAAAACAAGGCGTAAGAATTCGAATTCAAGCCGCTCGAATTACAATTCAAGCCGCCCGAATTGTAATTCGAGCCACTCGAAATCGAAAACAAGGCGTAGTAATTCGAATTCGAGCCGCTCGAAATGGAATTCGAGCGACTTGAATTGAAATTCGAGGCGTTTTGGGAGTCTCCGTACCGTCTCCACACCGCCTCCAGGTCGTTCCGGAGGCTCCCGGAGGGGAGCGTTTGCCCCCTCCGGTCGGACGGCCTACTGCACGGTCCAGAGCAGCGAATTGAGCTTGCCTGCGAGCTCCCCGTCGCGGATGAAGCCCGAGCCGTTGATCGGCTGGCTCTCCTCGCCGACGTTGATGCGGGTGCCGGCGAAGCTGCCGCCCTGATCGCCGAAGTGCTCGACGACGCAGGAGAAGAACAGGGTGTCGGCGATGAACAGGTAGAAGTCGTAGTCGAATTCGTCGATGATCCCGGCAGCGAAGAGGTCGTCGATCGTGAAGTAGGTGGTGTCGATGACCCACTCGGGGAAGAGGGGGAGCCCATCCGGGTTGAAGGTATAGGTGCCGTGCTTGGCGCGCGAGAAGCCGAGGTTCAGATGGTTGAACGCCGGCACCGGGGAGGCCGGCGTCAGGTAGGCGCTATGATCGAAGAAGGTGTCTTCGTGCGCCGCCGTGTAGTAGCTGTAGCCGCTGTAGGCGGCAGGGTCGGTCGAGTACTGGAAGCCCGAGGTGGGAGCTCCCACCAGCGCCGCGGAGCGCTCGTCGTCCAGGGTGTGGCCCTGCGCGCCGTCGAGGAGGTCGGCCAGGCTGAGACCGATCAACCCGCCCAGGATCGCGGCGTAGGTCTCGCAGTCGCCGCCGATCTGCAGGCCGTCGTCCCGATTCCACAGGGTCAGGTAGTCGATCTCGAGGAAACCGATCTGCTGGCCCGAGCTGTCGGTGCCGAAGCCGACCGGAGTCACCCGGTAGTGGCTGATCGGCGGCACCGCGGGGAAATTCTGGATCACCGTCTGCGGCACGAAGTCGCCGAAGAGGGCGAAGCCGGTGCCGGGCTGTTCCCCGGTCGAGACGTGGTAGACCGGCGTGAAGGCGTCCCCCAGGGCGTTTTCGAAGTCGTCCGGCAGGCCGTCGAAGTCGTTGTCCGGGCCGGAGATCGCGGTGCGGGGGGTGACCGCCCGGGTCACCGGGGTGAGGGGTGTGAAGAGGGCCGGGCCGGAGATCCGCAGCTGGGCGCCGGGGGCGGTGCTCTGGACCGCGCCGCCGAGCCGTTGCGACATCACGGAGCGGTCGGGGGGCGACGCCGCGGTGTGTTGCCGGGCGGCCTTGGCCAGGGCTGGTCCGAGATTGGCGGCGAAACGCTTCAAGACCTCCTTGCGCTGCCCCGGCGTCAGCTTCTGCCAGGCGGCGCGGCGCTCTGCCGTCGAGCCGGCCACGGCGTGGGCGGGGAGCTTCCAGGCGGACCCCGGGCCGGGGAGAGGAGCGCCGGCCGCGGCGCCTTGTTGCGCCAGGAGACCGGCGGGGCTGATGAGGACGAAGAGGAGAAGGAGGGCGAGATGGGCGACGAACTTCTTCAAGGTGTACCTCCTTTGGTACTGCGAAGCGAGCGAGGCCCAGGCGGACGGACAGATCTCGTCCGGGCGCTCACCCGCAGGGAAAACGACTGTCAGGGCAGGGGGTTCGAACCACCCCTCGCGAAGCGAGGGCTACTGCTTGGCGAGAGATAGTAAAGATTCGATAAGAATGTGTCAACGCAAGCGCGTGACAACCGTGTGGCGCTACTCCCGCCGCGGCATCCGCTCCGCGATCAGGTGATGCACGACCGGGGGGCCTTCCCCCAGGTGGAAGGTGCGGGCCTGCGCCTCGATGTCCTGGTCGGCGTAGGTCACCCGCTCGTGCTGGCGCAGGTGCTCGATCCACGACTTGACGAGGAAGACCTCGACCATGCGGTTCTCGACCGCGGCGTCGGCAAAGAGTCCCCACTCCATGGCGCCGTCGCGCAGGCGGATGCGGCGGACGGCGCGCATCGCCTCGTTGAATTCGTCCCGCCGCGCCGGGTCGATCAGGTACTGGACGGTGACGAGGACCGGGCCGCGCTCGGGCTCCGGCTCGTGGCGGACGATGGGCGCCGGCCACATCCGCGAGGGGGCGAGGTTCAGGCCCTCCCCCGAGCGCAGGTGATAGCGCGCGGTGAGCGCCAGCCCGAGAACCATCCCCACGGCCGAGATCAGGAGAGAGGTCGAGACCGAGAGGTGATCGCCGAGCGTGCCCCAGAGGGCACTGCCGCCGGCCAGGCCGGCGTAGAAGACCAGCATGTAGACCGAGAGGGCGCGCGCCCGCACCCAGGAGGGGACCAGGGTCTGCACCGCCACGTTGAGGCTGGAAAGGAGGGACAGCCAGGCGCCGCCGGCGAAGAGCATGGCGGCCATCAGGCCCCAGAAGCTCCGCACGTAGGCGAGGGTCACGGTCGCCGCGGCGAAGACCAGGGTGGCGGCCGCCACCACGGCGTCGGTCGAGTTGTTGCGCTTGAGCCGGGGCAGGACCATCGCGGCGGCGACCGCCCCGATCCCCAGGGCACCCAGGAGCAGGCCGTAGCCCGCCGCGCCGCCCGGGCCGCCCTGGATCTCGCGCTTGGCGATCAGCGGCAGGAGTGCCCAGAGCGAGCTGCCACAGAGGACGAAGGCGGTGCCGCGGAAGGTGACGATCATCACCTCCGGCGCGTGGAGGACGTAGCGCACCCCGGTCTGCATGGCGCCCCAGATCCGCTCGGCCGGCAGCACGGTCTCCTCACCTGGCCGCTTCCAGAGATAGAGGACGACGAGCACGCCTAAGAACGAGATGGCGTTCAGGAGAAAGGTGATGCCTGGGCCGGCGGCGGCGACGATCAGCCCGCCCAGGGCGGGGCCGGCGGCGCGGGCGATGTTGAAGCTGATGGAGGAGAGGGTGACGGCGCCGGGCAGGTCCTCGCGCGGCACCAGCTCGGGGGTGATCGCCTGCCAGGCCGGGCCGTTCATCGCCGCGCCCAGCCCCAGGAGGAAGGTGAAGAAGAGGAGGAGCCCGGGGGTGATGGCCCCGGCCAGGGTGAAGAGGCCGAGGCCCGCCGCGGCGAACAGCATCCAGCTCTGGGTGACGAGGAGGATCTTCCGGCGGTCGAGGACGTCGGCCAGGGCGCCCGAGGGGAGCGAGAGGAGGAACATGGGGAGGCTGGTCACCGCCTGGACGAGCGCCACCTCCGAGGCCTTGGCGCTGATCGTCGCCATCAGCCACGAGGCGCCGACGTTCTGCAGCCAGGTGCCGATGTTCGAGGCGACGCTCGCGATCCACAGCCAGCGGAAGAGGCGGTTGGCGAGCGGCCGCCAGGGGGAGAGGGGAGGGGCGGGGGCGGCCTCCGCCGCCTCCGGGGCTTCAAGCGTTGGGGTTGCTGTCGCCATCTCTCCTCGCCTGTCGTTCCCGGGCGATCTCGTAGGAGCGCTGGAGCAGGGCCACGGCCCGCTCCACGTCCTCCTCCCGCCGCAGGTGGAAGCTGATCCAGCCGCTCTCCGGCAGGATGTGGTGGGGCTGGGCGAGCCCGGCCGCCACGAGCTCGTCGCGCACCGGCTTGGGAAATGGGATGTCGAGCAGGTGGTCGCCGTGGAGGTGGCCGACCTCGCGGGCGCCGAGCCGGTATTCGGTACCGCCAAAGCGGTGCGGCCGGGCCTCGATCCCGGGCCAGGCCGAGACGGCTGCATCGATTCGCTCGTGGGCGCCGGGGATGGACAACGAAGCCTCCTTCCTCGCCCTCCGCGCACGCGGAGGGGTACAGGAGGAGTTTACCGGTTTCCCCGCGACAAGGGCGTCCCCCGCCCAGGTTCTTCGGTCGCTAAAGCTCCCTCAGAATGACATCCTGAGAGGGATCGCTCGGCGGGTTGAGGTCGAAGAGCTCTCCAGGCCGGGCCATCCCTGGCTAAGTCGTTGCGGTGATAAGCCTTGCTCGTGCCCTTGAAGCTCACATGGGACCCGAGGAAGGCGGCCGCCAACATTCGGAAGCATGGGGTGTCGTTCGAAGAGGCTGCGACGGCGTTCCGCGACCCGCTCTCGGTCACCGTGGCAGATCCGCTCCACGAAGCAGGAGAACGCCGGTTCGTACTGATCGGGCAGTCGGCGCGCGGCCGGCTGGTGGTTGTCGTTCACGCGGAAGAAGAGGATAATCCTAGACTGATCAGTGCCCGCGAAGCGACGCGGGTCGAGAAGCGAACTTATGAGCAAGGCTAAGTCGAAGCAAGCGGACCCCGACATGCTGGAGGAGTACGACTTCTCCGGAGGGGTGCGTGGCAAATACGCCAAGCGGTACGCCGAGGGCACGAACATCGTCGTGCTCGATCCCGATCTTGCCGAGCGGTTCAAGGACTCCGAATCGGTGAATCGGGTCTTGCGAGAGTTGGTGGATCTCGCGGACCGCACCACGGGCCACGCCCACCGCTAGGCCCGCGCAGGCTGTAGCGCCAGCTCAGCCTGCTGTAGGTGCTGACACCCTTCGTCTTCTGTTCCCTGCACCCATCAGGCGTTTTTTACTGCGCGGCTCGCCCCAGCAGCCGTTCCCCCGCCGGCTCCCTCAGATTGTAGCGCGAGCTCATCACCCGGCCGTAGGCGCCGGCGTTGGCGATCAGCAGCACGTCCCCCTCGGCGGCGGGCGCCAGCCGGCGCGAGCGGCCGAGGACGTCGCCGGTCTCGCAGATCGGGCCGACGACGTGGGCGACCTGGGTCGCCGGCTCGTGGAGGCGCGTCAGGTTGACGATCGTGTGGTAGGCGCCATAGAGGGCCGGCCGGATGAGCGAGTTCATCCCGGTCTCGACCCCGACGTACTGGACCTCCCCCTTGCGCTTGACCTGGGTCACCCGCGCCAGGAGGACGCCCGCCGGGGCGACCAGGAAGCGGCCGGGCTCCAGCCACAGCTCTTTGGGTGGGTGGACGGCATAGGCGGCCTTGAAGCGGGCGAGGCCGGCGTCGAGCGCTGCAAGGTCGAGCGGGCTCTGGCCGTGCCGCTCCGGCACCCCGAGGCCGCCGCCGACGTCGAGGACCCGGACCTCCGGGAAGCGCTCGGCGGCGGTGCCGAGGAAGACGGCGAGCTCCCCCCAGGCCTCGGGGGTCTGGATGCCGCTTCCGGCGTGGGCATGGAGGCCGACCACCCGGGCGCCGGCCCGGGCGAGCCGCTCCGCGGCCTCAAGGAGCTGATCCAGGCTGAGGCCGAACTTCGACTGCACGCCGGCCGTGCGCACGTAGGGGTGGTGCCCGCGCCCCCGCCCCGGATCGAGACGGAGGAAGATCTCGCGGCCGGCCAGAAGCTCCGGCCAGGCGACGATGGGGTAGAGGCTGTCGATCGTCACCCTGGCCCCCAGGGCGAACCCCTGGGCCAACTCCTCCCGGGAGGCGAAGTTGGGGGTGAAGAGCAGTTGCTGGTGATCGCCGGCGTCGAGATCGGGGAAGAGGGCGAGCAGGTGCTCGATCTCGGGCACCGAGACGCACTCGAAGGAGAGCCCCAGGCGGTGGAAGACGGCGAGCACCCCGGGGTGCGAGTTGGCCTTGAGCGAGTAGAAGACGCGGTCGACCGCGGGGAGGTTGAGGAGGGCCTTTGCCGCCTCTTCGAGGGTCGCCTCGTCGTAGACGTAGACCGGCGCCTCTTTGGCGGCGACGTCGAGCAGCTCCTCGCGGCGTCGCTGCCACCACTCGGGGGGGCTCGCCGCCGCGGCCGCCGCGCCGTAGAGCTCGCTCCAGGTCGGCCCCAGGAAGGCGCTCTCCGTCCGCTGCCCGAAGAGCCGGCCGTGGAGCTGGCGGACCAGCCGCTCGCTCTGCTCCTCGTCGACGAAGAAGGTCAAGTTCAGGTCGCTCGCCGACTGGGTCACCAGGTAGATCGAGAGCTCGGCGAAGAGCTCCAGGAGGTGCCCCAGCTCGTGCAGGATGCCGCGGATGCCGGGGCCGACGAGCGAGATCGAGGCGGTCGGCGCGATCACCCGCGGCTCGCAGTGGCTGGCGAGGTCGCGCAGCAGGTCGCGGATCACCGCCGGCTCGATGGCCTGGGCGTTGGGGTCGAGCGAGACCGTGACGTTGGTCTGCGAGGTCGAGACCGCGTCGATCGACAGGCCGTGGCGGGCGAAGCAGGCGAAGACCTCGGCCAGGAAGCCGACCTCCTGCCACATGCCCACGGTCTCCATCGAGATGAGGGTGAGGCCGCGGCGCGAGGAGATCGCCTTGACCTGGGGATCGCCGTCCGAGCCGGCGGCCGAGATGACGGTGCCGGGGGCGTCCGGCCGGTCGGTCGAGAGGACGTGGAGGGGGATCTGGTGGCGCTTGAGCGGCGGGATCGAGCGCGGATGGAGGACCTTGGCGCCGGTCGTCGCGATCTCCTGCGCCTCCTCGTAGTCGAGGGCGCGGAGGAGACGGGCGGAGGGGAGGAGCGCCGGGTTGGCGGTGAACATCCCGGGCACGTCGGTCCAGATCTCGCAGCGCACGGCGCCCAGCTTGGCCGCGAAGTAGGCGGCCGAGGTGTCGGAGCCACCGCGGCCGAGGAGCACCGTCTCGCCGGCCGGATTCCCAGCGATGAATCCCTGGGTGAGGACCGCGGCCTCCGGCAACGCCGCCAGGCGCGCCACGAGCGTGGGGTCGAGCTCGGCCTCGCAGGAGGCGGAGAGATAGGCGCGGGCGGCCCGGGCGTGGGGCTCGTCGCGGGCGAGGAGGGCGGTGCGGGCGTCGAGCCAGGCGGTCGCGATGCCCTGCGTCTGCAAAAAAGCCGCCCCCAACCGGGTCGAGAGCAGCTCGCCCAGGGCCATCACCCGCGCCTTCAGAGCCGGACCCGCGTCGCGCAGCAGCGCGGCGGCCAGGGCCAGCCGCGACAGCTCTTCGAGATCCGCCTGGAGGAGCGCTTCGGCAGGGAGGCCGAGCTCCGCGCCCAGCTCCAGGTGCCGCCGCCGGATCTCGTCGCGCGTCGCCTCGTAGTCGCCCGCGACCGCCCGTTCGAGCATCGCCTCCAGCCGGTTCGAGATGCCGGCGAGCGCCGAGCAGACGACGAGCGGCCGGAAACCTTCGGCGATCCGCTGCTCGACGAGCCGCGCGATCGTCTCCCAGCGCGTCGCGGTGGCGACGCTGGTGCCGCCGAACTTCAAGACCACCCATCTGCTGTCCGTCTGGCTCATTCCCGCTCCCCGCCGATTGGCGGAGCACCCTACGGCAGGGGGGAGCGGCTGTCAAGGGAAATAGGCAAGTCTCTATGCACCGCGGGCCGCGAGGGCGAGGAGGACGACGGCCTCGGCGAGCTGCTGGGTGGCGCCCAGACAGTCGCCGGTGATCCCGCCGAGGCGGCGGCGGAACAGGAGACCCGCGGCGGCGGCGGCGAGCCCGGCGGCGACCAACGCGGTGATCGCGGCGATCGCCGCGGGGAGCGCCGGGCGGCTCGCGGTGGCGAAGAGGCCGGCGGTGGCGAGGAGCGCGAGGACGCTCCCGGTCACCACCCGGCCACCCCGGACCTGGCCGGCGAGCGGCCGCGCCATCCCGCCTTCCGGCCGGACGTAGGGAAGACGCCAGAGGAGCGGCAGGATCGTCCAGCGGCTGAGGACGTGAGCGACGAGGAGGGAACGGGGGACCTCCGCCACGGGCAGCGCGAGGAGAGCGGCGAGCTTGGCGAGGAGGAGAAGGACGAGAGCCAGGGCGCCGGTCGCGCCGATCCGGCTGTCCTTCATCGCGGCGAGCATCCGCTCCCGGCTGCGGTCGCGGCTGGCGGCGAGGCCGTCGAAGAGGTCGGCCCAGCCGTCCTCGTGGAGGCCGCCGGTCATCCACGCCGCGGCGGCGAGGGCCGCCACGGCGGCGACGGGAGGCGGCCAGAAGAGCCGGGCGCCGAGCCAGGCCGCGGCGGCGACCAGGCCGACGGCGAGGCCGACCAGGGGGAAGTAGGCCGCCGAGCGCGCGAGCCAGCTCTCCTCGAAGCCGGCGAGGCCGGGAACGGGTAGACGGGTGAGCAGGGAGAAGGCGGTGGCCAGGTACCGGGCCTCCCGGGCGAGAGCGCTCCTCATGCGCCCTGGTCCGCGACGCCGGCCGAGGAGAAGGTGGCCATCTCGCGCAGGATGGCGGCGGCGGCCCGGAGGAGGGGAAAGGCCAGGCAGCTGCCGGTCCCCTCGCCCAGGCGCATCCCGAGATCCAGGATCGGTGTCGCCGCGAGCGCCTCCAGGGCCAGGCGGTGGCCGGCCTCGGCCGAGCGGTGGGAGAAGAAGAGCGCCGGCCGGACTTCCGGCGCCAGGCGCACCGCGGCGAGCGCCGCCACGGTCGAGATGAAGCCGTCGACGAGGACCACCCGGCGCTGCCGCGCCGCCTCGATCGCCGCGCCGGCCAGGGCGGCGATCTCCAACCCGCCGACCGCGGCAAGCGCGCGGCGCGGGTCGGCGAGGACGGCGGCGTGGCGCGCCAGGCCCATTTCGACCACCTCCAGCTTGCGGGCGAGACCGCGGTCGTCGACCCCCGTCCCCCGGCCCACCGTGTCGCCGGGCGGCAGGCCGGTCAGGGCGGCGAGGAGAGCGGCGGCGGCGGTGGTGTTGCCGATCCCCATCTCGCCCAGTCCCAGGGCGTCGACCCCGCTCCCGACCGCCCGGCTGGCGGCGTCCCGCCCGGCGGCGAGGGCGGCCGCCAGCTCGTCTTCGGTCATCGCGGGCTCGTCGACGAAGCTCCGCGAGCCGCGGCGCACCTTGGCGTCGACCACCCCGGGGAGGGGAGGGAGAAGGGCGTCGACGCCGACGTCCACCACCTCGACCTCGAGGCCCAGGGTGCGGGCGAGGACGGTGATCGCGGCCCCCCCCGAGGCGAAGGTCCGGGTCATCTGCGGGGTCACCTCGCGCGGGTAGGCGCTCACCCCGAGGCGGGAGACCCCGTGATCGGCGGCGAAGATGAGGATGCGCGCCCGCTCCAGGCGCGGTTCGAGGGTTTCCAGGTACACCGCGAGATCGACGGCCAGGGATTCGAGCCGGCCGAGCGACCCGGGCGGCTTGACCTTCTGATCCATCTCCTGTTGCGCTCTCTGCCGCCACTCGCTCGCAATATCGCCCATATCGGCCATATCGGCCATGTCGAGATCCTCCTTTACCTGTCCGCCTCGCGGCGGGTGACCGGAACGATGAGGGGAACCCCGTGACGGGGATGGGGGACGGCCTCGACCGTCACGCCCAGGGCCGCGCGCACGAGATCCGGGGACAGCACCTCGGCCGCCGGCCCCTGCGCCAGGACCCGCCCCTGTCGGAGGAGGACGGCGTGGTCCGCGAAGAGCGCGGCGAGGTGGAGGTCGTGGAGGCTCAGCACCACCGTCGTCCCCCCCTGGTGGGCGAGCCGTCGCAGGAGGTCGAAGAGCTCGACCTGGTGGCGCAGGTCGAGGTGGGCGCCGGGCTCGTCGAGGACCAGGACGGCGGCATCCTGGGCGAGGGCGCGGGCGAGGAGGACCCGCCGCCGTTCGCCGCCGGAGAGCGAGCCGAGGTCGCGGCCGCCAAGGCCCTGGAGCTCCACCTGGTCCAGGGCCCGGGCGAGGGCCGCGCGGTCGGCCTGGGTGTAGGGCAGGAGCCAGCCGCGGTGGGGCAGGCGGCCGAGGAGGACCATCTGCTCGACCGTCATCGGCCACGGCGCGGTCTCGGTCTGGGGCAGGAAGGCGACCCGGCGCACGAAGGCGCGTCGCCGGAGCCGCCAGACGTCCTGGCCGTCGAGGAGGATGGCGCCGTGCCGGGGCTTGTGCAGCCGGGCCAGGGCGCGCAGCGCCGTGCTCTTGCCCGCGCCGTTGGCGCCCAGGAGGGCGGTGACGGTGCCCGGCGCCGCGGCGAGGTCGAACGCGGCGAGCGCCTCGCGGTCGCCGTAGGCGCAGGCGACCCCCTGGGCCGCGAGGACGGCGGTCACGGCAGCCCTCCCGGCGCCCGCGATTGCCGGCGCAGGAGGAGGAGGAAGAAGGGGCCGCCGACCAACGCGGTGAGGATGCTGATGGGGATCTCCTGCGGCGCCGCGAGGGTGCGGGCGGCATCGTCGGCGAGGAGCAGCAGGAGGGCGCCGAGGAGGCAGCTCGCCGGCAGCAGGCGGCCGTTCTCGCCGCCGACGAGGAGCCGCGCTGCGTGCGGGGCGACGAGGCCGACGAAGCCGATGATGCCCGCCGTGGCGACCGCCGCCGCCGTCGCCACAGTGGCGGCGACGACGATGGCCAGGCGCAGGCCGAGCGCCGAGAGGCCGAGGCTCGCCACCGTGTCGTCGCCCAGCGCCAGGGCGTCCAGGGGGCGGGAGAGGAGCCGGAGGGCGAGCACGCCGAGGCCGACCAGCGGCGCGCCGTAGCGGACGTCGTGCCAGGTGGCGGAGGAGAGGCCGCCCAGGAGCCAGTTGAAGATCACCCCGAGGCTCTGGTCGTGGAGGATCATGAGCAGGGAGACGAGCGCGCCGACGACCGTGCTGACCGCGGCCCCGGCGAGGAGAAGGGTGACGGGCGAGGAGCGGGACCCGCCCGCTCCGATCAGGTAGACGAGCCCTACCGTGGCGAGCGCGCCGCCGAAGGCGAGCAGGGGGAGAGGCCCGATCCCCCAGCCGCCGTTCCAGCCCCAGCCGGCGAGGATGGCGGCCGTCGCGCCCAGCGCCGCGCCGCTCGAGGCGCCGATGACGAAGGGGTCGGCGAGCGGGTTCGAGAACAGGCTCTGGTAGGCCGTCCCGGCGCTCGCCAGGCCGGCGCCGACGACGAGGGCGAGGAGGATGCGCGGCAGCCGCAGCTTGAGGAGGATGGTGCGTTCGAGCGAGGGCTGGGAGCTGGCGAGGAGGGTGAGCGTGCGGCGGAGGGGAATCTCCGCGCTCCCCACCAGGAGGCTGCCGGCGGCGCTCGCCAGGAGCACCACGGCGAGGAGGAGGACGAGGACGCCGTAGCGGCGGCGGCCGCGATCGCGGTCACTCAATGGCGCGCCGCGCCGGGGGGCGCGCCTTCCGCAGGCAGCGGGACGAGGTCGGGGTGGAGGGCGTGGCCGACGAGCTCCAGGGCGAGGGCGATGCGAGGGCCGGGCCGGGAGACGAGGTCGCCGGCGAAGGTGTGGACCCGGCCATGGCGCACCGCGTCGACCTGGGCGAAGCCGGGCTGCCGGCGCAGGTTGTCGACGGAGAGCGCCCGGCCATGGTGGTCGGGCGAGAGGATCACCTGCGGGTTCCTCTGCAGGACGGTCTCCGGGCTCACCTCGACGTAGCGTCCGGAGAGGTCGGCGAAGAGGTTGATGCCGCCCGCCAGCTCGATCAGCTGGCCGGCCAGGGTGGCGCGGGAGGCGGTCATCAGCGGGTGGTCCCAGATCTCGAAGAAGACCCGCGGCCGCTTTCCGGCCGGCAGGCCGGCGACCGCCGTGCGGACCCGGTCGACGCGCTGTTCGAGCTCCCGCCGCAGGCGGCCCGCCGGCTCGCGGAGGCCGAGGATCTCGCCCACCCGGGAGACGGCGCCGAAGACGTCCGCGACCGTCTGCGACTCGATCACCTCGACCCGCGCTCCCAGCCGCCGCAGGTTGGCGACGGTGGTGGCCTGGTCTTCGCCGATCGCCAGCACCACGTCCGGCTGCCGCGCGAGCAGCCGTTCGAGATCGATGGTGCCGTCCGTCATCCCGCCGATCCTGGGGAGGCCGCGGGCCGCCGCCGGATAATCGCAGGACTGCGTCACCCCGACCAACCGGTCGCCGGCGCCGAGGGCGAAGACGATTTCGGTCAGCGAGGGGGCCAGGGAGACGACCCGGCGGGGCGGGGGAGCGGCCGCGGCCCGGGAGGCGCCCGCCAGGGCCGGGAGGCCGGGCAGGGCGAGGAGGCCGAGGAGGAGATTGGCGGCGCGCGTCCTCACCCCGCGCCCCCCTTGAGGTGCAGGGGGAGGCCGCTCACCAGGAGGACGACGCGCTCGGCGCGGCCGGCCACCGCCTGGTTGAGACGGCCGGACAGATCGACGAAACGCCGGCCCAGCGGGTGGTCGGCGACCAGACCCATTCCCACCTCGTTGGTCACCAGGACGAGAGGGCAGGGGGGAGAGGCGAGGGCGGCGAGGAAGGCGGCGATCTCCGCCGGCTCCTCGCCGTTCGGGCTCCCCTGCCGTTCCTCCCGGTGGAGCAGATTGCCGAGCCAGACGGTCAAGCAGTCGACGACGGCGATCCCGGTGTCCGGGGGCAACCGGGCCAGGGCGGCCGCGAGGTCGAGCGGCTCCTCGACCGTGAGGCAGCGCTCCCCGCGCTCCTCGCGGTGGCGGCTGATGCGCTCCGCCATCTCGCCGTCGAACGGCTCGGCCGTGGCGATGAAGGCGGGGCGCTCCCCGGCGAGCGCCAGCTCCAGCGCGAAGCGGCTCTTGCCGCTCCGCGCACCGCCGGTGACCAGGGTGATCGGCATCAGCGGCATCAGCGCGGGTTGAAACGGAGGCCCACGAAGGCCGCGAAACCCGGCGTCGTGTAGCCGGTCACCTCCTCGTACTGCCGGTTGAAGAGGTTCTGGAGGAGGAGATAGGGCGTGAGCCAGGCCGTCGCCCGGTACTCCAGAGAGAGGTCGACCCGGGTGTAGGGATCCATCTTCGTGCCGTCCGAGTCGATCCGGTCGGCGGCCCCAGAGAGGGCGACCGAGCCGCGGAGCGGCGCCAGCCGGCCGCCCGGCTCGAAGAGCCCGAGAACCGTCCAGCGGTGGCGGGGACGGCGGGCGAGCTGCCGGCCCGTCGCCAGGTCCAGGGTGTCGTCATAGGTATAGGAGGCACGGAGCTCGTAGCCCTGCCGCGGGCGCAACTCGAAGGTGGCCTCGATCCCCTGGGAGCGCGCGCGCCGCTCGTTCTCGAAGGTGAAGGTATCGAGGTTGAAGTCGATCAGGTCCCGGAAGCGGTTGGCGAACCCGGTGAGCCCGGCGACCAGGGAGCCGCCGGCGCCCAGGCCGAACGTGCGGTCGATCCCCAGGTCGTAGCCGGTGTTGGTCTCGGGGCGCAGGTTGGGGTTGCCGGCGAAGGGGAAGTACAGCTCGTCGAAGCTCGGCCCGCGAAAGCCGGTGCCGAGACTGCCGTGGAGCTTGACGCCGCCGCCCGCGAGATAGCTGCCGGTCACCCGATAGGTCACCTTGCTGCCGAAGCGCGAGTAGTCGTCGTTCCGGGCGCCGGCGGTGAGGAACAGGCGGTTGTCGTGCGACCAGTCGTTTTCGAGGTAGAAGGAGGTCGAGCGTAGCGACTGGTCGTAGGAGCCCACCGTCTCACCCTGCCGGCGCTCGCCGCTGAAGCCGGCGATCAGGGTGTCTTTCGGTCCCAGCTTGAAGTCGGACTGGGCGGCGACCTGGCGCAGCTCGGTCCGCAGGTCGTAGTTGTTGAAGAAGGTGTCCGGGTCCTTGCCCCGCGTGTCCTCGCGATGGACGCCGGTCGTCAGGTGGAGGTCCCACCAGGCGGTGAGCGGCTTCACCAGCTGGAGCGAGCCGACGGTGAACTGGCGGTGCTGGGTGTAGTTGGGATCGTCGGTGGGGCCGACGCCCGGGGTGAAGCCATCGAGCGCGCTGTCGGCGTCGACGTGGCGCAGGACGAGGTCGACGCGGCCGTCTCCCCAGGCGGTGAAGCCGAAGCGGCCGGCCGCCGTGCGGTCGGAGAAGGGATCGGTCTCGTGGTTGCCCCGCCGCTCGCTCGCCGCGGAGACCCCATCCGTCCGCCGGTCGGCGACCGCGAGGCTGTAGTCGAGCCGGCCGTTGCCGCCGTCGGCCGTCACCGCGAAGTTGCGGCTGTCGAAGCTGCCGCCCTGGGCGTCGGCGCTCCAATGAAAGCCGGTGCGGCCGCGGCGGGTGAGGATGCTGATCACCCCACCGATCGCCTCGGAGCCATAGAGGGTGCTCTGCGGTCCGCGGAGGACCTCGATCCGGTCGACGTCGTCGGCGCGGAGGGCCGAGAAGTCGTAGCCGCCGCTGTTGTCGGTGACCCGGACGCCGTCGACGAGGACCAGGGTGTGGTTCGAGTTGGCGCCGCGCAGGAAGACGCTGGCGAGAGCCCCCGGGCCGCCGCTCTGGTTGACCTCGAGCCCGGGGACGGTGCGCAGGAGGTCGAGCACCGCCGTCGCGCCGCGGCGCTCGATCTCCTGGCGGCCGATGACGGTCACCGAGCTCCCGACCTCCTCGGCTTTCTCGGGCAGGTGGCTCGCGGTGACGACGATCTCCTCCTGGAGGGTCGGGTGGTCCGGGTCCTCGCCGGAGCCGTCGGGCGACGGCGACGCCTCCGGGCGGGCACCCGACGGCGTGGGCGGCGGGCTCTGGGCGCCGGAGGCGCCGGGAACGAGGAGGGAGAGGATCAGGACGAAGAGAAGGGACGAGACAGGGCGACGACGATGGCTCGACACGGTGCTCCTTTCCCCCGCGGGAAATCGAGAGCGCGCTACCGGATCAGGTCTCCTGGCTTACGGTCGTCCTACTCGCCGCGCCTTCCCATCACGGCGATGGTGGCTCGAAGCGGCTTTCGTCACGATCACAGTCGCGGGGCGGCGGGAGCTTTGCACTCCTCTTCCCTGCTTCCGGTGCTCTGGTTCGCAGACTATAGTACAACGGAGGGCCGACCCCCTAGCCGGCTCAGGCCTCTCCCGTTGCCGAGGCGCCCGGGCGCCAGAGGAGCTCCGCGATCCCCAGCCGGGCTCCGGCGTAGCGGGAGGCGACGAAGAGCCAGTCGGAGAGGCGGTTCAAGTAGGCGAGCTCGTGGCCGTCCAGGGTGGTCTCGGCGGCGAAGCGCAGGGCGGTGCGCTCGACCCGCCGGCAGACCGTGCGCGCCAGGTGGAACCGCGCCGCGACCTCGCCGCCCCCCGGCAGGATGAAGGAGCGCAGAGGGGGAACGAGCTCGTTCATCTCGTCGATCTCCCGCTCCAGGCGCGTCACCTGGGCCGCGGTGATGCGCGGCGACTCGGGTCGCCGGTCCTCGGGCAGCGTCGCGAGCTGGGCGCCCAGGTCGAAGAGCTCGTTCTCGATCCGCACGGTCCGCTCCAGCAGATCGGCGAGGCGCGTCTCGCCGCGCATCCCTTCGCCGGCCAGGCCCAGGCAGGCGTTGAGCTCGTCGACCCCGCCGTAGGTTTCGATCCGGGGGTCGGTCTTGTGGATCCGCTGTCCCCCCGCCAGGTGGGTCATGCCGCCGTCGCCCTGGCGGGTGTAGACTCGATTGATCGCGACCATCGTCTCCTCCTTTGCACAAGTGGTTTCTGCGGCCCAGACGGTAGCAGACGCACCGCCCGCCGCGCGAGCTCAGGCCGGCAGCCGGACCTCGAACCGCGCCCCGCCGCCCGGGTTGGGTCCGGCCGTGATCGATCCCCCGTATCCCTCGGCGATCGCCCGCGCGATGGCGAGGCCCAGGCCCGAATGCCCCTCCTTCCCCTCTCCCGGCCGGTAGCTGAAGAAGCGGTCGAAGATCCGCTCGCGGTGGGCCTCCGGGATGCCCGGCCCCGGGTCGTCGACGCGGATGCGGACGAAGCCGTCCTCCCGCGCGAGCTCGACCGTGACCGTGCCGCCCGGAGGCGAGAAGCTCCGGGCGTTGTCGAGGACGTTGTCGAAGAGTTGGACGAGGCGCTCGGGCGAGGCCTGGACGACGAGCGGCGCGTCGTCGGAGGGTCGGAGGGCCATCTCGACGCCCGGGGTGCGCAGGCGGGCGCTCTCGACCAGCTCGGCGAGGAGCGCCCCGAGGTCGACCGGCGGCGCCGGCTCGGCGGGGAGGTGGGCGTCGATCCCGGTGATGTCGCGCATTCCGGAGAGGAGGCGCTCCATGCGCGCCACCTCGCGTTCGACGACGGCGAGGAAACGGGCCCGGTCGTCCGGGTCCTCGACCTCCGACAGCAGCTCGGTCGCGCTGCGAATCCCGGCGAGCGGGTTCTTGAGCTCGTGCGAGACGTCGGCGGCGAACGACTCGATGAAGCGCAGATGTCCGGAGAGGCGCCGGGTGAGCTCTTCGAGCGCCCGCGCCAGGTCGCCGATCTCGTCCCCCCGCGCCGAGCCGCGGAAGCTGCCGAGGAGCCGGCCGCGGCGGTCGACCAGGGCGCGCGCCTCGTCGGCCAGGCGCTGGAGCGGCCGGGCGATGGTGATGGCGATGAGGAAGGAGAGGACGATCGCGGCGAGGACCGCGCCCAGGAACACCCGGAAGATCCCCAGGCGCACCTCGACCAGGGCGGCCCGCAGGCGCAGGGTGGACTGCGAGACGAGGACCGCGCCGATCACCTCGCCTGGGCGATTGGATGGATCGGCGGGGCCGCGCACCGGGATGGCGCTGTAGAGGGTGAGCGAGCGCTGGCCGCCGGTCGGCCGGGTGACCGCCCCGTAGCGGCCGGCGAGGGCGGCCCGCACCTCGGGTCCCAGGAGCGGAGCACCGGCCCGGTAGTAGGTGTCGACCTCCCGCGCCGGCGGGGGAGGGGTGAAGCGGCGCTGCCAGAACCGATAGAGGGTAGCGCCCAACCGGTAGAGGAGGCTGTCGCGGGCGGGGGAGATGGGGAGGTCCCGGCCGTAGCGCTCCACGGCGGCCGCGGGGAGGGCCGGCGGACCACCCCGGCTGGAGTCGGCCAGCAGGGTCCCCTTCGTGTCCACCACCCGCAGCCGGGCCTCGATCCGGCGGTCGAGGCGTTGGATCAGGGCCGTGGCCTCCTGGGGTGGGATGGATTCGCGGCCGGCGAGGGCGGCGGCCAGCAGGCGCCCCTGCTGCACCATGGCCCGTTCCTGCTGGGAGAGGAGCTCGCGCTCGAAGACGTCCAGGTAGAGGAACCCCGCGACCGGCAGGAAGACCAGCAGCAGGTTGAAGGCGAGGAGCTTGAGCGACAGCCCGGAAAACGGGCGCAGCGGTGGGCTCACTCGGTCCCGCCGCAGCGATAGCCCAGCCCGTAGACCGTCTCGATGGGGGAGAACGCGGGGTCGGCGAGGGCGAGCTTCTTCCGCAACCTTTTGACATGGCTGTCGATCGTGCGGTCGCTCACGTAGGCGTCATGGGGGTAGGCCTCGGCGATCAGCTGGGCGCGGGTCTTGACATGGCCGGGGTGGAGGACCAGGGCGTGGAGGAGGGTGAACTCGGTGACCGTCAAGGCGATCGGGGAGTCGGCCAGGAAGGCCTGGTAGCGGTCGAGATCGAGGCAGAGCCGGCCGCGCACCAGCCGGCGCCCGCCGCTCTCCGGCTCGGGCTCCTGGCGCATCTTCGCCCGCCGCAGGAGGACCTTGACTCGGGCGGCCAGCTCGCGCATGGAGAACGGCTTGCACAGGTAGTCGTCCGCCCCCAGCTCCAGCCCGAGCACGCGGTCGAGCTCCTCGTCCCGCGAGGAGAGGAAGAGGATGGGCAGCCGCTCGGAGAGGGTCCGCAGCCGGCGGCAGAGCTCCAGGCCGTCCATCTGCGGCATCAGGATGTCGAGCACGGCGAGGTCGGGGAGGGACTGCTCGAAGCTCCGCCAGGCGGCGAGGCCGTCGGCGAAGGGGAGGACGCGGTAGCCCTCCCGGCGCAGAGCAAAGCCCACGGTCTCGCGCAGGCTCGCCTCGTCGTCCACCAGGGCGATCAGGGGGCCGGTCGGCGGGGACATGCGAGCAATGTACCGCAGGTCGGCCCTCCAGGGCCGTCTGCCATGATCCCGCCACAATCTGCCTTCCCCCTGCCCGCTTTCCGCCTGAAGGGAGCGCCTGCCGCGGAGGTCTACTCCGGTGCGGGAGGCGGAACGGTCCGCCGGCCCGACTCTGGAGGGATCTCATGTTCGACCGGTTCCGCGACCGCCGCAGCCTGAAAGGCTCGCCGACGTTCAAGCTGATGGTGATGGGAGGGCTCGTCCTCCTCCTGCTCATTCCGCTCTCCATGGTCGGCTCGCTGATCTACGAGCGCGAGAACCGGCGGAACCAGGCGGTGCACGAGGTGGCGTCCCTGTGGGGCGAGGCGCAGACCCTGGCCGGCCCGCTCCTGACCGTCCCCTTCCGCGAGGCCCTGCGGGAGAGCCTGGCCGACGGCAAGGAGAAGATCACGGTGATCACCCGGGAGGCCCAGTTCTTCCCCGAGACCCTGCACGTCGAGGGGCAGGTCCGTCCCGAGAAGCGGCACCGGGGGATCTTCGAGGCCGTCCTCTACCGCGCCGACCTCGAGGTGACGGGGACCTTCCGGCGCCCGAGCTTCGCCGAGTGGCGGGTGGCGCCGGAGAACGTCCAGTGGAACGACGCCCGGCTCTCCTTCGGCCTCCCCGACCTGCGCGGCGTGCGGCAGGCCGGCGACCTCGTCTGGCAGGGCCGCTCGCTCCCCCTGGCACCAGGGGGAGCCGAGCCCGGCCTGTGGAGCTCGGGCCTGCGGGTGGCGGTTCCCGGCCTGGACCGCGAGGCCGGGGAGGTCGCCACCTTCCGCATCCACCTGGTGGTCGACGGCAGCAGCAGCCTCCACTTCCTGCCGGTGGGCAAGCAGACGACCGTCGCCCTGCGCTCCCCCTGGCCCGCCCCGAGCTTCACCGGCAAATTCCTGCCCGAGGCGCACACCGTGCGGGCCGACGGCTTCACCGCCTCCTGGAGCATCCCCTACTTCGGCCGCAGCTACCCTCAGCAGTGGCGCGCCGACGAGGTCGAGCGGGTGGTGCCGCGCGGCACCCTCGACCTCTCGTCCTTCGGGGTCGACCTCTTCCTCCCGGTCGACGCCTACCAGAAGACCGAGCGGGCGCAGAAGTACGCCATCCTTTTCCTCCTCCTCACCTTCCTGACCTTCTTCGTCTACGAGATGTGGAGCCCGGTTGCCATCCACTCGGTGCAGTACCTCCTGGTGGGAGCGGCGCTCTGCCTCTTCTACCTCCTCCTCCTCTCGCTCTCGGAGCACCTGGCCTTCGGGATCGCCTACGGCATCGCAGCAGTGGCCATCGTCGGCCTCATCACCGGCTACGCCTACGCGATCCTGGAAGCCAAGGGCCGCTCGCTCCTCCTCGGGGCGATCCTGACGACGCTCTACGGGTATCTCTACGTCCTGCTTCAGGTCGAGGACTACGCGTTGCTTCTGGGCTCGCTCGGGTTGTTCCTGATCCTGGCGGTGATGATGTTCCTCACTCGGCGGGTGAATCGGGCGGGGAGTGGGATGGGCGGGGGAGAGAGGGTGGAGGCGGTGGCGTAGGGCCTCATTGGGCTCCAGGCGGTCTCCACCTTCGCCTGCCACCTGGCGAAGTCTTCGACCTCACCCTGACGAGGAATATCCCCAGGGTCTCGTCAAAGTCCGGCAGTGATGTCGGTAAGGGCATCAATGGCTGGGATAGGGGGTAACCTCAGTGTGTGTAAGGCACCCCTCCTGTCCCATAGGCGCTAACTTAGGCCGTAGAGAGGGGCCGGGAGGGGTCCCTCCCCCCTGGGAGGGCGGCGGTTGGATCAGGGGGGAGGCTAGGAGGGGGGCGTTCCGTCTACCCGAGAGGCTTCTGTAGCGGTCCGGCCTTCTGAATGCAGGCACGCGATGACCGCGTGCAGTGCGGCGATGACCGTGTACAGGCGCGCGATGACCGCGTGCAGTGCGGCGGTGACCGTGTACAGGCGCGCGATGACCGCGTGCAGTGCGGCGATGACCGTGTACAGGCACGCGATGATCGCGTGCAGTGCGGCGGTGACCGTGTGCAGGCACGCGATGACCGCGTGCAGTGCGGCGGTGACCGTGTGCAGGCACGCGATGACCGCGTGCAGTGCGGCGGTGGCCGTGTACAGGCGCGCGATGACCGCGTGCAGTGCGGCGGTGACCGAATTCTACGCCTGGGTTACGTCTAGGGCCGCGAGAGGGAAGGGGCGGCCGTTCAGGTTGCAGCCACCCCCTCCTGGCCTCCCCCCAGTCCCAACCCTCCCCCGCCCCGGGGGGAGGGACGCGGTAGGAGGTGCTGTGTCGGTCTGGGAGGCCGCTCCTCTGGCAAGGTTTCCGCCAAGGTGCGCCCAACGCCTCGATCTCGGGTCCCTCCCCTGGGCGGGCGGGAGGGGCGGACTTTGACGGGGACCTGGGAATATCCCTGGGAGCGCTGGCGTCCTCGCCGGCTTCTTCTTCCCCCGCCCGGCCGGCGGGGACGCCAGCGTTCCCAGGGAAAAATCTGTCTCGTTTGTACAGATCTGCCTCTGATCAGACGTCTCTTCCAGCTTGGATACGCACCTGTAGGACATGAGGCGGGCCGGGGGCCGCAGGCTCCTGGCCCGGTACGGCCATCGGACTTAATTAAGGGAAACCAGCCTTCGTTTCCTCCGATGTGGAGTTGAACTTCGCGGGTACCCTGAGCTCGCCCTCCTCGAAATAGAGTTCCTTGCCGACATCCACCTGGATCTTCTTGTGGACCGTCGGGCTGCCGGCCAAAGTGGCTTCCCCGGAAACCTTCTTGACGCCCAGCCGACCGGTGACAGTGTTTTTGGTCCCCGGGAAAATGACTGTCACACCTTGAGCAAGTTCTTCGTCGGTGAGAGCCGGTTCGACGGCCTTCACGGACAAGACCTGATCGAAGTCCGGCGGCCCGACGATGCGATGCGCGAGAAAAAGCTCACCTCCCTTGCCGAAAAGAAGGTATTCCAGCTGGACCGGTTTCTTGGCCTTCGGGTCGAACTCCCGGAAATGAATCACCCTCGTCACGGCCACCGGGACGTCCTCAAGGATGGGAACATTTCCCTTTCTCTCCAGATGGCCGCGAACGACCTCCTTCGCCTTGAATGATTGAAGGGGCTGGCGCTGCGAAACCAGGTCCGGTAGAACGAACTCTTGCGGATTCAGCATATAGATCGTCGTCGCGGGGTGCGCCTGTCGATCCTTCGCATAGTTCTCCTGTTGCACGAACGTCGCCTCCAGGATCGCCTGATACCGATGCGGCATGGGCAATCGGCCCTTCTCTTGGAACATCGGGAGATGAGAGAGGTAGACCGTCCGCTCACCGACCACGAGCATGTTGTGGGTCGCTGATGGATCGCCGGAAGGTGCCGCTCCGAGAAGAGCGACAGCCGCCACGCAGACGCCGATCGGGTATTGCCATCGTCCGTTCATCTGGAGCCTCCTGACTCTTGATGATGGTCTTGCTGGATTACTGGCGCGGCAGCCCGGCGGTTGTTACCGGACCGCTCCTCAGCAGGCATGGCGTCCCATGCGGGCTTGGATCTCCCTACTGCTGGCATGCAGCTCCCTACTTTTCCTCCGGATCTCCCTACTTCTGGTTTGTAGCTCCCTGCTTCTGGCGTGTAGCTCCCTACTTCTTCGCCGGATCTGCCTGCTTCTGGTTTGTAGCTCCCTATTTCTGATGCAAACCTCGACTACTTCCGCCGTGAAGCTTCCCTTTCCGTCGAGTTAGCTCAGGTAGGAGCCCTTCACTCCTTCTTCGCTTCTTCATCCCGGCTTCATACGGCGTTCTTCTGTGAACCGCAGACTACCTCCATGACGAGGCGGATGCCCGCCAAGGAGAATGAGATGAAACGTTCATGCAAGGCAGTTTTCCTGAGTCTCGGGCTGGCGCTCCTGGTCGCGCGCCTGGGAGTTGCCGCGGAAGCGGCCCAGGAGAAGAACCAGGGTCGTACCCTTTCCCCCTACTTTTTCGTCGAGAACGGCGACCCCGCGGTCGACCGGCTGCCGCTCAAGGAGACGAAGGCTACGGTCCATATCGCGGGGGTGATCGCCGACGTCGTCATCACCCAGGTCTACAGGAACGAGGGCAGCCGCCCCTTGAACCTGCGCTACGTCTTTCCGGCCTCTACCCGCGCCGCGGTGCACGGCATGACGATGCAGGTGGGGGAGCAGCGGATCCGCGCCCAGATTCGCGAGAAGCAGGCGGCGCGGGAGGAGTTCGCCAAGGCCCAGGCGGCGGGGAAGAGCGCGGCGCTCTTAGAGCAGCAGCGGCCCAACGTCTTCACCATGAACGTCGCCAACGTCCTGCCGGAGGACGAGATCCGGGTCGAGCTTCACTACAGCGAGCTCCTGGTGCCGACCGGCGGCACCTACGAATTCGTCTACCCCACCGTCGTCGGCCCCCGCTACTCGAACGCCCAGGAGACGGCGGCGGAGAGCGGCTGGGTGAAGAGCCCCTATCTGCACGAGAAGAAGGAGCCGACCTACAGCTTCGACATCGAGACCCACGTCGCCGCCGGCATGCCGATCGACGAGCTCGTCTGCCCGTCCCACCGGACGCAGGTCGACTTCGTGAACCCGAGCACGGCCGAGGTCCGGCTCGACCCCGGCGAGGCGAACGGCGGCAACCGGGACTACATCCTGCGCTATCGGCTGGCGGGCCGGCAGGTCGAGACCGGCCTGCTGCTCTATCCGGGCCAGGACGAGAATTTCTTTCTCCTGATGGTGCAGCCGCCCGAGCGGGTGAAGCCCGCCGAGATCCCGCCGCGCGAGTACATCTTCGTGCTCGACGTCTCCGGCTCCATGCACGGATTTCCGCTCGACACGGCGAAGGCGCTGATGTCCGAGCTCGTCGGCGGTTTGAAGCCCACCGACCGCTTCAACGTGATCCTGTTCTCGGGCGCCTCGAAGTTGTTGGCGCCGCAATCGTTGCCCGCGACGCCGGAGAACGTCCGCCGGTTGATGGCGGAGGTCGAGAGCACCCAGGGGGGCGGCGAGACCGAGCTCGGCCTGGCGCTCAAGCGCGCCACGGAGCTGCCGCAGCCGGCGGACCTCTCGCGCACCTTGATCGTCATCACGGACGGCTTCGTCTCGGCCGATACCGCGATCTGCGACCAGATCCGCGCCCGGCTCAACCGCGCCAACCTGTTCGCCTTCGGCATCGGCAGCTCGGTCAACCGCAGCCTCATCGAGGGGATGGCGCGGGCTGGGCAGGGCGAGCCGTTCATCGTCACCGAGCCCGGCGAGGCCGGTGCGGTGGCGAAGCGCTTCCGCGAGTACGTGGCGTCGCCGGTGCTCACCCACGTGAAGGTCGAGACCGAGGGCTTCGAAACCTACGACGTCGAGCCGGCGGAGGTCCCCGACCTCTTCGCCGAGCGTCCGCTGGTGGTTTTCGGCAAGTGGCGCGGCCAGCCGTCCGGCACGATCCGCGTCAGCGGCCTGGGCGGCCTGGGGAGCTTTGAAAAGGTTTTCGACGTGACCGAGGCGCCGCCTTCCGACGCCAACCAGGCGCTGCGTTACCTATGGGCACGGGCGCGGGTGGCGCAGCTCTCGGAGTACGGCACGGACCGCGACGCCACCCGCCCGGCGGTCACCGAGCTCGGCTTGAAGTATGAGCTGCTGACCGCCTATACGTCCTTTATCGCGGTGCACGAAAAGGTGCGCAACCAGGAGGGCAAGGCCGAGGAGGTCGACCAGCCGCTGCCTCTGCCGCAGGGCGTCTCGGATCTCGCCGTTCCCGAGCCGGAGCTGACGCTCCTGCTGATCCTCGTGGCGCTCTGCGGCCTGGTGGTCGCCGGGCGGACGTGGCGGCGCTCCGCGAGCCGGTGATGAAACGCCCCTGGCTGTCCTACGGGATGGCGATCGTCGCGGCGTACGTTTTGAAGCTGTGCTACAGCCGGGCCTCGGCCGAGGATCTCTCTTGGATCCTCGTGCCGACGGCCCGCGCCGTGGGGTGGCTGCGCGGCGAGACCCTGACCTTCATCCCCGGCGCCGGCTGGGTGGCGCCGGACGGCGCGTACCGCATCGCTCCGGCCTGCGCAGGGGTGAATTTCATGATCCTCACGTTCACCCTCTCCGTGCTCGGCTTCGCGCACCGGCTGCGCTCCCCCGGCGCCCGGCTCCTCTGGTGGTGGGCCTCGCTCGGCGGGGCCTACCTCGCGACGATCGCCGTCAACACTCTGCGCATCGTGGCCGCGGTGGAGCTCTATCGGCTGGGGCCGGTCGCAGGGATGAGCGCCGGGCAGGCGCACCGGCTCCTCGGCACCGTGCTCTACCTGGGCGCGGAAGGCGGCCTCTTCCTGGCGCTCGACCGGCTCACCGCCCGGCGCGCGGGTATTGGCGGCAAGGGCGGCGGCAAGGGCGGCAGGCTCTCCGGCTGCCTCCTGGTCGCCGGTGCCTATCTCGGCCTGACCGTGGTGGTGCCGCTCCTCTCCGGGCACCCGGGCAGCCGGTACGCCGAGCATGCCGTGACGGTGTCGCTTTCCACCCTGCTGTTCGTGGCGATATATTGCGTCCTCTGGAAGCGGAGAAACCTGCATGGACAAACCGACGATCCTGGTGGTCGAGGACGAGCCGGCGATTGCCGACACGATTCAGTACGCTCTTGAATCGGAGGGGTTCCTCTGCCGGCGCCTGGAGGTGGGGACGGGCGTGGTCGAGGTGCTCGATCGGCAGCCGGTGGCGCTGGTGGTGCTCGACATCGGCCTGCCGGACCTCTCCGGCATCGAGGTCTGCCGGCAGATCCGCCAGCGGCACGACGTACCGATCATCTTTCTCACCGCGCGGAGCGGCGAGGTGGACCGCGTCGTCGGCCTGGAGCTCGGGGCGGACGATTACGTCAGCAAGCCGTTCAGCCCGCGGGAGCTCGCGGCCCGGGTCAAGGCGGTGCTGCGGCGGGCCCGGCCCGGCGCCTCCCCGGCTCCGGCCACCGCCTTCGCGCTCGACGAGGAGCGGCGCCAGATCAGCTATTTCGGCCGGCCCCTGGATCTCTCGCGCTACGAGTACCGGCTGCTCGTGGTACTGCTCAAACGGCCCGGCCGCGTCTACAGCCGCGACGAGCTCCTGGATCTCGTCTGGGACGCGCCCGAGGCCAGCCTCGACCGCACGGTCGATGCGCACGTCAAGAACCTGCGGGCGAAACTGCGCGACATCCGGCCGGACCTCGATCCGATTGCGACCCATCGCGGCACGGGCTACGCGCTCAAGGAAGGCTTATAAGACCATGAGACTCGGCCTACGGATCTTCCTGTTCTATCTCGTGGTCTTCACGGTCTGCCTCTACTTCACGACCGGCTGGATCTGGTCGACCCTCCGCACGCGCTACCTGGAGAGCGTCGAGGAGCCGCTCGTCGACTCCGCCAACCTCCTGGCGAGCCTCGCCGAGCGGGAGATGGCGCGGCCAGGCTTCACCTTCGCCGATCTGGCGGCGACCCTCGACCGGGCCTATGCCCGGCGGCTGTCCGCCCGCATCTACGATCTGCAAAAAACGGCCGTGGACCTGGACCTCTACATCACCGACGCTGCCGGCCGAGTCGTCCTCGACACGCGAGAGGTCAAGGCGGTGGGCGAGGACTACAGCCGGTACCACGACGTCCAGCACACCCTGGCGGGGAAGTACGGCGCCCGCGCCACCCTGCGCGACCCGCACGATCCGTTCTCGACCTCGCTCTACGTCGCCGCGCCGCTCTACCGGGACGGACGGGTGAGCGGCGTCCTCACCGTCGTCGAGCCGACCGCCAACATCGAAGCCTTCCTCCACCTCGCGCGGCCCGCCTTCGTGCGCGGCGGCCTCCTCACCATCGGCGTCGCGGCCCTGTTGAGCCTTGCCCTCTCCTACCTGCTGACCCGTCCCATCGACCGTCTGGCGCGCTACGCGGACGGCATCCGCCTGGGGCAGCACCTGCCCTTCCCCAAGCTCAGCAGGACCGTGATCGCCGATCTCGGCCTGGCGCTCCACCGCATGCAGGAGGCGCTGGAGGGGAGGCAGTACGCGGAGGAGTACGTGCAGACCCTCACCCACGAGCTGAAAAGCCCGCTTTCGGCGATCCGCGGGGCGGCCGAGCTGCTGCAGGAGGAGATGCCCGCCCGAGACCGGGCCCGTTTCCTCGCCAACATCCGCACCGAGGCGGCGCGGATCGCGCGCATCGTCGACCGCATGCTGGAGCTGGCGCTGCTCGAGAACCGCCGCGAGAAACCGGAGATGGAGCCGGTGGAGTTGGGCGCGATGGTGCGCACCGTGGCCGAGAGCCACGAGCCCCTCCTGGCCGGCAAGGCTCTCCAGCTGGAGATCGCCGCTCCGGACCGACTGACCGTCGCCGGCAACGCCTTCCTCCTCCATCAGGCGCTGGAGAACCTGGTCCAGAACGCGATCGAGTTCAGTCCCCGGGGCGGCACGGTCCAGGTGGCGGTGACCCCGGAGCGCGACCGGGTGACGATCGCGGTGACCGACCAGGGGCCGGGCATCCCCGAGTACGCGCTCGGCCGGATCTTCGACCGCTTCTACTCGTTGGGCCGCCCCGACACCGGCAAGAAGAGCACGGGGCTGGGGCTCAACCTGGTACGGGAGGTGGCCCGGTCGCACGGCGGAACGATCCGCGTCGCCAACCGGCCGGAAGGCGGCGTGCTCGCGGAGCTCACGTTGCCGATGTAGCTCATCCCAGGGAGGTCTGTACGTTTCCCTCTGCCGCTCAGGGCTTTGCTGCTCCGGGCGACCGCGCCAGCGCGGCCTTGATCACCTCCTGCGGCATCCCGGCCTTCTTCCACTCGCCTAAGTCCTTGGCGGTCATCTCGGCGCTCAGGGTCTTCTGGTTGACGTAGTCGACCAGCAGGTCCGTCCCGAAGCCCTGCTTCTTCAAGTCCAGGAGCTCGGCCAGGAGCTGCGACGGTGGGATGCCCTCGGCGGCGGGCCTGCCGCCGCCGCTGCCGGCACCGCCGCCGCCGCCGGTCCCGCCCACGGCCTTGCCGCTCGCCGCCTGCTGCAGGCCGGTGTCCGACAGGGCATTCGAGTACGCCTCTTTCAGGGCGTCGCTCAGCACCTCGTTCACGTTCTCCTCGTTGCGCTTGCCGTAGCGGTGGGTGCTGCCGTTGGCGGTGCCCTCCCAGAGACTCTTCTTGTGCTCGGCATAGGAGGCGAGGACCCGGATCTCCGAGCCGAACATGGCGCCGATGGCCTTCGGGTTCTCCGAGAGGTAGAAGCGGATGAGCTTGACGGTCAGCACCCGGTCGGCCCCCGGCGTGACCTTGAGCCCCCAGCCCTTGGCGTTGTCGAGGAGCACCTTCCTGGCGTACTCGGCCACTCCGGCGGCGGTGATCGGCGAGCTCTTGTCGTCGTCCACCACCTCGCCGATCACCTCTTTGTCGCCCTGGCGGGCGTCCTCGAAGACGACGTCGACCGGTACATTCAAGAGCGCGACCGGCAGGTCCGCGGTGGTGGTGTGCGTGCTCTCCTGGGGCAGGTACTTGAGTGTGACCTTCATGCCCTCGCCGCGAACCGCCGCCGCTCCGGCCAGCAGCAGGGCGCCGAGCATCGCCACGATACACCGTCTCCCCTTCCGTTCCATGGTCTCCCTCCCTTTCGTTTGCAGGATCATATGCGCTTCCCGAAGAGACTCTTCGGCAGCCGCACGTGGACGCCGACGTTCGGCTTGTCGACGAGTTGGGTCACCGCGACGTTGCCGGCGATGCTCACCAGCTGATAGGCCTGGTGCTTCGTCAGCTTCCTCGAAGACGCGACGAAATCGACCATCTCCTGGATCGCGACCTTGGTGGCGACGGTCAGATCCGGGTCGGTCGCCATGCTGATGTAGTCGGTCGCCGTCTCGGCGCGCGGCCAGGTGAGCTTCAGGTCCTTGCGGACAGTGAGCTGAATCCGC
Organism: Thermoanaerobaculia bacterium; assembly: GCA_035644215.1. GTDB lineage: Bacteria > Acidobacteriota > Thermoanaerobaculia > Multivoradales > UBA5704 > DASQPA01. The sequence continues at coordinate 46,734 of DASQPA010000600.1, forward strand.
CCGCGGAGCGACGTCTCGATCGCCGTCTGGTCGACCTCGCCGTCGCCCTGCGCGGCGTGGCCGTCGCCCACCTCGAACAGCGCGCCGGGCGCGAAGACCGGGATGTAGAGGGTCGAGCCGACGCCCAGCTCCCGGTTGTCGAGATTGCCCGCGTGCCGTCCCGGCGGGTTGCTGCTGACCCGGCCGAGCTCCGGCGCCGGGGCGACCCCCATGCTGCCGAAGAACGGGTGCAGCGGGATGACGATGCCCGGCGCGAACTCGGCGGTCATCGTCTTCGCGTTGAGGGGGAGGATGCGCGAGGCGAGGGCACGATCACAGTTCTCCGGCAGGAAGCCGCTGCAGCCGTTGTAGCCGTAGTCTACGGGTAAGTCGATCGAGAGGATCTTCACCTCCAGCACGTCGCCGGGCTCTGCCCCCTCGACGTACACCGGGCCGGTCAGGATGTGCCCGCCGGGCCCGCGGCGGTCGCCGGTGACCTGCTCGACGATCGCCTTGAGCGAGCTCTGGATCTTGGCCTCGGGCACGCCGGCACGGGTGAGACCGGTGGGGCTGTTGGTCAGCAGCGTGTCGACGTCGATCACGTCGCCCGACGCGATGCGCAGCGCGGGCTTCGCCTCCGACCAGTAGTAGCCATAGGCGACGGTCGACGGCGTCGCTTCGAGGCGATGCGTCTGCGGCCCGGGCGCAGGCAGGGCGGTGGCGGCGACGGTGCACAGGGCGACGTACGCAAGGTTGGCGGCGGCGACGAGGGCAGGGGTTCGCATGGACGCAGACCCTACCATGCCCCGCTTTACGCTATGCTTCCCCTCTCGCATGGACCTCCAGGACCTCTCCCCGGCCGCTTTCTGCGACCTCCTCGCCCGGGAGGGGATCGAGCGTTTCTACCTGGTCTGGGACGCCGACGCGGGCCGGGTGCGCGCCTCCCATCCCCTCGTCGAGCCGCTGGCCCGGCGGTTCGAGCAGGACCACCGGGACTTCGACCGCCACGAGGGGGTGTTCGTGCGGCGGGCGCCGGAGAGCGGGGTCCTCCAGGCGGTCTTCCTCCATCGCACCTGCCGCGGCCAGGGGGCGGGCGGAGTGCGCTTCTGGCGCTACGACACGGTCGAGGAGTTCTTGCAGGACGGCCTCCGCCTGGCCAAGGGGATGACGCTCAAGAACGCCCTCGCCGGTCTCTGGTGGGGCGGTGGCAAGGGGGTGATCGCGCGCGAGACCGGGCGGGCCGAGGACCCGGCGGCGCGGCGCCTCGTCTACCAGGAGTACGGCGAGCTCCTGACCGGCCTGCGCGGCGCCTACGTCACCGCCGAGGACGTCGGCACCTCCTCCGAGGACATGGCCGCGGTCTTCACCCGCACCCGCTTCATCACCTGCATCCCTCCCGTCTTGGGGGGCAGCGGCAGCCCCTCGATCCACACCGCCCGCGGCGTGGTGCGCGGCATGGAGGCGGCCCTCGCCCACCTCGGGCGCGGCGGCCTGGCCGGGAAGACGGTGACGATCCAGGGGCTGGGCCACGTGGGCGGGCTGCTGACCGGGTTCCTGCGCGAGCACGGGGTGGCGCGGGTGATCGGCACCGACGCCGACCCGGCGCGCTGCGCCGCCCTCCGTGCCCGGCAGCCCGATGGCGACGGCTTTACGCTCACGGTCCGCGCCACGGAGCTCGGCGACAACGCGATCCTCGCCGAGCCGGCGGACATCGTCGCCCCCTGCGCCACGGGCGGGGTGCTGTCGCCGGAGACCATCCCGACCCTCCAGGCGCCGATCGTCTGCGGCGCGGCCAACAACCAGCTCCTCGACTCCGAGCGCGACGACCTCCTCCTCGCCCAGCGGGGGATCGTCTACCTGCCCGACTTCCTGGTCAACCGGATGGGGATCGTCAACTGCGCCGACGAGCAGTACGGCTCGCTGGCGGAGGACCCGCGGATCGAGGCGCACCTGGGGGATACCTGGGAGAACAGCATCTACAACCTCTCCCTGGCCGTCCTGGCCGAGGCGAGAGCCAAGGGCGAGCCGCCCGGCCGGGTGGCGGTTCGCCTGGCGGAGGAGCGTTCGTTCGAGCTCCATCCTCTCTGGGGGCATCGAGGGGCGATCATCATCCGCTCGCTGGTGGCGAACGGCTGGGCGGGGTAGGGAGAGGGAATGGGAACGTTGCGCCGTGGGGGCGTAACGTTCTATCCTCTTGAAGCGCCTTACAGAAACAGACCGTCGAATCGACTCACGGAGGCACCATGCCCGATCCGGTGGAGTCCCGCCAAGCCATCCCCCTCTACCAGGTCCTGGTCGAGGAATTCAACCACCAGTTCCCCGGCAAAAAGATCCCCCTTGCAGAGATCGAGGCCCAGCGTGGCCGTTGGGAAGAGGAGTACGCGGCCGTCGCCGATCCGGCGGAGCGGCGCCAGGCGGTCGACGACGCGCTGGTGGGGGAGCTCTACCAGCTCCTCCAGGCCAGCGGCGTCGAGCGTAGCGCCCTCTGCTTCTCGGGCGGCGGCATCCGGAGCGCCACCTTCGGCCTGGGGATCGTCCAGGGCCTGGCGCGCCGCGGCCTCCTGGGCGCCTTCGACTTCCTGTCGACGGTCTCCGGCGGCGGCTACCTGGGGAGCTGGCTCTCGGGATGGATCGTCCGGGAGAGCGGCGGCGTCGCCGGTGTCGCCGAAGTCGAGCGGCGGCTCGCGAGCCCTCCCAAGACCGCCCTGGCGCCCGAGCCGGAGCCGGTCCATCACCTGCGCGAGTACAGCCGCTACATGAGCCCCAAGCTCGGCTTCCTGTCGGCCGACACCTGGACCCTGGTGGCGATCTTCTGCCGCAACCTGATCCTGAACTGGCTCGTCCTCCTGCCCCTCCTCGCCGCGGCCCTCGTGGTGCCGCGGATCAGCATCGTCCTCGTGCGCTGGACACCGCCGGCCGGGGTCCCGCCGGCGGTCTTCTGGGGAGGCGTCCTCTGCGGCATCGTCTCGATCGCCTACATCATCGCCAACCGTCCCAGCCTGACCGCGCTCCCGCCACCGGGGAGCGCTGCCACCCAGCCGGAGAGCCGCTTCCCCCGCCGCTTCCAGGGCCAGCTCGCCTTCCTCGCCCTCTGCCTCCTGCCGCTCGCCCTGATGGCGATCGCCGCGACCCTCTGCTGGGCCTGGGTGGTCCGTACCGCTCCGGGGCAAGCCGACCCCAATCTGGACGAGCTGCACTTCGACGTCCTCGGCCTCTCCCTCTCTGCCCGCCTCGCCTTCGTCCTCTTCGGGGTGCTCCTCCACGTCGGCGGCTTCCTCCTCTCCCGCCTCTGGGTGCGCTCCTCCGGGAAGCGGGTCCTCGCCGAGCTCGTCGTGACCATCCTGACCGGCGCCGTCGGCGGCTGGCTGGCCTGGCTCGCGGCGGAGCAGCTGCTCCCGGCTGTCAGGCCGGGCCTGGGCGCGGAGATCTACGTCTGCTCCGCCGCTCCGCTGCTCCTCTTCCTTTTCCTCGTCGCCGCGATCCTCTTCGTGGGGCTCGCCAGCAAGTACACGGAGGACGCCGACCGCGAGTGGCTGGCGCGGTGCGGCGCCTGGGTGCTGATCGTCATCCTGCTGCGCGGCGCCATGGGTGCCCTGGTGATCTTCGGCCCGGTCCTCTGGACCTACCTGGGCATCAAGACGATGAGCGCGGTGGGCGGTGTCTCCGGCCTCGTCACCCTGCTCCTCGGCCACAGCTCGAAGACCGGAGCGGCCGAGGCGAAACGGGGCGAGCCGGCTCCCACCTCGACCCAGGTGGCGAACATCGTCATGGCCGTCGTGGCGCCTCTCTTCGCCCTCTCCGTCCTCGTCGGCCTCTCGGCCCTGACGACGCTCCTGATCAAGCTTCTGGGGCGGAATCTTCTCGGTCTTTCCTGGCCGATCGAGAGCTACCTGAAGTACGACTACCATTCCTTCCTCGCCATCCTGGCCACCACCCCCGGTTGGCTCCTCCTCGGGGTGGCCGCCGGGTTCCTCCTCCTCGGCACCCTGATGGGGCGCTTCGTCGACATCAACCGCTTCTCCCTTCATGCCGCCTACCGCGACCGCCTGATCCGCGCCTATCTCGGGGCGTCGCGGCCCGGGGGAGAGCGGCGGCCGAACCCGTTCACCGGCTTCGACGACGCGGACAACCTCCCGATGACCGCGATCCTGGGGAACCGGCCGTTCCACGTCGTCAACGTGGCTCTCAACCTGGTCGCCGGCAAGGACCTCGCCTGGCAGGACCGGAAGGCCGAGTCGTTCACCTTCTCCGCTCTCCACAGCGGCTACCGCGAGGGCTACCGCCGGTCGGAGGTCTACGGCCTGCACGCCGACCGGAAGACCGCCGTCTCCCTGGGCACGGCGGTCGCCATCTCGGGGGCCGCGGCCTCTCCCAACATGGGCTATCACTCCTCGCCCGTGGTCACCTTCCTGCTCGCTCTCTTCAACGTCCGGCTCGGCTGGTGGCTGGGCAACACGGCGGCCGCCGGGGCTCACACCTTCGACACCCCCGGCCCCCGCTTCGCCCCGAAGGCCCTGCTCGCCGAGACTTTCGGCCTGACCGACGACGAGCACCCCTACGTCTACCTCTCGGACGGCGGCCATTTCGAGAACCTCGCCCTCTACGAAATGGTGCTGCGCCGCTGCCGCTACATCGTGGTCTCGGACGGCGGGGCGGACGGCGACTTCACTTTCGAGGACCTGGGCAACGCGATCAGCAAGATCCGCATCGACCTGGGCATCCCGATCGAGTTCGAGCGCCTGCCCATGCGGGCGCGCCCCGACCTCCGGGGCAAGAGCTATGACCGCGTCACGGGGTCGCCCGAGTTCCCCTACTGCGCCGTGGCGCGCATCCACTACTCCTGCGTCGACCCCGTGGAGACCCCGGGGGAGGAGATCGACGGCTGGCTGCTCTACGTCAAAGCGTCACTCAACGGCACGGAGACGGCCGACGTCTTCCACTACGCCAAGCTCCACCCCACCTTCCCGCACGAGTCGACGGGCAACCAGCTCTACAGCGAGGCGCAGTTCGAGAGCTACCGGGAGCTCGGCTCGCACATGATCGACCGGATTGCGGAAGGCCTGCCCGCGGGGGCGGACCTGGCGGCGTTCTTTGCCCAGGCGGCGACCTACGCCAAGGGGAAGGGGTAGGCGGGGTCCTGGTGGGTCAGACGCCGAAGGCGTCGAGGTCGCGCAGCACACAGCGGGCGGCGCCGGCAAACGGGGCGGAGTCGGCGAAGATCTTTTCGTCGAGGTCCGCCTTGAAGGAGTCGGCCTGCTGCGGATCGAGGCTGCGGATCAGGAGCCAGCGTTTGATCAGGAGAACGACGAGGTCGAGATGCTGCTTTCTGCGATCGCGCAGCCGGCGGCGTCGCAGATGAAAGATGTCGATCGTCGCCTCTGCCCGCGGGTCGGCAGGGGCTGCCTCGACCTCCCCGTGAGGTGTGTAGAGAAGGTGACCTTCCGGGTGATCCGCGCAGGGATCGAGGAGGAGAGGGCGCTCAAGCCCGAGATCCGCCTCCGGCGAGAGGGCCCTCGCGGCTTCGTCTTCCAAGGGGAACTGGGTGAGCTTGCCGGCGGTCTCTCCCCGCTCGCGATCGGCCCAGGTCGGATGATCCCGTCTCCTCCGGTTGCAGGCTTCGCAGGCGGGGTAGAGGTTGGACCATTCGTAGGCCAGCCAGTAGTAGCCGGGATGCTCGGATCGCTCTTCGACCGCTCCCTTGGGCCGGAAGTGGTCGACATCCCATCCCACCTCGGGCAACGGTGTCTCGCAGTAGGCGCATTTGCGGTGGAAGAGCTCTTCCAAGGCGACCAGGACGGACAAGTGCCGGTAGACGTGCTCGCGGATCTGATGGTCGCTTCCTTCCCTCCGGGCCTCCTCTGTATGCCGAGCGGCGAGCTCGAACCAATCCGCTTCCGGACGGATCGGCTTGCCTGCGGCGTCGGGTCGGTTCCGATCGATCGAGATCAAAGCGAGGGGATCAGAGGTCGTACTTCGCCATCAGCTCTTTGAGCAGACGAGAGGTCTCGTTCTCTTGCTCGGGCAAGCTCTCGAAGGCCCTCATCTCCTGGGCAAGGGAACGGATCTCGCGTCGTTGCTCCCCATCCCGCTCCGCCTTGGGGATGGCGGCGAGCTCCCGAAAGCGGGAAAGCTTCTCCCGCGTCTCGGTCCCGTAGACTTCGCTGTCGAAGAGGCGCGGATCGGAGAGCATGTCGTCGACCGAGTAGCCCAGGTAGTCCGGGACCTCCGGCGCCACCACGACGTGATCGCCCTCCCGGCGGAGAACGATCAGCTCTTCCGGTGTTGCGTCGAGGGCGACGAGCGGGCTGTGGGTCGTCGCGAAGATCTGCATCTTGGGGAACAGCTCGGACAGCCGGGGCAGGATGTCCGCTTGCATCGAAGGGTGAAGGTGCTGCTCGATCTCGTCGATGAGAAGAATGCCGCGAACTTGGCCGTCTTCATCAATGGCGACGGCCTGCATGGCCCAGGCGTAGAGGTCGAGCAACCAACTGAAGGTCAGCCGGTACCCGTCGGCCCAGGTCTCCAACGGGATCGTGCCGCCGACGGTCGGGCCGGTGACAACCACTCCTCCGCCGGGGCGGGGTGCGATCTCATCTTCCTCCCCAAGTCCCAAAGCCCGTTTCAGACCGAGGAGGGTCCGGTCGTAGATCTGCGTTCCAAACAGGGACTGGAGACGACGGAGGGTCAGCTCGGGATCGGCCAAGGCCTGGTCGTAACGAAACAGGGACGCGACTGCGGCCGAGACCCGGTAGCCCTGTCCCGAATCGGTCCTTGTCCCGAAGCGGCCGGCGCCGTAGCCACATACGAAGAGGTTCCGCGATGACGAAGCCAAGGCCTTTGCGACCTCATGCTCTCCTTCCCGCACGATGTCCAAGTCATGGTAGGGAGAGAGGTAGACGTCGCCCACCTTATGTGCAGGAAAGAGACCGACCCAAATGTTGCCTTGGCGGGCTTCTCTCGCCAGCACGCTGCCGAGAGGCTCCCCCAGGAGTTGGTTCGCCTGAAAGCTGCCGGCGATGCCAAGCGCCAAGGCGCGTAGGAGCGTAGACTTGCAAGTCCCGTTCTTGCCGATGATGAGCGTGCGGCGGCGCGGGCCTTCCGACGTAGACAGATCGAGCTTGAGCTCGCGAAATCCCCGAATGTTTGTGAGCCGAATCCCACTGAGATGGAAGGGCTCACTGTAATCCTGTTCCGAACCGGTCACGAGCGACATTCTACGACACCTCGGGAGGCCGCTCAGGGCTTCGCCAACATGATCGGCACGAAGCGCGCCTCGGAGAGGGCGCCCTTCTCGTAGGCGCGGACGACGAGGCCGGAGCCGCCGGAGGTCGCGGCGCAGCCGGAGAGGAGGAGGAGGGTGCCGGCTTTGGGAGCGAGGACGTGGCTCACCTGGAGCCGCTCGTCGTTCTTGGTGCGGATCTCGCTCTTCGTCTGGGTGAGGACCGTCCAGGTGCCGGCCGGAGTGAGGCGGGTGAGGAAGATCGACTCCTGGTCCGCGTTCCGGCGGTCGAACCAGGCGAGCTCGAGCGGTCCCCGGCGGTCGCCTAGGGGTAAGTCGATCCAGTAGTCCTTGCCCTGGAGCCAGATCCCCGTGGTGCCGGTGCCCCAGGGATTCCAGGCGGAGCGGCGCCAGCTCTTGCCGGCGTTGTCGGAGAGATAGACGGCGCCGTCGGCCGAGAGGTAGGCGGCGGCGGTGCCGGCGAGGGCGATCACCGCGCCGCGCCGGGCCGGGGGGAGGTCGGGGAGCCCCTGCACCCAGACCTCGGGGGGGCCGGAGGCGTTGAACAGGCCGGTGCCGGAGAGGATCGCATCCTTCTTCTGGGGCGCCGGCAGCGCCGGGAGGTCGCCCACCGCCGTCACCTGGAGGCTCCCCTTGCTCTTCCAGTCCCGCTCCTCCAGCCGGTAGGCCCAGGCCTGCACCACTCCCTCCCCCTTGCCTTTGCCGTGGACCACCAGCCAGGGGGTGCCGGTACCGTCGTAGGTGGCGGCGGCGGTGCTCACCGCCGGGGTGGTGAGCGGCTCGCCCAGCGGCTCCCAGGCGCCGTCCTTGAAGCGGATCGGCTGCAGGCAGGCCTCGCCGCAGGAGCGGGCGGCGACGACCGGCCCCGGTCCCACCGAGCCGCCGAACCGGCCGCCCCCCGCATCGGGGTAGGCGGTGGCCGCAGAGCCGTCCGCCTTGAGCTCGACGAGCCAGCCCTGGCTGCCGCCGGCGAGCGGCGGCACCGCGAAGAGGACTCGGCCGGACTCGGTATCGGTGCCGATCGGAGTCAGAGCCGAGGTGCCGTCGCAGATCGGGGCGGATGCCGCAGGCGTTGCGGCCGTCGCCTGGACCGCCTCGGGCGGCGCGGCGAGGGCGGGCAGGGCGGACAGGAGGAGGGCGGCGGCGGAGAGAAGAGCGCGGATTCGCATGATTTTGATGGGATCAGACTAGCGAGAGAGCTGGTAGATGACGGGGCGATAGCGCGGTGCCGGGATCGGCTTTCCAGTCTCCCGTGCTGCGGCGAGCCATGCCTCGCGGGCCTGTTCGAGCTGCACGAGGGCCTCCTCCGCCGTTGTGCCAAAGGCCGAGCAGGCTTCGAGATCTGGCATGTCGGCGATATACCCGCCGTCTTCCTCGCTGTAGAAGATGTTGATGTGGTAGTCGCTCACGGCTCGTGATTGTATCCGTTTGTCGTTTCATCCCAGCCCGCCGCCCGTCCGGATCACCTTCGCCGGCACTCCCGCCACCGTAGCGCCCGGGGGGACGTCGGCGAGCACCACCGCGCCGGCCCCGATCACCGCGTCGTCGCCGACCGTGATGCCGCCGAGAATCCGGGCGCCGGTGCCGATCGTCACCCGGTCGCCGACCCGCGGGCAGTCGAGCTCGTCGAAGCGGACCTCCCCCAGGGTGACCCCGTGAAGGAGGGTGCAGTCCTCGCCGATCACCGTCCGTCCCCCGATCACCAGGCCGATCCCGTGGGCGACGATGCAGCCGCCGCCGATCTCGGCCCGCGGCAGAATGTCGACCGCGCAAGCGGCGATCGCCCAGCGCCGGCAGACGGCGGGGAGGAGCGGCACCCGCCAGCCTACGAGGGTGTGGCCGATCCGGTAGGCGAGGAGGGCCTGGAAGCCGGAGTCGAAGAGGACGGCGTCGACCAGGGTGAAGAGGACGCCGCGCCCCTTGACCGCGCGCAAGCGCGAAAAGTCGCGGGAGAGCCGGGGCCACATCAGCGCTTCCCTCCGCCCGTCCGCAGGGCGCGGAGCAGCCCCAGCCGCGGCAGCCGGCTCCACAGGGGATAGAGGCCGTTCGTTTTCAGGCGCCGCTCGAAGCGGCTCTCCCCGGGGTTGACGATCATCCGCGGCAGGGCGAACGGGTCGCCCGCGCGGGCTCCCGAGTTCGCATGGATGCCGACCGCCGCCAGATAGCCCGCCGCCTCGACCACCGCCCGGGCCCGCGCGTCGAGCCTGCCATAGGGATAGCAGAAGGTGAGGACCGGTCGGCCGAGGGCCGCCTCCAGATCCTGTCGCGAGCCGACGACCTCGGCCGTCAGCTCCGCGTCCGAGCTGGCGGTCAAGTCGCGGTGCGACCGCGAGTGCGAGCCGATCTCGATCCCGCCGTCGGCGAGCCGGCGCAGCGCCGCGGCATCCAGTAGAGGTTCCTCCCGCTCGCCCGCCGCCCGGTCCCAGCGGTTGGTCCCGCCCAACTCGCCGGAGACGGCGAAGAGGGTGGCCGTCATGCCGCGTTTCTGAAGCTCCGGGAAAGCATGCTCGGCGAAGCAGCGGCAGCCGTCGTCGAAGGTGAGAGCCACGCTCCGCCGAGGCAGCCGGCCGCGCTTCGCCGCCTCGGCGAGGGTCCAGGTGCGATAGCCGCGGGCAATCAGGTCGTCCAGGAAACCGGCGAAGTCGGCGCGGTCGAGATAGCTCGCCGGGTGGAGAGGGGGCGGCACCAGAGGTGTGGGCTCAACGTGATGGAGCATGAGGACGGGGGCGGAGATCGTGGCGGTCATCGGTGGTGCGCGAGGCTCCGGAGTAACTCGGCATAGGCTTGAACGGTCGCGGCGACCGGGAAGCGCTTGGCGCGGCGGCGCGGTCCCTCTCCCCAGTCCCTCCCGAGGGCCGCCTCGATCGCCGCCGCATAGGCCGTTGGATCGGTCACGTCGCAGAAGATCCCCGCCTCTCCCACCACCTCCCGCCGCACCGCCTCGTCCGGCGCCACCGAGGGGAGGCCGCAGGCCATGGCCTCCAGGTAGGTGAGGCCGAACGACTCCGTGAGCGAGGGTAGCGTAAAGCAATCCGCCGCCGTGTACCAGGACGGCATGGCGGAGCGCGGTACGGCCGACCGCAGGTAGCGGCCGGGGAGGAGCCGCGCCCCCAGCCGGTCGACCGCCGCCGCCTCCGGCCCCTCGCCCAAGAGGACGAGGCTGCCCCGCCCCATTGCCGCCACCGCCTCGACCGCCAGGTGCATCCGCTTGTGGTCGTCGATCGCCCCGGCGGCGAGGACTACCGGCCGCGGCAGGTCGAGGGAGACCGGCGCCACGTCCGGCCGGAAGAGGTCGAGGTCCACCCCGTGGGGGATCACCGCGATCCGCGCCCGGGGCGCCCGGGCCCGGATCATCCGCGCCGCCGTCTCCGTGAAGGCCACCACCCGGTCCGGCCGCTGGCGCGCGAAGGCCCCCTCCCACTTCGGGCTGTTGCCATGGGCGATGTCGACGAACGGCACCCCCTGAAGCCGCCGCAGCAGCCGGCAGAGCCAGGCGCCCACCAGCCCGCCCTCCATGACCACCGCGTCGTACCCGCCGTCCCAGAGCCGCGGAAACGCGGCGAAGGCGGCGGTGTCCCATTCGAGGTTCAGCGGATCGAGGAAGAGAGTGTCCAGCGCCTTCCGGCCCAGTCGGGTGGCGGAGTAGAGGGCGTTGACGAGGCGCTGGTCGCGGGGCAGGGCGCCGATCCGTTCGACCCGCACGCCGGGCACGGTGGCGTTTCCCCGGCAGTAGAGGGTGACCGCGAAGCCGTGCTCCCGGGCGAGCGCCGCGGCGAGCTCGACCACGAACGCCTCGGCCCCGCGGTTCAGGATGCCGACGCCGGGCATGAGGAAGGCGAGGTTCAAGGGGGCGATTCTAGCCTGCGGGAGCTGCCGGAACGCCTCCGGAGACGTCCGGAACCCACGGAAAGTCGTCCGGGATGCCTCCGGGAGCTTCCGAAACCTCTCCGGAAGCTTCCGCAACCCCTGGAAAGTCTTCCGGCACCCGTGGAAAGTCGCCTGGAGCCTCTCCGGGAGGTGCCGGACGGTCTCCGGGAGCTTCCAGAGATCCTCCGGCTGCTTCCAGAACCTCTCCGGGAGGTTCCAAAGCCCCTCCGGGACCTTCCAGAAACTCTCCGGACGCTTCCAGAAGCTCTCCGGGAGCTTCAAAAACCGTGGAAAGTCTTCCCAGACGCCTGGGAAGTAACTTTCCACGCCCGAAAAGTCGAGCTGCACGCGTAGAAAGTAAAATACCACGCATGAAAAGTCTTCCCGGAGACGTGGAAAGTTACTTTCCACGGACGGAAAGTCGACCCGGACGGATGAAAAGTCGACCCGGACGCGTCAGAAGTCGATCCGGACGGATCAAAAGTCGACCCGGAGAGGTTTGGGAAGACTTTTCACGGGTTCCCGAGGACTTTCCAGAGGTTCCCCAGGACTTCATCCCCCTCTACAGCCCCCAGCCGCTCCCGTCCGGCCCCGCGGTCAGCGCCTGGACGCCGTCCTCGGTGACCGCCAGGGTGTGCTCGAAGTGGCCGCAGGGGCTGCCGTCCACGGTCTCGTAGGTCCAGTGGTCGGCCAGGAGCTGCACCTCGGAGGTGCCCATGGCGACCATCGGCTCGACCGCCAGGACCATGCCGGGGCGGAGCTTGAAGTCGTCTTTCCGCTCGGGGGGGTAGTTGGGGACCTCCGGCTCCTCCCACAGCTCGC
>DASQPA010000601.1:0-9198 GCA_035644215.1 Thermoanaerobaculia bacterium
TATCTGCTTACTCTGGCCCAAAGTCTCGGGAGCTGAGCCGTATCTGCTCGGGGGGCCTATTCCCGCCCTTCCCGAACCACCGGCAGGCTGAGCCGGATGAGGACCGACAGCACGGGGCGGTCCTTGTCGTGGGCTTCGAGGACCAGCTCTTCGAGGACGACCAGCTGGGGCAGGCGGCGCAGGCGGTCGAGGAAGGCCCCGACCTGGGCGAAGGTGGCTCCCTCGATCCGGATCGACACCGGCCAGAGGTCGACCGAGCCGTTCGGCGCCGCCTTCGAGCCGGTCCGGTAGTCCTGGACCCGGAGCTGCAGATCTTTGAGCGCCGAGCGGATCTGCCCCTGAAGCTTGGTCAGCTCGGCGCGCGGGGCCACCCGCTTCAGGAGGTCGTCGCTCCCGGCCTGGGTTGGCGGACCCAGGTAGGGGAGAACGATCGAGAAGGCGTCGTAGCCGTCCTCCCCCGTCCGGGCGGAGACCAGCTTGGGTGGGCCGAAGGAGGGGACCTTCTCCTTGGCCAGGCGCTCGACCAGCTCGGCCGCCCCGCTGGAGCTCCAGGAGGAGCCCTCCAGAGTGGCCGACTGGGCGTCGAACGTGACGTAGCGGAGCCAGAGGAGCTGAGGGAGGGAGTCGGAGACCGCCGCCAGCAGGTAGACCCCGGCCTCCTGCCGGTCGCGGAGGACCTCCAGGCTGCGGACCGGCGCCGCCGGTTTCGCCGGTTTCGCCTCGGTGGCGGAAAGCCGACCGGACGAGACGACCGGGAGGAGGAGGGCTCCCCAGACGACACAGCAGTACCACTTTCTGAAGGACACGCCCCAAGCTTAGTGGAATTCCGCGTCCGCGGGGGTATGTCTTGTAGACTTGACCTTGAGGAGGTGCACATGCAGATCCGGCTCACCGCGGTCTTCCGCCAGGTTCCCGAGGGATACATCGGCTTCGTCGAGGAGCTTCCTGGTGCCAACACGCAGGGGATGACCCTGGAGGAGACCCGGGCCAACCTGGAAGAGGCCGTCGCACTTGTGCTCGACGCCAACCGCGTGCTCGCGGAAGAGGAGCTGCAGGGGGTGGAAGTCATCCGCGAGCCCCTGAAGCTGACCGCGTGAAGCGGACCGATCTCCTGAGACACCTGCAGAACCACGGTTGCGAGCTTCTTCGCGAGGGCGGCGATCTGCAAGGACCTCGAAATCTCCTCCCCTCTTCTGTAGACCCTTTGCCGCCCCACCCCACGGGAACCGGAGTCCCCCCCCTCGGCGCGGGTCCCCCGGGGTAGACTCCCCTTGATGCCAATCGCAATCATCGGTGCCGGGGCGTGCGGGCTGGTCGCGGCGAAGAAGCTCCTCGACCAGGGGCTGACGCCGGTCGTCTACGAGGAGAACCCCGGTCTGGGGGGCAACTGGCGCTTCGGCGCGCCGGGCTCGGCGGTCTACCGCTCGACCCATCTCATCTCGTCGAAGCGGCGGACCGAGTTCCGCGACTTCCCCATGCCGGCGGAATGGCCGCCCTACATCGGCCACGAGCAGGCCCTGGCCTACCTCACGAGCTATGCCGAGCACTTCGGGCTCCTGCCCCACATCCGCTTCGGCACCCGGGTGACCCATGCCACCCACCGCTCGCAGTCGGGCTGGCGGATCGAGACGGCGGACGGCGGGAGCGCCGAGTACGGCGCCCTGGTGGTGGCGAGCGGCCACCACCGCGACCCCTTCCTCCCCAGCTGGCCCGGCACCTTCTCGGGGCAGCTCCTCCACTCCCACGCCTATCGGGAGCCCGAGCCCTTCCGCGGCCGGCGGGTGCTGGTGGTGGGGGCCGGCAACTCGGGGTGCGACATCGCGGTCGAGCTCGCCGCGGTGGCGGGGCGGGTCTTCCATTCCACCCGGCGCGGCTACTGGTACGTCCCCAAGTTCCTCTTCGGCCAGCCGGCCGACGAGGTGGGCGACCGCCTGCGCCGGCTGGGAGTGCCGGCCCGGCTCTTCCAGGTGATCTCGCGGCTCTCCGCCGAGCTGGTGCTCGGCCGCCCCGAGCGCTTCGGCCTTCGCCGCCCTGATCACGCCCTCTTCGAGACACACCCGATCGTCAACTCGCAGCTCTACTACGCGATCGGCCACGGCCGGATCACCCCGAAGCCGGACGTCGCCCGTTTGGACGGCCACCAGGTCCACTTCGAAGACGGCGCGGTCGAAGAGGTGGACAGCGTCCTCTGCGCCACCGGCTACCGGCTCTCCTTCCCCTTCCTCGACGACTCCGACCTGAACCTCAAGGACGGCCTGCCGGTCCTCTACAAAAACATCTTTCATCCGCACCTGCCGGACCTCTTCTTCCTCGGCCTGATCCAGCCCAACAGCGGGCTCTGGTTCATGGCCGAGCTGCAGGCCGAGCTGGTCGCCCGCGCCCTCTCCGGTCCGGCCAAACGCCTGGCCGCCGCCATCGAGGACCGGCAGGCGACCGGCTACTTCCACTACCTGAAGAGCCCGCGCCACCACCTGGAGGTGGACTACCACCTCTATGCGCGGGACCTGAAGCGCCTGCTCCGCCTGGCGCCCGGGCGATCCCCGGGGAGATTCTGGCGGCGAGCGACCGCTTGAATGGGATCGACCGAAAGGACAGGACACCATGGAATCCTCCATCTTCATCACCGGCGCCGCTTCCGGGATCGGCCGGGAGACGGCCCTGCTGTTCGCCGAGCGGGGTTGGCGGATCGGCCTCTACGACGTCAACCCGGCGGGATTGGAACCGCTGCGCGACCAGATCGGCGCCGCGCGGGCGCTTTTGGGCGCCCTCGACGTGCGCGACACCGCGGCCTACCGCGAGCGGGTGGCCGAGTTCGGCCAGTGGACGGGGGGGCGCCTGGACGCGCTCTTCAACTGCGCCGGCATCATGCGCATGGGGCCATTCGGGGAGGTGCCGATCGAGGAGCATGTGCGCACGGTCGAGGTCAACGTCATCGGCGTCATGAACGGCATCCACGCTTCGCTCGGCCTGCTCCGGGCGACGAAAGGGTCCCACGTCCTCACCATGGGCTCGGCCTCGGGGATCTACGGCGTCCCCGACCTCTCCTCCTACTCAGCCTCGAAGTTCTTCATCCGCGGGCTGACCGAGGCGCTCTCCTTGGAGCTCGAACGGGACGGCATCGTCGTCACCGACCTCATGCCGCTCTACGTCGACACCCCCATGGTGCGCACCCAGACCTACCGCGCCGGCTCGCTCGAGACCTTCGGCGCCCGCCTCACCCCGCGCCAGATCGCCGAGCTGGCCTGGAAGGCCATCCACGGGAAGAAGGTCCACTGGATGCCGGGAGCGCTCTTGAAGACCCTCAACTTCCTGGGCGGCGCTTTCCCCTTCGTCTCCCGGCCGACGATGAAGATCGTCAACCGCAGACGGGCGTCGGTCTAGGTCTAGGAGGGAGAGGGGATGCCCGGCTCGCCGGGCGGGGTGTCCGGAGCGGCCGTCTCCGCGGCCGGCCGGAGGGTGATCCGGTCGAGGACGCTCGCCACCGCCCGGGTCAGATCGCGCTCCAGGGCCGCGGCGGACTCCGCCGCGTAGGCGGGGGCGGCCGGCACGGGCTGGAGCCGGGCGAGCATCTGCCGCAGCCGGACCAGGGTCTCGGAAGGCGGGTCCTGGGGGTACGGGTAGACGAACTGGAAGAACTCGTGCGGCGCCAGGCCGAGCACCCGGCCGAGCTCGACGATGTGCTCGAAGCGGAGCTCCAGGGTCCCCGCGAAGAGCCGGCTCAGGTAGCTCCCGCCCACCCCCAGCTGCCGCTCGACGTCCCGGTTGCTCAGCCGGGCCGCCCGCATCAGCTGCTTCAGCACGTCGATGACATGCTGGGTCTCGGGGTCCATCACGGGGCCGGAGTCTAGCAGAGCGGACCTCCCCGGCGGGGGCGCCGCAGCGCCCGCCGTTCCCTCCCGAAGTTGACGAATGCGAAGCGGTGATGTAAAAACGGTCGACGGTTCCCAGAAGTGGGAAAAGAGCACGGGAATCGCAGGGGCGGCATGGAAACTCGACGCGGAGAAAGGCAACGACGATGATCCGCCGGCACGCGACGATCTTCGCGACGGGGGAGGAGGAGGTGCGGGTGCCCCCCGGGTGCCTCGCCGAGCTCGGCCTGGCCGAGGGGGCGCGGGTGGTGGTCGAGGCGGCGCCGGGGCGGCTCCTCCTCACCCCCTATTGGGACGTGCAGGCGGTCCGCGCCGACCTCCACGCCATCGCGCGCGATCTCGCCGAGGTCGGGAGCCGGCTGCGGCGGGTGACGGGGCTCCTGCCCGAGCCGGCCGAACCCGCCGGGGCCGCCGAGGTGGGCGCCGACCTCCTGGGCACGCTCGAATGCCTCCTGGCCGACGACCTCGACCCCGCCCTCGCCAAGCTCCAGGACGCCATGGGCCTCCTCCAGGCGCCAAGCCCCGAAGACTCGCGTTGACTTCCTCCCCTGCCGCGTCCTACACTCTGCCGGCTCAAGTGGGGCCGTAGCTCAGTTGGGAGAGCGCTTGAATGGCATTCAAGAGGTCGAGGGTTCGACTCCCTTCGGCTCCACCAGTTTGATCCCTTCGTCCTGAAACACCCGGTGCCCGTTGCCGTCGACCGCCGACCTCGCCCTTCGACGCCGGACGGTCCTCTTCGCCGTCTTCTTCACCAACCTGCTGTCGCTCGCCTGCCAGGTCCTCTGGGTCCGTAAGCTGACCTTCCTCTTCGGCTCGACGGCCGGAGTGTTCGCGACCGTCCTCGCGAGCTTCCTCCTCGGCCTCGCCCTGGGCGCGGCCGTCGCCGGCCGCGCGGTCGACCGCCTGGCGCGGCCCTGGCGGCTCCTCGGCCTCCTCCTCGCCGGCCTCGGTCTCTACTGCGCGGCGAGCCTGCCGCTCTTCGACCTGGCGCGCCGGCTCTACCTCGGGCTCTTCCCGGCGAGCCTCGCCCCGCTCTCCGCCGCCGTGGGGAAGCTCGCGGTGGTGCTCGTCACCCTCCTCCTGCCGACGATGGCGATCGGCGCCGTCTTCCCGCTCGCCGTGCGGCTCTACCGCGGCGCCCGGGGGAGACTGGGGGGCGACCTCTCCCTGGTCTACGCGCTCGACACCCTGGGCGCCGCGACCGGCGCCGTCCTCGCTGGCTTCCTTTTCGTCCCCAGCCTGGGCCTCCTGACCTCGACCCTCCTCCTCGGCGCCCTCGCCGTGGCCTTCGGCCTCTCTCTTCTCTTCCGTGGCGGTGAGCCGGAGGAGGACAGGAAAACGGTGACGCCCGATGCCGCCGATGCCGCCGGTCTCCCGAAGGCCGTGGCCACGGCGACCGCTTCAACCGCCGGGAAGATCGCCGGGAAGCGGAAGAAGGGGCCGGGGCGCGCTGCCCCCACGCCGGCCGCCCCTACCGCGCCCCTCCCGCCGTGGACGGTCGATCCGCGCCGCATCCCGCTCCTCCTCGCCGTCTTCTTCGCGACCGGCGGCGCGGCGCTCCTCCTGGAGACCGGCTGGAACCGCTTTTTCTATGTCCTCTCCGGCACCAACGTCTACTCGCTCTCGGTGGTGCTCGCCGGGTTCCTCTCCGGGATCGGTCTCGGCAGCCTCCTCCTCCGGCGATGGATCGACCGCATCCGCGATCCGCTGGCGACCGTTGCCTGGCTCTACGCCGCGATCGCCCTGGGCGGCGTCCTCGTCTTCCGCTCGGCCGGTCTCTTCGAGCGGGTCTACCTGGGGAGCTTCGTCACCTCCGACAGCTACTACGGCTTCCAGATCCAGGTCTACCTCACGGTCTTCGCCCTCGTCCTCTTCGCCACCCTCGCCATGGGAGCGAACTTCCCCCTGGTGGCGAAGATCGTCACTCCGAGTACCCCCGGCACCCCCGGCATCCCCGGCGGCGAGCGCCGCGGCCGGGGGGCCGGTCTGGCCTTCTTCGCCAACACCCTGGGGGCGGTCGTCGGGGCCGTTCTCGGCGAATTCGTCCTCCTCCCGCGCTGGGGCTTCTCCGGCCTGCTCCTCGTCACCCTGGGGGTCTACCTCGCGGCGGCGGTCGTCTTCCTCCTCCTTGCCGATCCGCAGCGGCGGACCCGTCCGGCGATCGTCACCGCCGTCCTCTTCGCCGGCGCCCTCGCCCTGGCGCCGCCCTGGAACCCGCTGGAGCTCCCCGTCCACGCCGTCTATTACCATGGCCTGCGCGCCGGCTCCTGGCTCGCCTTCGAGGCCCAGGTCGAGTCGATGGAGGTGGTCCACCGGGCGGACGGCTTCTACGGCGAGGTGGCGGTGGTGCGGCTGGGGGACGACCTGATCCTGAAGCACAACGGCAAGTCCGACGCCTCGACCAGCCCGGGCGACAACTACGCCCAGCTCCTCCTGGGCCACCTGCCGCTCCTCCTCCACCCCCACCCGCGCACGGTGCTCAACATCGGCCTGGGCGGCGGGGCCACCCTCCGCGCCATCACCCACCACCGCGAGGTGGAGCGCATCACCCAGGTGGAGATCGACCCCCTGGTCACCGCCGCCGCCCGCACCTGGTTCGCGACCTTCAACGACCGCGCCCTGGCCGACCCCCGGGTTTCCGTGGTGACCAACGACGGCCGCAACTACGTGGACCGCGCGAGCGAGCGGTGGGACGTCATCGTCTCCGAGCCGCCGAACGTCTGGGTGGCCGGCGTCTCCGGGCTCTTCACCCGCGAGTTCTACCAGTCGGCGAAGCGGCATCTCGCGCCCGGCGGCATCCTCTGCCAGTGGTACCCCCTCCACGAGCTGGAGCGGGACGACCTCCGCCTCGCCCTCGCCACCCTGACCGCGGTGTTCCGCCAGGCCGCGGTGTGGACCAACGGGGTGGACGCGGTGGTCCTCGCCGCCGACACCCTCCCCACCCCCGACCCGGCGCGCCTCGCCGCCGCGGCTGCCGACCCGCGGATCGCCCACGACCTGGTCGACCTCAAAGTCCCCCCGGGCGGCCTCCCCAGCCTCCTCGACCACCCCTTCCTCACCGTCTCCCAGGTCCCCGGCTTCATCGCCGGAGCCCGCCCCGAGAACGAGGACGACCGCCCCCTCCTCGAATTCCGCACCGCCCGGAACCTTTTCACCAGCAACCGCAGAAGGGTCGGCCGGTAGGGGAGCATGGCCAACCTGACGATCACGATTGAGGACGAGATCCTCCGCCGGGCCAGGCTGCGCGCCTTGGAGCAGGGCACCTCTCTCAACGCTCTGCTGGAGAACTACCTGGAGGCCTACGCCGCCGTGGGAAGCACCTTCGAACAGGCGACCGAGGCGATCCTCCGGCTCTCGACCGACTCCAAAAGCGGCCGGGGTGACCGCAGCTGGACCCGCGACGAGCTCCATGAGCGATAGGGCGGGGGCTGCAAGAGGCTCTTGAGCGAACATGCAGGACGGCCGCAGGTTCCATGAGCTGGTGATCCAGGATCCGTTCGCAACGTAGACCGGAGCCACCCGCCAGGAGCCGGCATGGTGGCTGCAACGCGATTCCCGGGGGAGACGAAGATCGCTCCCAGGAGGATCGAACATGCCCTACAGCAACATCTCCGAGCTGCCAGAACCCCAGGTGGATCAGTACGATACCCACCAGAAGAAGGCCTTTCTCGAAGCCTTCAATCATGCCTACGAGGAGTATCACCACGACGAGAGCCGGGCCTTCGCCGTGGCGCACACCGCGGCCAAGAAGGCGGGAGTGAAGGAGAAGGAAGAGAAGCGGCACTGAAGCGGGGACGGTGGTGGCTTCTTCCCTGGGAACGCTGGCGTCCCGCCGGCCGACTCTGCGCTGGGCTGGGTTTCGGCGAGGGGTCAGCGGAGGACCCGGATCTCGATGGGAAGCCCCAGGTCGGGCCAGATCCGGTCGGTGGTGAAGGCGGGAAGATTCAGCGTGCTGGCCAGCGCCAGACAGGCCCGATCGCCCAGGGAAAGCCCCGCCTGTCGGGTGGAGGCACGGAGATGGGCCGTCGTTTCGGCAAGGACTGCGGTAAAGGGCAGGATTTCTAGGCCAAGCACTTCGAGCTCCTGCCGAAGACCCTCGATCTCGGTCTGCCAGTCGAGAGCCTTCTGCATGACTTCCGACCAGTTCACGCTGGAGATGGCCGCAGTCTCAAGAAATTCCTCGACCCTCTCACCTCCTGGCTCGCCTTGCAGCAGGGCGAGCAGAGCGGAAGCGTCCAGCACGCAGCTCCGCTTCTCCGGCGGAGTCATCCCTGCTCTTCGCCTCTAGCCTCGGCCCGCCGCTCTGCGATCACCTCGTCCGCCAGACTGACTCCAGCCGGGATATGCGCGAAACGCCGGCGCAGCCGTTGCAGCACGGCGTCTCGCTTCTCGAGCAGGAGTCGCTGGTCCTCGACGATGGCGACCAGAACGTCTCCGGGAGCGATCCCCAGTTGGCGGCGGATCTCCGAGGGGATCACGAGGCGGCCTTGGGGGCCGACGGCAACCGTGGTCGAGGCGGAGGACTCTTTCATCATTGTCCTATAGTGCCACAAAGTGAGAAGTCGTGCCACCTGTTGCAGGATGTGGCATGTCAGGAGGAGCACGGCCTCCGCCCGCCCGACGTGAGAGAATGAGACCTCCACCCCTTCTGTGATCCAGGGCGAGAGCGACCGTCGCGCGGCGCGGTCGCCTCGTCCGAGGAGGCCCGCATGGCCGTTGCCGATCCTTTTCGCACCTACCCGTGCCCCCACTGCGGCGAGATCCTCCTCACCGGCACCACCCCGTGCCCCGCCTGCGGAACGCCCATCGATGCCGCGGTCGCCGAGGCCGTGGCCGGCCGGCACGAGCAGTTCCAGAAGGCGTTCGGCGAGGCGAGCTCGCTGGTCATCACGGCGCGGCTGTTCCTGGCCTTCTTCGCTCTGAGCTTCGTACCCTTCCTGAGCCTCCTGGGCCAGCTCGGCGTCCTCGTGCTCCTCGCCTGGGTGCCCGTCCTCTTCCTCCGCTGGTACCGCCGCTACGGCAAGCTCGACTACCCGGGCGACGAGTACCGGCAGGCCCGCGACTGGGTGCAGCAGGCGGTGGTGATCTGGGGTCTGGCCCTATTCGCGACCCCGATTCGGTATTTCATCGAGTATGGGGTGCGGTGACTCGATCGCCTTCCCTGACCGGCCTCCTGCGCCGGTGCAGGAAGTATAAGCTCCTCTACCGTCAGAGTTTGGCGTGCTGCAGGCGATGACCGCCGCCAGGCTGGCGGTCACCGGCTGCATGCAGGCGACGACTGACGAGCAGGGTGTCGGTCACCGAATGCATGCAGGCGATGACCGACGAG
>DASQPA010000602.1:0-31183 GCA_035644215.1 Thermoanaerobaculia bacterium
CGGCGCCAGGCGTCGGCGGCTTTTTTGACCACTTCGCCCTGGGTGGGGTAGGGGTGGATCACCGAGGCGATCTTTTTTAAGCCGATGCCGTGAGTCACCGCCAGGCAGAGCTCGCCCAGCATGTCGCCGGCGTGCTCGGCGACGAGGGTGGCGCCCAGGATCGTGTCCTTCCCCTTGTTGACGTGGAGGCGCAGGAAGCCCTCGTCGGCGCCGTCGAGGATGGCGCGGTCGACCTCGGAGAGGGGGATCGTCAGGGTGTCGATCTCGATCCCCTTCTCCTTGGCATCCTTCTCATACATCCCGACGTGGGCGATCTCCGGACTGGTATAGGTACACCAAGGGATCGTCAGGGCGCTCGCCTTGGCGCGGCCCCAAAAAAAGCGATCAAGAAAGAGGGCGTTCTGGATCACGATGCGGGCCTGGGCGTCGGCCAGGTGGGTGAACTGGTAGCGCGCGGCGATGTCGCCGCAGGCGTAAATGCGGGGGTTGCTCGTCTTAAGGTGGTCGTCGACCTCCACCCCGCGCTTCCCGTAGCGCACCCCGGCCGCCTCCAGCCCCAGCCCCTCGACGTTGGGCGCCCGGCCGGCGGCGCACAGGATCGCATCGGCCGCCACCTCCCGCCGCTCGCCCCCGGCTTCGAGGACCAGGACCTTCTCGGCACCCCGCCTCCGGACCTCGCCGATCTCGGCATGAAAGGCGAAGTGGACGCCGTCCGCCAGCATGGCTTTCTGGACCACCTCCGCGGCGTCGGCGTCCTCGCGGGCCAGGACGTGCCCGCCGTGGTCGATCAGGGTGACTTCGCTCCCCAGCCGGGCGAAGGCCTGCGCCATCTCGCAGCCGATCGGCCCGCCGCCGATCACCGCGAGCCGGGCCGGCAGGGCGGTCAGGGTGAAGATCGTCTCGTTGGTGAGATAGCCGGCCTCGGCGAGGCCCGGAATGGCGGGCACGGCGGCCCGCGCTCCGGTGGCGATGACGGCACGGCGGAAACGCAAACGGTGCCCGCCGGGGCCGCCGACCTCGATCTCCTCCGGCGAGACGAAGCACCCCTGTCCGAGGAAGACGTCCACCCCCAGCCCCGCAAAGCGCTGGGCGCTGTCGTTGCCGCTGATCCCGGCGCGCAGGCGGCGCATGCGCTCCATGGCAGTCGCGAAGTCCCCGGGGCCGGCGGCGATCGGGCCGCCGAAGCGCTCGGCGCTGTGGCGCGCCTCGCTCCACGAGCGGGCGGCGCGGATCACTCCCTTGGAGGGGACGCAGCCGACGTTGAGGCAGTCGCCGCCCATCAAGTGCCGCTCGACGATCGCCGACCGTGCCCCCAGCCCGGCGGCGCCGGCCGCCGAGACCAGCCCGGCGGTGCCGGCGCCGATGGCGACGAGATGGTACCGGCCGGCCGGAGTGGGGTTGACCCAGCCGGCGGGGTGGACGTTGTCGATCAACTTGCGGTTGTGGACGTCGTCCGGCTGGATCATCGGCTCGGGGGGGACGAGGGCCGGCTCAGGCATGGGAGGTCTCCGCGGACGGCTCGCCGATCTGCTGCTGGAGAGCCTTCCCGGCCAGGCGGGTGATGAAGGTGGTGACGACCAGGGTGGCGGCGAGGCCGACCCCCAGGGAAACCCAGTAGGCCGTTCCCTTCTGGATGTGACCGCCCGCCGCCTCGGCGAGGCTGCCCGCCGCGTGGCCGTAGTAGACGTAGAGCAGGGTGCCGGGGAGCATGGCGAAGCAGGCGAGCAGGTAGTCGAGGAAGCGCACCCGGGTGAGCCCCAGGGCGTAGTTGAGCAGGTTGAAGGGGAAAACCGGTGAGAGGCGCAGAAGCGCCACGATCTTGAGCCCCTCTTTGGCGACCGCTTTGTCGATGGCGGCGAAGCGCTGGTTGCCGGCGATCCGCTTCTCGATCGCACCGCGGGCGGCGTAGCGCGCCACCAGGAAGGCGGCTGAGGCGCCGAGCGTCGCCCCGACGAAGGTGTAGAGAGTCCCCCGGACGAGCCCGAAGATGGCGCCGGCGGCGAGGGTCAGGACGACGCCGGGGACGAAGGCGACGGTCGCCACGGTGTAGCCGAGGATGAAGACGAGCGGCCCCCAGATCCCCAGGCCTTCCACCCAGCGGGCGAAACGGGGCACGTACTGACCGGCCTGCCGCCCAAGGAGGAGGAGGACGGCGACCCCCACCACGGCGGCGACGACGTAGGCGATGATTTTTCCCCAGGAACGCTGCGGGTCCTGGGGGCTCTTCGTCGGGTTCCCGGCCTGCGGGTCGTGCGCCACGGTCCCTCCTCACGGAAGGCCACGGGCACCGGCAGGGGGCCTTCCGTCAGATCCTACGTTGCGGCGCCGGGTTCGGATGGGCGGTGTCTACGCCGCCGCCCAGAGCGCCGCAGCGAGGAGGACGCCGCCCATGCCCACCAGCATCGCCAGGATGGCCGCGATGTTCCCCCACCAGGTCCCCGCCTTGGCGGTCTTGCCGAGGAGCAGGAGGCCGACGAGCGAGACCGCGAGTTGGGTGAGCACGAAGAGCCCGGTCAGGCCGTCGGGGAAAGGCTCGCCGGCCGGCTTGCGGCTGGCGGCGGCGAAGTTGGCGCCCATCAGGGCGAGGCCGACGAGCAGGACCGCCGCCGTGATCAGGTCCCAGCGCGTCGGGCGTTCGAGGTTCTTGAGCGAAGGCAGCTTGGCCATCAATGCCTCTCCCATGGTCTCTCCTTCCAGCAGAGCGGTCGCATGCTAGCACAGCCGGCACGCCGCTCCGAAGGGTCGGCAACGACACGGCTTGTGCGGAGTTCTTCCTCGTCCAGAAGGACGCGGCGGGCGAGGTCAAGCTCGAGACCCAGCTATCTCCAGGAGTATTGAGGGTCGTCGTAACCGGGCCGGAGCGATGGGGGGCCGGAGGTCCCCGTCGCTCCGGTTCGAGTCGCTCGGCGGTCAGCGCTGCGGCACGGCCGAGATCAGGGCGCGCAGGGCGGAGTTGACCTCGTCGGAAGAGCGGAAGACCTCGGCCACGTCCCAGTCGAGGACCACGGTGGGAGGTCTCTTCGTGCTTTCGACTTTGCGGTCGGCGGCGATTTTTGCCAGAAGAGCGGGGAGAGCTTTGGGCATGGAGGTATCACCTCGCACAAATCTATAATGCTGAATCGTAGATTCCAGCCAGATTCTACAGCATTCCACCGGCGATGTCGCGCCCCGGGCAGGATCAGAACGCGGGTTGCGGAGTCCATCGAGGGCATCGAGGGCTCGCCTACGAGCCCTGGTGCTCGGGCCGCAGCAGGTCGAGCACCGTTTTGACCGGCGCGAAGGTGGCGGCAGGGACCTCGACGAAGACGGTGTTCCAGCCGGCCATGGCGCCGTTCCACAGGCCCGGGCGCTCCAGGGCTTTTAAGGGGCGCCCCTCGTAGGACTTCTCGGCGAGGAAGACGGTGTCCGGATCGACGTAGCGGTCGAGGTCGTAGGGCCGGCCGTGGCGGTCGCGGAGAGCGCAGGCGAGATCGACCGGATTGAAGTGGGTCGAGGCGGCGAGGTGCGCCTGCTGCTCGGGGGAGGTGGAGTCGATCTGGGCGGTCTCGACGATCTGGAGCGAAACCTCTCCCGCGGCCGAGCGCACCCAGAACGGCCCGCCCCCCGTCTCGCCGGTATTCTTCACCACTCCACAGACCCGGAAGGGCCGGTCGAGGCGCTCGGCGAGCCGCCGCGCCCGCTCTTCTGGAGGGGCCGGGGGGAAGGTGAGCGAAAGCTCCTCGGCGAAGAAGCGCTCCGTTTCGTCCAGCACTGCGGAATCGGCTCCCGCTGCGAGGCGCTCGGCGAGCCCGTGGGCGCGTTCGGTCAAGCCCACCAGGGTCCCCAGGAGGAGCTTCTTCCAGAGGACGATCAGCGGTTTGCCGGCGTCCGGCAGCACGTTGTCGATGTTCTTGAACAGCACGAGGTCGCCCCCGGCCCGGCCCCAGGCGGCGAGGTTGCCGAGGAGCGCGCCGTGGCCGCCGGGGCGGAAGAGAAGGCTGCCGTCGGCCTGACGGAAGGGGCGGTTGTCGAGGTCGACGGCCAAGGTGTCGGTCGCATGCTCCTGGTGCGAGAAGGTGACCTCGAAGCGCGCCCCGAAGCGCTCCCCCAGAGCCGGAGCGGCGGCGGCCAGGAGCTCCCGGAACCTCGATTCGTGCTCCGGCGAGACCGTGAAGTGGAGCCGGCAGAGGCCGTCCGCGGCGCGGCCGATCTGCGCCGCCTCGACCAGGTGCTCCTCGAACGGGGTGCGCGGCCCCTCCGGATAGCGATGGAAGAGGAGGAGCCCCTTGGGAAGATCGGCGTATCCGAGGCCGGCGCTGCCCGCGGACGCCAGGAGGGAGGAGAGGATCTCCTGGCGATTCCCCGCCCCGAGCGGTGCCAGCGCCTCGGCGAAGGCGAAGCGTGGGAGATCGGCGAAGAAGGTCTCGGCCGCCAGGCTCTCCTTCCCTCCGTTCAGGAGCGACAGCAGGTCCTTGAACATCCGCGTCGCAGCCCCCGAAGCGGGGACGAAGCGCGAGACCCTCCCCGCCGCGGCGGCCGCCTCGGCGAGGGCGAGCCGCCGGGGCCGGTCCGCCTCCGGCACCGCGCGGATGCCGTCGCCCAGCCGGCAGGGGCGCAGGAGATGGGTGGGGGCCGGGGGATGGCGGAAGATTTCGATCTGGCGGGCCGCCTCCTCGGGCGCGACGCCCAACTCGGCGAGCTGGCGCAGGTCGCGGGCGGAGAACAGCGGCTCGGTCATGCTATTCGCTATAGTACTCCGGAAGCTGGTCCAGAATCTCGGCCAGCCGGGGGGCGCTCTCATCCTTGGGGGAGACGATGGGAGCGGTTCCCGGGGGGATGGGCCAGGAGATCCCGATGTCGGGATCGTTCCAGACCACGCTCTGCTCGTCTTTCGGGGCGTAGTAGTCGGTGCACTTGTACTCGACCTGGGCGATGGGGGAGAGGACACAGAAGCCGTGCACGAACCCGGGCGGGATGTAGAGCTGATGGAAGTTCTCCGCCGAGAGCCGGACCCCCACCCACTTGGCGAAGGTCGGCGAGCCGCGACGGACGTCGACCGCGACGTCGAAAATCTCCCCCTCGATCACCCGCACCAGCTTACCCTGCGGCTGCCGTCGCTGGGAGTGGAGGCCGCGCAGGGTCCCCGCCACCGAGCGCGAGTGGTTGTCCTGGACGAAGCTCGCTGCGATGCCCCCGGCACGGTACTTCTGCTCGTGGAAGGTCTCCAGGAAGAACCCACGCTCGTCGGGGAAGACGGTGGGCTCGACGAGGATGACGCCGGGGATCGCGAGCTCGGTGAACTTCATGCCGGCTTGCCCGCCGGGGTGTCCGCCGTGGTTTCGGCGAGGAGACCCAGCCGTTCCCGCCGGTAGCGGCCGGACTGCACCGCCTCGCACCAGGCGAGGTGGTCCAGGTACCAGCGGACGGTCGCCTGGAGCCCCGACCCCAGGTCGTGGCGCGGCGTCCAGCCGATCTCGGCGCGGATCTTCGCGTCGTCGATGGCGTAGCGCCGGTCGTGGCCGGGGCGGTCGGGGACGTGGGTTTTCAGGTCCCGGTAGCCGCGCCCCGCGAGCGCCGGATTCTGGGCCGCCGGGCGCAGAGCCTCCAGGGCGTCGCAGATGGTGTCGACGATCTCCAGGTTGGTCCGTTCGCTCCGTCCCCCGAGGTTGTACTTCTCGCCCGGCCGCCCCCCGGCGAGGATGGCGAGGATCCCCCGGCAGTGGTCCTCGACATAGAGCCAGTCGCGGACGTTGCCGCCGTCGCCATAGATCGGCAGCGCTTTGCCTTCGAGGGCGTTGAGGATCATCAGCGGGATGAGCTTCTCGGGGAACTGGTAGGGGCCGTAGTTGTTCGAGCAGTTGGTGAGCAGGACCGGCAGGCCGTAGGTATGGAAGTAGGCCCGCACCAGGTGGTCGGCCGCCGCCTTCGAGGCGGCATAGGGGGAATTCGGGGCGTAGGCGGTGGTCTCCGAGAAGAGGCCGGTCGACCCCAGGCTGCCATAGACCTCGTCGGTCGAGACGTGGAGGAAGCGGAAGGCCGGACGCTCCGGCTCGGCGAGGGTCCCGCGGTACAGGCGCGCCGCCTCGAGTAGCTCGAAGGCGCCCACGATGTTCGTCTGGACGAAGGCGGAGGGGTCCTCGATCGAGCGGTCGACGTGGCTCTCGGCGGCGAAGTTGACCACCGCCGTCGGGCGGTGCGCGGCGAGGAGGCGGCCGACCGTCTCGCGGTCGGCGATGTCGCCGAGGACGAAGGTCAGGCGCGCCGCGTCGAGCCCGGCCAGGCTCTCCCGGTTGCCGGCGTAGGTCAGCTTGTCGAGGACGACGACCCGCGCGCCGGTCTCGGCGAGCACCAGGCGCACGAAGTTCGAACCGATGAAGCCGGCGCCGCCGGTGACGAGGAGGGTGTCCATGCCGGAGGCGAAGTATATACAATCGCCGCGCCCGCGCCGGCCCAGGAGATCCTGATGCCCATCCTCCACGCCATCGTCCTCGCCATCGTCCAGGGAGCGACCGAATTCATCCCGGTCAGTTCCTCGGCCCACCTGATCCTCATCCCCTACTTCCTGGGTTGGCCGGATCAGGGCCTGGCCTTCGACGTGGCGGGCCATGTCGGGACCATGCTCGCCGCCCTCCTCTACTTCCGGCGCGACCTTACCGAGCTGGTCTCGGGGTTTTTCAGTGGCCGGCGGCCGCTGGGGGCCGACTTCGACCCCCGCCGCCTCGGCTGGGCGATCCTCGCGGCGACCATCCCCACCGGGTTGATCGGCCTCGCCTTCCACCACTGGGCCGAGACCGAGGCGCGCAACCCGCTCCTGATCGCCGGCACCTCGATCGGCTTCGGCATCCTCCTCTTCCTCGCCGACCGGGTGGGCCGCAAGTGGCGCGAGATCGGCGACTTCGGGATCATCGCCGGCTTCGTCGTCGGCTGCGCCCAGGGTCTCGCCCTGGTGCCCGGCACCTCGCGGTCGGGGATCACCATCACCGCCGCCCTCCTCCTCGGCTTCCTGCGGCCGGCCGCGGCGCGCTTCTCGTTTCTCCTGGTGATCCCGGTCTCCGCCCTCGCCGCCCTGCTGGAGGGCTGGAAGCTGATGAAGGAGGGGGTGGCGCCCGGGATGCTCCTCCCCATGGGGATCGGGCTGGTCGTCTCGGCCGTCGTCGGCTTCGTAGCGATCGACTGGCTCCTTGCCTGGCTGCGCCGCCGGAGCCTCACCCCGTTCGTCGTCTACCGGGTGCTCCTCGGGCTCCTCATCCTGGGGGTCGTCTACTGGCGGGCGTCGTGAATCCCGGGGAAACCTTAAAAGCCTATTGACAAATAGCTATGTGATGAGTAGGATTCAGATAGCGGGGAGGTACATCCTCCTCTCATCCCTCCCAAGAGGAGCGTTCCCGATAGCGCTCCTCCTTTTTCTATGTAGGGGGCTCGAATGCGCGGCCCAACGCCTGAGATCGGCAGCCGGGGCCTGAGATCCCGATCTCAGGACAGAGTTCCCCTTCCGGGCACCTGAGAAGGCTATCTCAGGCCTCAGATCGCTATCTCAGCCCTCGGTTGGCCTCCGAGCACCTGAGAAGCGTATCTCCGGCTTGAGATCGCTATCTCAGCCTTCAGATACGCTTCCCAGCACCTGAGAAGACGATCTGAGGCCTGAGATCGCTATCTCAGCCCTCGGATAGCCTTCCCAAGCGCCTGAGAAGCGTATCCGAGGTCTGAGATCCACAACTGAGCGCCTTAGAAGTGTATCTGAGCCGCTGGGAAGTCTTCCCGAGGCCTCGGATCGGCTTCCGAGCGGCGCGGGTACGTTCCCCTGGGAAGGGCCACGAGAGGGGGGTGTCCCCGTAGCCGGCGAGGGCCGGGCAGGTAGGGGCCGAGCCCCTGTGCCTGCCCGGCCCCCGATCGGACCTTACCCCGCCTGCCGCCGGGCGCGGATTCTACCGACCTGCTCCTCCGCCCCCGGCCCGGCGGCTTCGAGCAGGGTGGCGAGCGCCCACGGCGACCGGACGATCGCCTCCAGCAGGTGGAGCCCCTCGGCCCACCGCGGCTCGCACCGATCGAACCAGCCGGCGATCTGGGGTCCCTGCTCGCCATACACCGCGACCAGCGGGTAGCCCTCGGCGGTCGTCTGCTCCTCCAGATGGAAGAGCGGCTCGCGGTCGATCACCGGCAGGAGCACGGAGAGGAGCCGCGCCGTTTCGAGATGCCAGAGAACGGCGACCGGCGGATCGCCGATGGCGAGATCCTCCCACAGCCGGAGGATGGCGACCGCGCCCGGCCGGCCCGGAACGGGCTCGATCTTCCAGGGGCCGGCGAGCTCGGCTTCCGCGGCGGTCAGGACGTCGTCGCGGTCGCGGAGGAGGGCCAGGTAGGAGGGGGAGAAGGCGTTGTCGAGGGGAGAAGCGGGTGTGCTGCTACCATCACGGGAGCTTCGCATGAGGTTTCCTCTCTTGCGGAGTCAGGGGCCGGTTCGAGTTTGCCGCTCGGGCCGGTCCCGTTTGTTTGGGCGGGAGGGCGATCCTCCCGATGCGGGGACAGTAGCAGGAATGGGGCGGGAGGGCAAGGGGCGGGTTGCGGGCTGACTGAGATATCATCGGAAAAATGAATAGCGAAGATGGGGCTGCGCCAGGCGAGCGAGCTTTGCCGCCGTGGCCCGGCTGGTTTGCATGGTTTAAGAGAAGCCCCCAATCATCGTATCATTGTCCATACCTTATCTACAAAACATTAACTGCGTCGAAATATTTAGCGAACAATAGACGCTGCCACCCGCGTATGCATATGAGTCGATTATTTGTTCAAAATATTTTTTCCCGGATTCATCAAATCCACTAAATGTAAGCCGGTAGGTCCCGCGAGGTAAGAAATAGAGATGCGCGTATCCTGTCTGCAGGAATCCGTTACCTGACGTGTCTTCCGCTCTGGCGAATCCCGTAGCCTGATCGCCGAGCGCCTGAACCTTAAACCTTGTCACCGTTGTAGGCAAGAACTGGCCTTTCTCGACCGCAACCGCAAGGGTGTTATCGCTCACTTCCGGAGGCAGGCCCCCACTACTACCGGTTTTCATTGCTTCCACAATTTTTGTGCTAGCCCACAACGCAACTACTGCCTGAATCGGATGCTCCTGGGCATAGCTGGCCGCCCGATCGACAATTTCACCAATACCTCTAAGAAAATAGTCGAGTGATGATTCTTCGGTCGAGGCCCGCAAGGTCGAATTAAGATAGGCACGCTTATCTTCTTGGATTTTAGAAAAAATATTTTTGAATTCAACAACCCGTGGATCATCCTTGGGCATACCACGGACGATGTCTTCAAATGCAGCAACACTTGTATTCCAAAAGATCTCGCGACGAACAATGTCATTCAGCGAGGAGAGCATTTGTGTGGAGTCGCGAAAGACTGTCACTTGCAGATCCGTCTCCTGAAAGGGGCTCAAATAGTTAATCTTCCCATTGCCTGCTAGGTATTCACCTTCGCCGTACACATAGAGTGCATAAAATGGCGGATCAAGGGAGTAATAGCGACGAAAGGTCGAGTCTCTATGCATACCATACTTGCTGTCAGATCTGCGAGAGAAAGCGTACTCGTCATTCTGAATGGCGAATACTCGTACTCGGTATAGTCTCGACAGCAAAGCGTCCCTCTCGGATTTACCCACAATCTTTCTATCGAAATTGCCCGGCGCAGTTCCTATTTGAAAATGCCCGAAACCGCTGCCCGTAGGCTGGAAAATGTGAATCACGCCACGGTCAGAAACAAAGAACTCAGGTTCCCTGTTTGTGGTATTTTTGAGCTTAAATAGATATGTGTCGAGCCCACGCGACAATGGTCGCAGTTCGGGGACGTCGCGCATCTTACCGGGCTCATTGTAGTATTTCACTCTAAGGTTGTCCATTGTTGCACAGCCGAGCGTGACGATTGCGACCATGAACGTTACACACAGTTTGGTTAAATGACGTGACGCCAGCATTTGGTTCTCCAGTCCTGTTTGTTGCTTGTCACATGACAAGCATTATGCGATTACGGTTATGCCTCGACTAGAAATGGGATGGATAGCGATGCCTCGACGAGGCGGGATTTTGCCGCTTCATTGACGCCCTCCTCTTGGCGGGTTCATCGCCTCCATGGGTCCCTCCACAGTAGTTTCGTTTGCTTAAAGTATACCACCAGAACCGGTTTCCCGGAGGTTCCGGAGTAGGTGCGGAGTGCTCTGGCTCATCCGGCGGATGATCCGGAGTTATCTGTTTACCGTCTTGAGGCAACCTACCACCGGGTCATCCAGTGGTCGGCACCTTCGCAGGGGTTGAATTTCCTCTTCCGGTATGACCCAATTCACTGTGGACATGCCGAGTTGTGGGGACGCTGTGGGACCGGCGCGGGATTTGGGTGGAGGGCGGGGGCTAGGGAGGCATAGGTGCTATTTGCGACCGTAAGGTGTGTTCGTAGAGACGCCCAGCCGCTACCACAGGCTCTTCCTTGACCCCCGAACGCCAGGGCGTCTCCAACGCTGACAAGGACTCAGGCGTTCCCGGCCTGCGGAGACGCCCTGGCGGCGGTGGTTCCGGAAAGGTAGGTGGTAGATGCTGGGCGTCTCTACGAACATCCACCTCGGTGGCAAAGTTAGTGCCCAAGAGGGAGGGACCCTCCGCCCAGCCCGCTCGGAGCCAAAGTTAGCGCCTATCTATGCCCTCCCAGGGACCCCCACCCACTCCTCCAGCCACACCAAATCCCGCCACCCCCGGGTACGTTCGCCGCCGAGAGGCTCGAATTGTGCTTCCGGCATGTGGAATTGTAATTCCATGGGCAGGAATACACCTTCTTCGGCCTGGGATGTGTATTCAGGGCCCGCGAGATGCCGGAACTCCCCGTTCGGATTGGTTTCCAGGCTCCCGAATGGCCTTCCGAGGCCTGGGAAGGGGAATTCCGAGCCAGGGAAGCTCAATTCCACGCGGTGGAATTGTTCATCCCTGGTGTGGGAATTGGAATTCCAGGGGGAGGAATACACATTCCTCGTCGTGAAATGTGTATTCCTGCTCCCTACTGCCCCAGAACCCCCTTCTTGAAGTCCTGCCCCGGGTCCGGCTTGGGGCCGATCCAGGTCGAGAGGATGGCGTCGGCGGTGGGTTTGCCGGGGAGGGTCCCCTTGGCCTTGCCCTTGACCTCGACCGTCGTCCCCTGGCCGGGGACGTAGGTGAAGGTCATCGTCTGCCCCTTGGGGATGTCCTCCATGTGGGTGCAGAGGGTGTCGAACGCCTTCTTGACGTCAGGAGCGGCGTGCGGGGTGTTGGCGGCCAGGCCGTCCTTCCAGGCGTCGCACATCTGGCTGGTGCTGACGCCGTAGAGGAAGGAGAGGACCATGCGGCGCGGGGCATCCTCGGCGAGGACTTTGGCGGCGTCGTGCTCCTTGTGGGTAAGATAGAGGCCGCCGACATACACTTTGACGAAGAACTTCGTGCGCAGGGCGAGGCCGTTGAGCACCAGGCTCTGGCCGCCGGCATCGATCTTGTCGGGGAGAGTGACGCCGTTGAGCGTGGCGGCCTGGGCCGGGGCGGCCGGGAGGGTCGCTCCGAGGGTGGCGGCGAGCAGCAGGGCGAGGGACGTGGCGCGACAGGTTCGCATCAGGGTTCTCCTCCCGTTCGAGTCAGCTTGGACGAGTGGAGTCTAACGGATTCCAGCCAAACCTGGGTGGAGGTGGCACGTACCAGCTCCCGTGGACGAGAAAACGATCGAGGCCGGCCTGGCCGAGCGCGCCCGCGCCGGGTCGCCGGAGGCCTTCCGCGAGCTGGTGCTGCGCTTCGAGCGGCCGGTCTATGGCCTCATCCTGCGCATGGTGCGCGACCCGTCCACCGCCGAGGAGCTCGCCCAGGATGTCTTCTGGAAGGCCTATCGGCGGCTCGACAGCTATGATCCCGAGCGGCGGTTCGGCAGCTGGCTGTTCAAGATCGCCCACAACACGACGATCGACCACCTGCGCAAGAGCGCTCCCGACCTGGTCTCCTTGGAGGCCGGGGACGACGAGGGAGGCGGCCTCGCCGCCGTCCTCTCCGACCCGGCGGCCGAGAGCCCCGAGGCCGCGGCCGAGCGGAGCGACCTGGCGCGCGACCTGCAGCGTGCCATCGCCACTCTGCGCCCGGAGTACCGCGAGGCGGTGGTGCTGCGCCACCAGGAGGGGCTGTCCTATGAGGAGATCAGCGAGACCATGGGGCTCCCCCTGGGCACGATCAAGACCCATCTCCACCGCGCCAGGAAGGAGCTCGCCGTCCTCCTGCGGGCGGGCGGCTGGGCGCCCGAAACCGAAAGCGGCGTACCCTCGTAGGGGGGCTTGAGGAGAAGACGTATGCGCCGGAACGACGATTTGCTCGACCGCTGGCTCAAGGCCGAAGAAGGAGGCTCGGAGATCGATGCCGACTTCGCGGCCGACGCCGCGCTCACGGCGCTCTTCGCCGCCCTGCCGCTCGCCCTCGCCCCGGCCCCCGGCTTTGCCGACCGGGTGCTCGCCGCGACATCGGCGGAACCCCAGCCGTCCGTCCGGGCGCATGTCCTCGGCCTCCTCTACGGCTTCATCGCCTCGCCGTGGGGGCGGGTGAGCGTGGCGCTCAGCCTGGTCGGGGCCGCTCTCACGCTTCCCGTATTCGCGAACTTGCTGCCGGCCGCTCTCGCCCTGCTGCGCCCGACGTTCCTGGCGCCGATCGTCGCCCATGCGTTGGTCGAGGGGAGCAGCTGGGTCGCTTCCGGCCTGCACTTCTGCCACTGGTTCGCCGCCTTCATCCGCACTCTCTTGACGCCGCTCCAATCTCCGGCCGTGGCCGCCGCTCTCGGCGCCTGCTTCTTCGTCCCGGCCCTGGCCTTGCGACTGCTGTACGACCTCATCCAACGCGAGAGGAACTGGACCCATGCGAACCCTATCTGATTCCGGACGTTCCGCGCGCCTCTGCCTTCTGCGGCGGCCCGCGTTGCCCGCTTGGGGCCTGGTGGCCCTGCTGTCCGCGGCCCTGGTGCTGCCGGCGTCGCCGGTCCTCGCCCAACTCCGGCCACGCCCGGTTCCCTCCGCCGAGCAGAGCCAGCTGCGCCAGACCCTGGAGCGGCTCTACGAGGTGCTCCCGGTCCACGGCGGCCTGCTGCTCAAGCCGCGGATCTCGCGCAACGGCGTGCGCAGCCTCGAAGTGCGGGGCAGCGCCATCGCCGTCAACGGGGAGCCGGTGACCCCGAGCGTCCTGCGCGCCTGGCTGGGCGACGACGCCCCGGCGGTCCTGGCGCTCTCGGAGCTCGGTCCGGTGGCCGGCCGGAAGCTCTTCGGCCTCTCCACCACGGACGTTCCGGCGGCCCCGGCCACCGGCACCACCGGCACCACCGGCGGTACCGGGATTCCGCCCGCCTCTCCGGCCCCCCCCGCCGCCACCGGCTCGCCGGCCCCCGAGGGCTCCGAGGCGTCCGAGGCGTCCAATACTGCCGACAAGCCCGACGCCGCCGATGCCCCGGACAAGCCGGACACCCCCGAGCCGCCGGAGGCCCCCGAGAAGCCCAGCCCTGCCGCCTCCGTCAACGCCGGCTCGCGGGTCCAGGTGGGGGGCGGCGTGACGGTCGAGGCGGGCGAGGTCGTCGAGGACGCGGTGGCGGTCGGCGGGTCGGTCCACGTGCGGGGAGAGGTGACCGGGGACGTCGCCGCCACCGGCGGCTCGGTCTGGATCGACGGCAAGGTGGGGGGCTCGGTGACCGCGGTGGCGGGTTCCGTCCATCTCGGCCCCAAGGCCGACGTCGGGGGCGAAATCACCTGCATCCTGGGCCACATCGAGGTGGACCCGGCCGCCAAGGTGCACGGCACCAAGACCGAGGTCTCGCCGGGCGAGATGCTGATCGGCCGCCATTCGCACCGGGGCCTCCCGTTCGTCGTCTGGCCCTTCCTGGGGATCGGCTGGTTCTTCGGGCCGGCGCTCGCCATCGTCCTCTCCGGCCTGACCCTGCTGGTGGCCCGGCCGACCGTCGAACGCCTCGAGAGCCGCCTGGTGGCCCAGCCCTGGGAGTCCGGCGGAGTCGGCCTGCTGGCCTCGATCGCCTTCTTCCCGGCGGTCGCCGTGGCGACGCTCCTCACCTGCTGCCTGTTCATCATCTTCTATCCGGTCCTCCTGCTGCTGGTGCTGGCGATCGGCATGCTCGGCTACACCGTCGTCGCCTACCGGCTCGGCCGCTGGTCGGCGGAGCGCTTTCGGGGGAGCCAGAACGTTCATCCCTTCCTGGCGACCCTGGTGGGCATCGCCTGGATCGAGGGGCTGACCATCCTCGGGCACCTCCTGACGCTCGGCGATTTCCCCTCCGGCCTGCTCGCCTTCTTCCTGCTGGGCGTCGGCAAGTTCGTGTTCCTCTGCACGATGGTCTTCGGCTCCGGGGTGGTGCTGCTCGACCGCTTCTCGACCGGCTGGCGCCGCATGCCGCCGGCACCGCCGATCTCGCCGATATCGCCGGCATCGCCAACCCCGCCGGTATCGCCAGTTTCACCGACACCGCCGGAACCACCGGAACCGCCGACCTCGCCCTGGGAGCCGGCGCCGTAGGAGGGTGGATCAGGGGGCGCCGAGGCGTTCGGCCAGGAGGGTGAAGCGGCCGCTGGTCCGTTGGTTGCGGACGGCGGCCGCCAGCGCCTTGCGCTCGCCGATCAGGATCGCCAGGCGGCGGGCGCGGGTCAGGGCGGTATAGAGAAGGTTCCGCTGCAACATGATCTGGTGCTGGCCGTGGAGGAGGACGACGACGCAGGGGTATTCGCTCCCCTGCGACTTGTGGATCGTGCAGGCGTAGGCGAGGACCAGCTCGTCCGCCGAAGCGGTGTCGTAGGAGACCACCCGGCCGTCGATCTCGACCGCCACCGTGCCCTCCTCCTCGTCGATCCCCACCACCCGCCCGAGGTCGCCGTTCCAGACTTCTAAATCATAGTTGTTGCGCACCTGCATTACCTTGTCCCCGAGCCGCAGGTCGTAGGGTCCGGCATCGCTTTCCGGCAGGGGAGGATTCAGGCGCTCGCGCAGGGCGGCGTTCAGGCTCTGGGTGCCCAGGGTGCCGCGGTTCATCGGCGAGAGCACCTGGATCTCGGCGACCGGGTCGAGCCCGAAGCGGGCCGGGATGCGCTGGGCGACGAGCTCGGTCACCGTCGCCAGGACGTCCTCCGGCAGCCGTTTCTCGATGAAGAAGAAATCCCCCTCCCCCTCGATCGGGACGATCGGCATTTCGCCCCGGTTGATGCGGTGGGCGTTGACCACGATGGCGCTCTTCTCCGCCTGGCGGAAGATCTCCGACAGGCGGACGACGTCGATCGTGCCGGAGCGGATGAGGTCCGACAGGAGCCGCCCCGGCCCGACCGAGGGGAGCTGGTCGACGTCCCCCACCAGGATCAGCCGGCCGCCGTTGGGGATCGCCTTCAGCAGGTGGTAGGCGAGGACGGTGTCGAGCATCGAGGCCTCGTCGACGATCAGGAGGTCAGAGGCCAGGGGGCGGTCGCCGTCGCGCTGGAAGGCGCGCGCCCGGGGGTCGAATTCGAGCAGCCGGTGGAGGGTCGCGGCTTTGCCCCCGGTGGCCTCGGAGAGGCGCTTGGCGGCGCGGCCGGTGGGGGCGGCCAGGAGGACGGTCCGCCCCTTCTTCTCCAGGATCGAGACGATGCCGCGCACCAGGGTGGTCTTCCCCGTCCCCGGTCCCCCGGTGATGACCAGGACCTTCGAGGTCAAGCCGCGGCGGATGGCCTCGCGCTGGGCCGGGGCGAGGTTCAGGTGCTCCTGCCGTTCGAACCAGGCGACCGCTTTCTCGGCGTTGATGTCCGAGGGGAGGTCCGGCCGGGCGAGAAGGGCGCGCAGGCGGTTCGCGACTCCGGTCTCGGCGGCATGGAGCGCCTTCGAGTAGACCGCCTGGCGCAGATCCGGCGGGCCGGGTGGGGCGTTGGGGAGGGTCTCGACCACCACCGCCGCGGCGCCGGCCAGGGCGTCGACGGCGCTGCTGATGAGAGCCGGCTCGACCGCGAGGAGCCGCTGCCCCTCTTCGAGCACCCGGGCGCGGGGGAGATAGACGTGGCCGCGGTCGGCGGCCTCGCCGAGCAGATGGAGGACGCCGGCCATGACGCGCGCCGGAGAGGTCTTCTCGGTGCCCAGGGCGGCGGCGATGCGGTCGGCGCTCAGGAAGCCGATGCCGTGGATGTCGGCGGCGAGGCGGAACGGGTTCTCCCGCAGCACCGCCATGGACTCGGCGCCATAGCGCTTGTAGATCTTGATCGCGTGGCCGATCGCGATGCCGTGCCCCTGGAGGAAGACCATCACCTCCCGGGTCTCCCGCTGCTCGATCAGGGCCTTCTGGATCTCGCCCCGGCGCTTGGGGCCGATCCCGCCCACCTCGGCAACCCGTTCGGGATGGCGCTCGAGCACCTCCAGGGTCTCCATTCCGAAGCGGGTGACGAGCTTGCCGGCCATTTTCTTGCCGATGCCGCGGACCATCCCCGAGGCCAGATAGCGTCGTATCCCCTCCAGGGTGTTGGGGGTGATCGTCTGGCAGGTCTCGACCTTGAACTGCCGGCCGTACTTGGGGTCGGCCACCCACTCCCCGGCCAGGCGCAGGTTCTCCCCCACCTGGATGCCGAGCAGGTTCCCCACCGCGGTGACCACGTCCTCCTCCCCGGTCACCTGGAGCCGCACGACGCTCCAGGCGTTCTCCTCGTTGGCGAAGACGATCTTCTGCAGCACCCCTTCGAGGATGATGGGGCCTTGCGGGAGGGCGGGGCGGTCGAGGGAGAGCTGGGGCATGGCGAGGGGATTTTACGTCATCCGGCGACGGGCGTTCCTCCATCTGAACTCGATTGGAACCGACAATGTCACTCGCGCTGCCTAGACTGCCCTGGAGCCCGGTACCCGGCGACTTTCCGAGGGTACCGCATCCGAGAGGCAACCACGAGGAGGACTCGCCATGGAGAGCAGCGCCAGCCAGCCGGCCCCCGCCATCCTTCCGGACCTCATCCACTGCGTCCGTACCGCCTTCCGGGAGCATGGCCGTACCCCGCGCGTCGGCCCCGAGGTCGCCGCGGCGATCCAGCCGTTCCTCGGCCACCCCCGGCTGCTCGCGCCGGAGCACTGCCAGCCCGATCCCGACCGCTACTGCCAGCACCTCCTCCACGCCGAGGAGGACGGCACCTTCTCGATCGTCGCCCTGGTCTGGAGGCCCGGCCAGGCGACCGCCGTGCACGACCACCTCTCCTGGTGCGTCATCGGCGTCCACCAGGGCGTCGAGCAGGAGGTCCAGTTCCAGCTCGTCGAGGCGGCGGGAGGCGCCTTCCTCCTCCCGGTCGACTCCGCGATCCACCCCACCGGCGCCGCCGTCTCCCTCACCCCGCCGGGCGACATCCACTATGTGGTCAATCCCGGCCCCGGCCTCGCCATCTCGCTTCACGTCTACGGCCTGGACGTCCGCCGGCACGGCTCCTCCATCCGCCGGCGCTACGATCTGCCCATCCGCCTCCCCGCGACGGGGCTTGCAGAGCCCCTCCATTCGACCGCCAGCCCGGAATGTGCCAAAATGGCGGCGCAATGGAGAAACCTCTAGTCCTAGTCATCGACGACGAAACCGGTTCGCGCGAGTCGATGGCGATCGCCATCGAGCGCGCGGGCCTCGGAGTGAGGACCTTCGACGATGCGAAGAAGGCCCTCGAATATCTGGACGAAAACGAAGGCGCGCGCCTGGCGGTCTGCGATCTGCGCATGCCCGGCATGGACGGGATCGCCTTCCTGAACGAGGTGCGGGAGAGGAAGCTCGACCTCGGGGTGATCCTGGTCACCGGCTACGGCTCGATCGAGTCGGCGGTCGAGGCCATGCGGGTGGGCGCCGACGACTACCTGACCAAGCCGGTCGACCTCTACGAGCTGCGCAAGCGGGTGATGAACCTGTTCGAGAAGGAGCAGCTCAAGGAAGAGGTGACGACGCTGCGCGAGCAGCTCGACAAGCGCTACGGCTTCGAGAGCATCATCGGCAAGTCGAGCCCCATGGAGCGCCTCTTCGAACAGATGAAGATGGTCGCCCCGACCCGCTCCTCGGTCCTGATCATCGGCGACAGCGGCACCGGCAAGGAGCTGGTGGCCAACGCCCTCCACCGCGCCAGCCCGCGGCGCAACGAACGCTTCCTCGCCATCAACTGCGGGGCGATCCCGCCGGACATCCTGGAAAGCGAGCTCTTCGGCCACGAGCGCGGCTCGTTCACCGGCGCGGTGACGCGGAAGATCGGCAAGTTCGAGCTCGCCCACAAGGGCACCCTCTTCCTGGACGAGATCAGCGAGCTCTACCCCGAGCTCCAGGTCAAGCTCCTCCGCGTCCTGGAGGAGCGGCAGATCATGCGGGTCGGCGCGAGCGATCTGATCGACGTCGACTTCCGGCTGATCGCGGCGACCAACAAGGACCTCGAAAAGGAGGTCGCCGACGGGCGTTTCCGCGAGGACCTCTACTATCGCCTCAAGGTGGTGACGCTGCGCATTCCGCCTCTGCGCGAGCGGCCGAGCGACATCCCGGGTCTCGCCGAGCACTTCCTGAACCTCTTCTACCAGGAGCACGGCAAGAGCGCCAAGCGGCTCACCCCCGAGGCGCTGGAGCTTCTCTCCCGTTACCCGTGGCCGGGCAACGTGCGCGAGCTGCGCAACGTCATGGAATCGGTCGTCGTCTTCCACCAGACGGAGGAGATCACCGTGGCCGACCTGCCGGTCGAGGTGCGCGACTCCTCGACCCTCTCGACCACCGGCGCGCCGGTGCAGTCGGTGGTGGGAGAGCCGCGGACCATGGAGGAGATCGAGCGCCAGGCGATCCTCGAGACCCTGCAGCGCACGGGCGGCCACCGCGCCAAGGCGGCGGACCTCCTGGGGATCGGACTGCGGACCCTCCAGAGGAAGCTCAAGGAATACAAAGACCAGGGTTTCTACGAGGAGTGAGACGATGGAGCTACCGGCCGAGGTGCTGATCCACAACGAGACGCTGGGGGTCAAGGGGGGCAAGGGCACGCTCCTCCAGGTCGCCCCGGAGGGGTATTACGAGGTCAACTGCTTTTTTGGCGACCGGATGCACCGCACCCTTTTCCCCATCCTGGGGACGGTGCTGATCGCCCGCGAGCCCGAGCACACGGTGGGCGGCGAGGCGCTGGAGATCGAGCGGTGAGCGGACCGCGTCTCTCGGTCAACGTCGACCACGTGGCGACGATCCGCCAGGCGCGGCGGGCCCCCTACCCCGACCCGGTCGAAGCGGCGCGGATCGCCGAGGCGGCAGGCGCGTCCGGCATCACCGCCCACCTGCGGGTCGACCGCCGGCACGTCCAGGACTTCGATCTCCGGAACCTCAAAGAGAGCGTCCGCGGCAAGCTGAACTTCGAGATGTCGACGGCCGAGGAGATGGTCGCGATCGCTTTGGAGATCCTCCCGCAGCAGGTGACCCTGGTCGCCGAGCGGCCCGAGGAGGTGACGACGGAGGGGGGCCTCGACCTGGTGGCCCAGGGGCCGCGGGTGGCGGCGGTGGCCGAAAGGCTGGCCGGCGCGGGAATCGCGGTCTCGGTGTTCGTCGATCCCGATCCGCAGCAGATCGACGCCCTTTCCGGCTTCGGCGGCTGGGTGGGTGGCTTCGAGCTCAACACCGACGCCTACACGAAAGCCGACGACTCGGCGAGGGCGGCCGAGCTCGCCAAGGTCTCGCGAGCGGCCGCCCGGGGGCGCAACCGCGGCTTCCACCTCTACGCCGGCCACGGCCTGACGACCGGCAACGTCGGCCCCATCGCCAACCTCCCCGGCATGGAGGAGCTCAACATCGGCCACTTCCTCATCTCCCGCGCCGTCCTGGTGGGGATGCGGGAGGCGGTCCAGGAGATGCTGGCGGCGATGGGGAGCGGGTAGGTGTTTCCCTCCCTGTCCGACACCCC
This sequence comes from Thermoanaerobaculia bacterium, assembly GCA_035644215.1. Classification (GTDB taxonomy): domain Bacteria; phylum Acidobacteriota; class Thermoanaerobaculia; order Multivoradales; family UBA5704; genus DASQPA01. The sequence continues at coordinate 19,877 of DASQPA010000602.1, forward strand.
GCCCGAGATCGAGGAGATCCTCCTCGAGGGCTACCGCCGGATGACGCCGGGCGAAAGGCTCCTGCGGGCGTTCGACTTAAGCCTGGCCGTCCAGCAGCTCGCTCTTTCCCGCATCCGGGCGCAGTACGGACCGAACCTCACCGAGCGCGAGGAGCGCCTGCGCCTGGCCGCTCTCCGGATCGACCGGGAGACTATGATCAAGGTCTTCGATTGGGACCCGGAGGTCGAGGGGTACTGATGGAGTTGGCGGAAGCACTCGCGTTGACCTTCACGGTCGCCAGAGTGCTCGATGAGCTGGGAATTCCCTATCTGGCGGCGATGGGGGTGGGTAGGAGCCGCGATGCGAATCCGTTGCCGCTCCGATTTGCGGTGAAACCGCTCCGCGCAACCCTTGAAGGCTCGCCAAACGAATTCGAGCCAGAAAAAATGCGTCTTGAGTCGGACAGAATCCAGGCGGACTCCCGGCGAATGCCTGCCGAGCGGCGCGAATTCCTTTTGTCCTCGCTTTGGGGACGTTTGCGGCGGCCGGAAATGGCTTCGCGGTGGCCGAATTGAAGTGAAGCTGGGCTCAAATCGATTCCGAATGGCTTCGAAGGAGATTCCCTGGTAGGGAGTCACCAAGCCCCGAGAGGGAACGCTGGAACCCTCCCGGGGTTTGCCGGCTCCCTGCCTGTACTTGAGGAATCCCTGTGGGGGATATTGAACTCCCTCGGGGGGAAGGGAAGATCCCTGGGAGGGATTGGAGGTTCCCTCGGAGGGTTTCGATGCTCCCTCCCGGGGAGGGGGGATACCCTCCTGGGGCAACGCTATCGGCCGCTGCCCTTGGAAGCCCCGCGGAAGGAGCCGATGCGTTTCCTACACCGCCTCGGCTCCTCCTCGATCGGTTGCCGCACCTGAGAGTGCCACATGACGAGCGCGTCCGCAAGATCGGTCTCTGGGTTGGCGCCGCCGGAGAGAAGAGCGAACCTGGCAGAGGCGTGCGAGGAGCTCCGCCGCATCTGCGAGGAAGAGGACTACGCCCTGGAAATCCCGGCGCTCTCCCCAATTTCCCCCGCAATCGCCGCCGCCAGCTCCTCCGCCAGGGCGTCGATCGACGGCTGGTCGGGGCCTTCGATCATGATGCGGGCGAGCGGCTCGGTGCCGCTGTAGCGGAGGACGAGGCGGCCGTCGTCGCCGAGGCGGGTCTCGACGGCGTGGGCGGCGGCGGCGACGCGAGGGAGGGTTGCGAAGTCGGCCTTCTCTCTTACCCGGACGTTCTTGAGGATCTGCGGGTAGCGGCGGAAGCCGGCGAGAAGCTCGCCGATGGATTTTCCGGCGGTAACGACGATCCCGGCCATTTGGAGCGCGGTCAGCAGCCCATCGCCGGTCGCCGACAGGCTGGAGCAGACGATGTGCCCCGACTGCTCGCCCCCCAGGATGATCCCCTCCCGCTCCATGGCCTCGACCACGTAGCGGTCGCCCACGTCGCAGCGCACGACGCCGATCCCCTCGCGGGCCAAGGCGCGCTCCAACCCCAGGTTGCTCATCGAGGTGGCGACGATCTTCGCCGGCTGGAGCTTCCCCTGCCGCTTCAGGTGAGTCGCCCAGAGATAGAGGATGGCGTCGCCGTCGCGGACCACCCCGCTCTCGTCGGCCAGGATCGCGCGGTCGGCGTCGCCGTCGAAGGCGGCGCCCAGGTGGGCGCCTTCGGCGAGCACCCGGGACGCCATCTCCTGCGGGGCGGTCGAGCCGCAATTCGCGTTGACGTTCCGGCCGTCCGGCGCGGCGTGGAGGAGGACGACCGCCGCCCCCAGCCGCTCGAAGAGGGGCGCCCCGTAGGTCGAGGCGGCGCCGTTGCCGGCGTCGAGCACGATCTTCAAGCCGGCGAGCGGCCGGCCGGGGGGGAGGGTGGCGGCCAAGTGGTCGAGATACTGCTCGCGCAGGCCGCCGTCGAGAACCGGCTCGGGTCCGTCGACCGAAGGCGCCGTGCCGGCGGCCAGGGCCTCGGCCATCCGCGCTTCGATCGCCCGTTCCTCGGCGTCGCTCCACTTGCGGCCGTCCCGCCCGATCAGCTTGATGCCGTTGTCCGGATAGGGGTTGTGGCTGGCCGAGACGGCGATCCCGCAGGTGGCCCCGCGGGCGACGACGAGGTGGGCGATCCCCGGGGTGGGGATCACCCCGGCATCGGCGATCTCGATTCCACAGGCGGCGGCGAGGCCGTTCGCCAGCCAGCGGCAGATCTCCGGGGTGCTCTCTCTCGTGTCGCCGCCGAGGACGATCCTGGGGGAAGCGGTCCTCTCCCGCAAGGTCGCGGCGAGCGCGGCGGCGAGCGCCGCGACCGTCGCCGGGTCGAGCGGGGGGACTCCGAAGGCACCCCGCATGCCGTCGGTGCCGAAGAGACGGGGAACGATTCGTTGCACGGTGGAAGTCCCTTCCTAGGGTTTGGCGGTGCCGACGGCGTCGGCGCCCGGCTGCCCCAGCGGCACCCGCACGGTCACCTTCGAGGGCTGGACGACCTGGATGAGCGGATCGGGCGGGATGACCGCGATCGTCTCCTCGAAGGTCAGGGCATGACCGTCCAGGCTGATGGGCCGCGTGTTGAGCCAATCATACTTGGAGATGAGCGACTCCGGACCGGTGACCAGGACCTGGTTGGGGAGCACCTCCGGCTCGCCCGGCACCGCCCCTGCCGCCGGCTCGCCCACCAGCTGGGGCCGCACCGGCAGACGCTGCGTCACCTCGCGGTCGAGCTCCACCCGGATGGTGTTGGGATCGATCGAGACCACCTCGAAGCCCTCCGGGACCTGCACGTCGTCCGGCCCCAGGCTCACCGACAGGGTTCCCTTCTGATTTTGCGTGATCTCGACCTGGACGTTGACCTGATAGGGGTTCAACATCCGCACCTTCTTGCTGCTGCCGCGCAGGCGGACGTTGACGCTCTGCACCGGGTCGAGGATCAGGAAGCCGCGCGGCCGGTTGTAGGAGACGCTCGCCTCGACGACGCGCTCGGTCAGCGTCTCGCGGCCCTGGAGCGAGACGCTGTACCAGATGGCGGCCGAGATCGCCAAGGCGAGGAGGCGCAGCCCCCAGACGCGGGCGCGTTCGCTCATCCCGCCTTCCCCCCCGGCGATCCCTGCGGATAGAGGTCGGTGATGAGGTACTTGTAGAGGGTGTTGCGCAGGCTCTTGCCGTCCAGGTCGCGGATCAGCTCGCCGTCGAAGGCGACCGAGATCGTCCCCGACTCCTCCGAGACGATGACCGACACGGCGTCGGTCTCCTCGGTCACCCCGAGGGCGGCGCGGTGGCGGGTGCCGAACTCCTTCGACAGCTCCGGGTTGGGGGTGAGCGGCAGGAAGCAGGCCGCGGCGGCGATCCGCTCGTCCTGCACGATCACCGCCCCGTCGTGGAGCGGCGTATCGGGGGTGAAGATGTTGATCAGGAGGTCGTAGGAGAGCTCGGCGTCGAGGATGATCCCGTTCTCGATGAAATTGCGCAGCCCCTCCAGCCGCTCGATGACGATCAGCGCCCCGATGCGCCGCGACGCCAGGGTGGTGGCGGCGAGCACGATCTCGCCGAAGGTCGACTCGACCTGCTGCTGCTTGCCCAACCCCCAGAGCGGGTTGCGCCCGAAGTTGGCGAGCGCCCGCCGCAGCTCCTGCTGGAAGAGGACGATGATGGCGAAGGGCAGGAAGATCAGGAGGTTTTCGAGAATCCACTGGAGGGTCGGCAGGTCGGCCAGGCGCGCCAGGTAGTAGACGACGCCGACGAAGACGATCCCGAGGAGCATCTGCACGGCCCGGGTGCCGCGGATCAGCAGCAGCAGGTTGTAGATGACGAACGCGACCGCCAGGATGTCGACGGCGTCGCGCCAGGTGAGGATCTCGAAGAGGCGGGCGACGTTCAACCGGCTCCCTCCGGGGTTGCTGTTGCGATTGCTTCCCAGGCGGCGAGGAACTGGACGGTCTCGGCGACATCGTGGACGCGTACCATCGCCGCCCCCTGTCGGGCCGCCCAGCCCACCGCGGCGAGGCTGCCGCCGAGCCGGCGCTCGGGCGGGGAGGGCGGGCCGCCTCCCAGCTTGCCGAGGAAGCTCTTGCGCGAGGCGCCGACGAGGAGCGGCCGGCCGAGGTCGGCAAAGGCGTCCAGGCGGCGGAGGAGGAGCAGGTTCTGTGGCGCGGTCTTGCCGAAGCCGATCCCGGGGTCGAGGACGAGCTGCGCGGGGTCGATCCCGGCGGCGACGGCGCGCTCGACCGCCTGGCAGAGCTCCGCCCGCACCTCGGCCAGGAGATCGGCGAAGTGGATCTCCTGCTGCATGGTCGTAAGGTCGCCGCGGCTGTGCATCAGGACCAGGGGGCAGCCGGCCCGGGCGACGGCGCGGCCGAGGTCGGGATCGGGATTGGCGACGGCGGAGACGTCGTTGACCAGGTCCGCCCCCGCCGCCAGGGCCTGCCGGGCCACCTCGCCCTTGCGGGTGTCGACCGAGAGCGGCGCGTCGGTCTGCCGGCGGAGGCCGGCGAGGACGGGAAGCAGGCGCGCCAGCTCCTCGTCGACCGGCACGGTCCGCGCCCCGGCCCCGTAGACGCCACCACCCGGCCGGGTCGACTCGGCGCCGAGGTCGAGCAGGTCGGCTCCCTCGGCGAGGAGGGCGAGGCCGCGCTCGACCGCCGGTTCCGGATCGAGGAAGAGGCCGCCGTCGCTGAAGGAGTCCGGGGTAAGGTTCAGGATGCCCATCACTCGCGGCGTTCCAGAAAAAACGAGGGAACGGCCGCGAGGGAGGTGGAGGGTCCAGCTGGGTGCGGGGCTCGGCTGGGTGGCTCTCTCCATGGGGGGATCAGGGTCGTCGGGCTAAGTCTATCGCGCCCGCCGTTTTTTCCGATCCCCTTAGCTCGACTTCTTCGACGCCGGAACCGGGGCGGGCTGGGGCTGACCGGTGCGGCGCTGGGTGCTCGCCGCGACCTCGGCCCGATCCTCCGCCTCTTCCGTCTCCCGCGTGGAATCGGCGCCGGTGTCGCCCGTGGCTTCGGCGGTGCCCGTGCCCCCGGCGGTGGTGGCGGCCGGGCCGGTGACCACGGTCTCCGGACCCTCCTGGCCGATGTAGAGGCCCTCGCCCGGCGGCACCTGCCGGGTCGGCGCGTGGTCCTGGCCGGTCATGTCGCGGATCATCTGGTAGACCTCTTCGCCGTCCATCGACTCGCGCTCCAGGAGCTCCAGGGCCATCCGCTCGAGCACCGGCCGGTATTCGGTGAGGATCTGGGTCGCGCTCTCGTAGCCCTGCTGGACGATCTTCGCCACCTCGCGGTCGATGCGGATCGCCGTGTCGTCGCTGTAGTCGGCCCGCTGGTTGAAGTCGCGGCCGAGGAAGAGCGGCTCCTCCTTGCTACCGAAGGAGAGCGGCCCCAAGTCCGACATGCCCCACTCGCAGACCATCCGCCGCGCCATCTCGGTCGCCCGCTCGATGTCGTTGCCGGCGCCGGTCGTGATGTCCTCCTGGGTCAGCTCCTCGGCCACCCGGCCGCCCATCAGGATGGCGATCTGGGCCTCGACGTAGTGCTTCTTGTAGGTGTACTTGTCCTCGGTCGGGAGCTGCATGGTGAGCCCCAAAGCCCGGCCGCGGGGGATGATGGTGACCTTGTGGAGCGGGTCGGCCCCCGGCGTAAAGCAGGCGACGAGGGCGTGGCCCGCCTCGTGGTAGGCGGTGATCCGCCTCTCCTCGTCGGTCAGCATGAGGGTCTTCCGCTCGACCCCCATGAGGACCTTGTCCTTGGCGAACTCGAAGTCCTCCATCTCGACCTTCTTCTTGCCCCGGCGGGCGGCGATGAGCGCCGCCTCGTTGACCAGGTTCGAGAGGTCGGCACCGGCGAACCCGGGGGTGCCGCGGGCGATGACGTTCAGAGCCACGTTCTCGTCGAGCGGGATGTTCCGGGTGTGGACCTTCAGGATGCCCAGGCGGCCGTTGATGTCCGGCCGGTCGACCACCACCCGGCGGTCGAAGCGGCCGGGGCGCAGGAGAGCCGGATCCAAGACGTCGGGCCGGTTGGTGGCGGCGATCAGGATGACCCCCTCGTTCGACTCGAAGCCGTCCATCTCGACCAGCAGCTGGTTCAAGGTCTGCTCGCGCTCGTCGTGGCCGCCGCCCAGGCCGGCGCCGCGGTGGCGGCCGACGGCGTCGATCTCGTCGATGAAGATGATGCAGGGGGCGTTCTTCTTCCCCTGCTCGAAGAGGTCGCGCACCCGGGAGGCGCCGACGCCGACGAACATCTCGACGAAGTCCGAGCCCGAGATCGAGAAGAAGGGGACGTTGGCCTCGCCGGCGATGGCACGGGCGAGGAGGGTCTTCCCGGTGCCCGGCGGTCCCATCAGCAGCACCCCCTTGGGGATGCGGCCGCCCAGCTTCTGGAACTTCTGCGGCTCTTTCAGGAAGTCGACGATTTCCGACAGCTCCTCTTTCGCCTCCTCGACCCCGGCGACGTCCTTGAAGGTCACCTTCTTGCCGGTGGTGTTCAGGAGCTTCGCCTTGCTCTTGCCGAAGGAGAGCGCCTTGTTACCGCCGGTCTGCATCTGGCGCATGAAGAAAATCCACAGCGCCACGATGAGGAGGACCGGCGCCCAGGTGAAGAGCACGGTCAAGAGCGGGTTCTCGCGGGTCTTCTCACCGCGCACCGAGACGCCCGCGGCCTCCAGCTTCTGGATGAAGGCGGAGTCGGACTTGAAGGGCAGCTGGCTGTTGAACTCGGTGCCTTCGGCATACTCGCCGCCGCCCTTGTACTTGCCCTTGACCTCCTGGTCGTCGAGGATGGTGACCTCGGCCACCCGGCCCTTCTGGACCGCCGCCATCAGGGCGGAGTAGTCCAGCTCCTTGGAGGCGGCCTTGTTGTTCTGGAAGGTGTTCCACAGCAGGATGACCACGACGAAAATGGCCATCCAGAGAAAGAGGGTCTTCAGAGTAGAGTTCAACGTAGGGCTACCTCAATTGCCAGGTCGCTCGTCCACGGAGCGACGGGAGACGGAGCACGTCTCCAGAACGTAACGGTTCCCGGGGGCGTCGGATTCCCGCGGGGATTCCCGCCGAGATTCCCGCGCCATCGGGGCGCCCCGGCTACCCCGGCGCGGGGAGCCGGCCGATATACGGCAGGTTGCCATACCTGCCCTCGTGCTTGAGCCCATATCCCACCAGAAGCCCGTCCCGCCAGGTGCTGAAGGCGCTGTAATCCACCGTGAACGCGGTCTTCCGCTCGTCGGGCAGGTCGATGAGGGCGGCGAATCGCACCTCGCGCGCCCCATGCTGGCGCAGCTGCTCGCCCAGGTAGATCTCGATGACGCCCGAGGACACCACGTCCTTGAGCACCACCACGCGCCGCTCCTCGATGTCTACGGGAATGGGGTAGTGAAGGTTCAGGACGCTCTCCGAGGGGCCGGGGACCTCGCCGATCTCCGCCCCGGCGGAGCTGCCGACCTGGATCAGCTCGAAGCGGATCGGCCGGTCGATGGCGCGCACCAGGTCGGCGAGGAAGATCAGGGAGCCGCCCAGGATGGCGAGGAGGAGCGGCTCGGAGCCCACGCCGGAGGTGATCGGGCCGAGGTCCTGGGTCAGCCTGGCGCCGAGCTCGGCGACGTTGGCGCGCACGGTGGCCGTATCGTAGAGCAGCTCGACGCCGGTACCTCCTCCGGCCGCGCCGGCCGTTCCCGGGGGCTCAGGCACCATCCGTTTTCACCTCGGTGCTCCCGGCGCGATCGGACGACATCCGCAAAGTATAAGTGAAACCGGGGGCGCGCCGCAGGGCGAGGCGCCGGGTCCTGCCGTCCCGCCGCCCCTCCCAGCGCCAGCCACCGCCGCAGTCGCAGCCCACGGCGTGGGGGGCGAGGAGCTGGCGGAGCAGCTCGGCCCGGGCGGCGGCGGAGGCGGGATAGGGGGCGCCGGCCCGGCGGTGGAGGGCGCCGAGGGCGAAACGGCGCAGGCTCTCCGGCAGCTGCTCGAAGCCGCGGCGCTCGATCGACACCCCGGAGGGATCGACCCGGGGGGCGAGGACCTCCTCCAGCCGCTCCTCGATCCGCCGCCGCGCTCCCGCGGCGCGGGCGGCGAGCCGCGCCAGGCGTTCGGGCAGGTCGGGGTCGGCCGTCGCAAGAGCGGGGAGGAGCTGATGGCGCAGGCGGTTGCGGGGCAGGGAGAGATCGCCGTTGGTCGGGTCGTCGACCGGCGACAGGCCGGCGGCGGCGACCGCCGCGGCGAGGGCCTGCCGGGGGACGTCCAGGAGCGGCCGGACCACGCCGGTCGACGGGCTCACCGGCTGGATGGCGGCGAGCCCCGCCAGGCCGCTGCCGAAGAGGAGCCGCAAGAGCACCGTCTCGGCCTGGTCGTCCCGGTGGTGGGCGGTGGCGACATAGCGGGCGCCGGTCTCGGCGCGGAGCGTCGCGAAGAGATCGTAGCGCACCCGCCGGCCGGCGACCTCGAGGCTCTCCCCGGGATGGCGCAGCGCGGGGATCTCCCGCCGGAAGGCGACGAACGGCACGCCGAGCCGGCCGGCCAGGCCGGCGGCGGCCGCTGCCCGGCCGGCGGAGCCGGGGTCGAGCCCGTGGTCCAGGTGCACCGCGAGGATCTCGAGCGGGAGCTGCCGGGAGAGCTGGGAGAAACCGAGGAGGAGCGCCGTCGAGTCGGGGCCGCCGGAGAAGGCGACGAGGATGCGGTCACCCGCGGCGAGCGGGGAGAGCGATGCGGTCTGGCGGAAGAAGCGCTCGAGAATGGAGGGCAGGTGCATGCGGCCGGTGTCGCAGGGGGATGGTGGCGGTGAAGGGACTTGAACCCCTGACACAGCGGATATGAGCCGCTTGCTCTGACCAACTGAGCTACACCGCCGGGTGTGACAAGAGAGAGCCGGCCAGACGGCCGTCCTTCGCTGCGCGGGGGATTATAGCGCGGACCGGGAAGGAGGCGCCAGAACGGCTGAAGCGCCCGGCCCAATCGCCGGGCGCCAGAGCCATGGCGGGCCGTCTAGCGGAGGACTTCCTGGCAGCTGCGGAACTGGCCGAAGAACTCCTGCATCGAGGTCGACAGGGCGTTGTCGTTCAGCCGGTAGATGACGTTCTGTCCCTGGCGCTGGTCGAGGACCAGGTCGGCCTCCTTGAGGACCGAGAGGTGCCGCGAAATCGTCGGCTGCGACAGGTTGAAGTTTCCGACGATCTCGCCGACCGTGCGCTGGTGGTTCTCCAAAAGGCGGAGAATCTCCTGGCGGGTGCCGTCCGACAGCGCCTTGAACACCTTGGTCAAGTGTCGCTCTTCACTACGAAACCCTAGATTGCTGCGGTCGAGATTAGCCATGGCCTTCTTTCTCTCCTTTTGAGGTGACCCTTCTGTCCCCGGCCCCCCGATGATGACGAGATTGTAACCTCAAGTGAGTTGAAGAAGGGTTGGCAATGCGCTCATATGCACCCAACTCTGTGCGCACAAAATGAGCGCACAGGTGCAAACTTCTCTATAACTGAAATTTACGGGTGCAACCGGAGTTGACAATGAGTGCAAAAACGGTGAGGCCCCGGGGAGCCGGGGCCTCTCGATGGGGGAGCCAAGGGGCGGCAAATGGGGGTTTTAGGCGTGAACCTGCTGGAAGCGGCGGTCGACCGCCCCCCAGTTGACGGTGTTCCACCAGGCGGTGAGATAGTCCGGCCGGCGGTTCTGGTACTTGAGGTAGTAGGCGTGCTCCCAGACGTCGACGCCCAGGAGAGGGGTCTTGCCCTCCATCAGGGGGCTGTCCTGGTTGGGGCGGGCGATGACGTCGAGCTTGCCGTCGGCGACGACCAGCCAGCCCCAGCCGGAGCCGAACTGGTTGGTCGCGGCGTTGTTGAGCTTCTCCTTCAAGCCGTCGAAGCTGCCGAAGGCCTGCTGGATCGCCGTGGCGAGGGCGCCGGTCGGGCTGCCGCCGCCGCCCGGCCCCATGATCTCCCAGAACAGGGAGTGGTTGGCATGGCCGCCGCCGTGGTTGCGGACGGCGGTGCGGATCCCCTCCGGCACGCCGTTGATGTCGCGCAGGAGCTCCTCGACCTTCTTCTGCTGCAGATCCGCATGCCCCTCGAGCGCGCCGTTCAGCTTGGCGACGTAGGCAGCGTGGTGTTTGTCGTGGTGGATCTCCATGGTCTTGGTGTCGATATGGGGCTCCAGGGCATCGAAGGCGTAGGACAGCGGCGGAACTTCGAACATGGGGATTCCCTCCTCTTCCGTTCTAGGTGGCACGGTGTCGGCGGCAGACGCAGCGGCCGGACGACCGCGATGGGGCGGGCGCTGTACGAGGCGGTCGATGGAATCGGTTGGGCAGATCTGGACGGGCCCACGCCTCTCGCGCCCGGGTTCATTCTGCCATGAATGGCGCGCGGCGGGGAAACGGCGGGGTGACGACTAGCGCAGCTTTTCTTCGACGAACTCGACGTGCTTCCTGACCTTGGGGTCGTACTTCTTCATCCGCAGCTTCTCGGTCGAGAGCTTCTTGTTCTTCGAGGTGGTGTAGAAGTAGCCCGTTCCGGCGGACGAGACCAGCTTGATCTTCTCGCGCATGCTGCCAGCTCCTGATTCCTGGCCGCCGGGGTGGGCCGCGGCGGGTGAAGGATGAAATTGGCGGGGCCGACGGGACTCGAACCCGCGACCTCCGGCGTGACAGGCCGGCGTTCTAACCAACTGAACTACGACCCCGCAAGGTCTTGCTGTGTGGCGGAGGAGGACGACTCACCTCATGGTGGGAGGTGAGGGATTTGAACCCGCGACCCCCTGCGTGTAAGGCAGGTGCTCTAACCGCTGAGCTAACCTCCCCGCCGCCAAAGAGCCGATATGGTATGCGGGGGGCGGGCGCAAGTCAACAGGCGGGTTCGGCTTTCGGCTTGGCCGTGCGTGAGGTGAGCCCGGAGTGCGGCTACGCTTCCTCTCCTGCTGTTGCCCGAGTGTCCTCCCGGCGCGGACCTCCGCCTGGAGATAAATCTCCGGGCTAGGAGTTGCGCTGGATGAATCCAGCTTTGCGCGGCGTCGGTAGGGTCGATCATCGGGTGCTCCCGCCGAAAGTGTCTGCCCTGAAAGGGCGTAGGTTGGTAGCCTGGGGCGAGAGCCCCAGGTTGGTGTAACCATAAGAAAACAAAAGCCCCGAAGGGGCGACGGTACACCCGGGCTTACCGCCGCCCCTTCGGGGCTGTTGATTCTTGGGATCTCTCGTACCTGGGGTTGGCACCCATATGGTTACACACAACTTGTAGTGGACAAAGAGCCCTGAATCTGGTTACTTAGTCCGCAGAGGCGACACCTTAACCTCTAAGGAGGAGAGATGGGCTCGCAGTCTGTGGAAGGAGACCCAGAGG
>DASQPA010000603.1:0-6041 GCA_035644215.1 Thermoanaerobaculia bacterium
AAGCCGACCGTGGCGTTCTCGACCAGCGCGATATTGCGCGGGTTCCCCGGGCCGGCCCCGAGGAGGGCGGCGACGTCCCCGTAGACCGCCGCGATCCGCTCCTCCGCCTCGTCCGCCGCCTCGTAACCGCCGATCTCGGCCTCCCGCCGCAGGTGATCGAGGACGGCGTCGAGCACCGACTGGGGCGGCAACGCCGCCCCGGCGTTGTTCAGGTGGATGCGGCGGGCGGCGGCCGGAGTGTCGTGCCGGAAGCGGCGGATCTCCTCGTCGAGGAGCGGACCAATACCCGGTGGAGCCAGTGTGGACGCGGCCGCGCTCATGCCCCCTCACGCGGCAGCGACCAGCCGAGGATCGCGCTCTTTTCCGGGTCGAGGTACTCGGCCGCCAGCGCCTGCAGCCGCTCCGGGCCGGCGGCAAAGATGCCCGCCAGGTGGTGCTCCAGATAGGCGAGGTCGAAGAGGGTGAGGGCGAAGCCGGCGGAGAGCGCCTGCTGCTGTACCTTCTCGTGACCGAACACCCAGTCGGCGCGGGCGATCTGCTTGGCCCGCTCGACTTCCTCGGGCGGCGCCGGGCGCCGGACGAGATCGGCCAGGTGGCGGAAGAGGTCGGCCTCGACCCGCGCCGTCTCGACCCCCGGCACCACCTCGGCGCCGATCAGGATCTGGCTGGCGTCCAGACTCTCGGTCAGGTCGGCGGAGACCCAGACGCAGAGCTGGTCCTCGTCGACCATGGCGCGCTGGAGGCGGCTCGACCGCCCGCTCCCGAGAAGAGTAATCAGGAGGCGCAGGGCCGGATGGTCGGGATGATCGGCGGGCGGCGCCGGGAGGGCGAGGAGGAGACGCGGCACCTCCCCCTTCCGCCGCACCAGCCGGGTCAGCCCGGCGGGCAGATCGCCCGGACGGGGCGGCGAGGCCACCCGGCGGGCCGGCCCGGGCGGCGGTGCGACGACCGCCCCCAGGGTCTTCTCGACTTCACCGAGCGCCCCCTCCCCGACCTCGCCGGCGAGGACCAGCACCGCGTTGTCCGGCCGGTAGAAGCGGCGGTGGAAGTCGGCCAGGTCCTCCGGACCGGTGGCCAGCAGGTCCTCCCGGGTGCCGAGCACCGGCCGGCCGTAGGGATGGCCGCCGAAGAGCGCCGACTGGACCTCCATCTCCAGCGAGTCCCAGGGCTCGCTCGCGTACATGGCGATCTCTTCGAGGATCACCTGGCGCTCGCTCGCCACCTCGTCGGGAGCGAGGGTCAGCCCGGCCATGCGGTCGGCCTCGACGAGCAGCGCCTCGGTCCAGCGATCGGCGGCGAAGTTGAAGTGGTAGGCCGTGGTGTCGTGGCTGGTGAAGGCGTTGTTGACCCCGCCCAGCGCCTGGGTGCGGCGGTCGATCTCGCCCGGCCCGAAGCCCGCCGAGCCCTTGAACATCATGTGTTCCAGGAAATGCGCGATGCCGCCGTGCCCGGCCGGTTCGTCGCGGGTGCCGGCCCGGTAGTAGAGGACCGAGGTGACGAGCGGCGCCTGGTGGTTCTCGACCAGGCAGACCTCCAGGCCGTTGGCCAGCCGCTCGCGGCGCACCTTGCCGGGCAGAGCCAGGCTCCGGGCGTCCGGAAGGCCGCTGTCGGTCTTATGGTGAAATCGGAATCGGCTCATCCGCCCTCCCCCCGTGCCAGGCTGACGTCGATCTTCTGGCGCTCGCGGTCGGCGCCGTCGTTCACCTCGACCGCCAGGTCGCGGCGCTCGTATCCCGGCGCGGTCACCGTCACCCGGTGCCGGCCGGGAGCGAGCTCCAGCCAGTCGCCGCGGCCGAACATGCCGCCGCCGTAGCGCCGGGCCGGCCCCATCGGCTTGCCGTCCACCAGGACGGTCGCCGAGTCCGGCTCGACCTTGAAGGCGATCCCCTTGCGCACCCGGTAGGACTGGAGATCCGGCATCGCCACCTCGGCGGTGGGGAGCGCCTGGAGGTGCGCGGTGACCTGGGTCGTGCCGCTCGTCTCGCTCGCCTCGACGGCAATCCGGTACTCCTTCAGCCCCGGCTTGCGGATCTTGATCAGATGCTCGCCGGTCTCCGACAGGGTGTAGGGCCGGCTCCCCTTGCCGCCGCTCCACTCCTCGGCCCGGCCGATCACCGTCCCGTCGACCAGGATGAAAGCGTCCTGCGGGGTGACCCCCCGGAAGGCGAGGCTCATGCTGGTCTTCAGCTGCTGGTTGGCCTCCGGCTGCGGCCGGGTCTGGGCCGGCTCCTCGGCAGGCTCTTCGGCCTTTTCATTGCGCGCCGGCGGGACCGGTGGCAGACGGTGGGCCGGCTCGGCGGGCACGGGTTGGGGCGGCGCCGCGGCCGGGGGGGAGGTCTCCGGCGCCGGAGCCGGACGGTGCTCGCTCGGCGGCGGCTGGCTACGGATCTGGATCGGCTGCCCGACGACCACCGGCACCTCGGCGGCCGCCGTCTTCCCCGGGGTCTTCGCCGCCGGCGGCGGAGCGGCCGGGCCGGGCGGCGGCGCCAGGGCCGAGGGCGGCGAGGCCGGAGAGGGGGCCGGAGCGGCCGGGTTCGCCGTTGCCGCTGGGGTATCCGTCGAGGCGACCGTCTCCCCCTGGCCGCGCAGCCGCTGGTAGTAGCGCCAGCCCAGGGTCCCCCCCACCGCGGCCAGCCCCACGAAGACGAGGAGGACCGCGGCGAGCGCCAGCCAGAGCCCCTTGCGCGAGCGCTGCGGAACGGCACCGGAAGCCGGGGCCGGGATGCCGGCCGGGGGGGTGGTCCCCGCCGGAGCCATCGTCGGGGTCTCCGATGCCGCCGGTGCCGCCGGCACGGCCGCCGTGGTTCGCCGGGGCAGGATGTAGGTCGGGACCTGCTGCTGGAGGCTGGCGGCCGCCGGGGCCTCCAGGGTGTCGTCCGGCAGCTCGCGCTCGATCGCCTTGAGCTCCTCGGCCACCAGTCCGGCGGTCGCCATCCGCTCGTCCCGGTCCTTGGCCAGCATACGGGAGAGCAGCTGCTCCAGCCGCGGGGGAATCCCACCGCGCAGCTCGGAGACCTTGGGCGGCTCCTTGTGGAGGATCTGGTAGACCAGGGTGGTGATGGTGTCGCCGTCGAACGGGCGCTTCCCGGAGAGGAGCTCGAAGAGGACGACGCCCAGAGAGAAGATGTCGCTCCGGCCGTCCAGCTCCTCGCCGCGGATCTGCTCGGGAGAGAGATACTGCGGGCTCCCCATGACCGAGCCGGCCATGGTCAGCTCGGTCGACTGCCCGGCCATCTTGGCGATGCCGAAGTCGGCCACCTTCACCCGCGAGGCGGTGTCGAGCAGGATGTTGCTCGGCTTGATGTCCCGGTGCACAATCCCCTGGCGGTGGGCGTAGTCCAGGGCCTCGGCGCACTGCTGGAGGATGCGCAAGACCTCCCGCAGCGACAGCGGCGGCACCGATCCCACCCGGGTCGAGAGGTCGGCGCCCTCGACGAACTCGAAGGCGAGGTAGAGGACGTCGCCGGCCTCGCCGGCGTCGAACAGGGTGACGATGTTCGGATGGAGCAGGCGACCGGCGGCCTTGGCCTCGCGCAGCAGCCGCTTCTTCCGATCGTCGATCTCCTGCGGCCGGCCGACCAGGCGGACGGTCTTGATGGCGAGCGGCCGCTCGATGTGCGGGTCCTGGGCGAGGTACACCTCTCCCATGGCGCCGGCGCCCAGGAACCGCTCGATCCGATAGCGGCCGACGGTCTGGCCGCCGTCCAGTGTGCTCACGCTGTTCTTCCGTCCTCGCCGTGGTTACTTGGTTGCGGGGGAGGTGTCTCCCGGGGCCATCTCCGCCGATTCGCCCTCTTCGAAGATGGGGGCCGCCTCGTCCTGCGATTCGAGGAGCGCGATGGCCTCGTCGGCGCGCTCGATCGGGACCCTGATCCGCACCTGGCTCAGGTCGCCGAAGTCGACCGGAAACTCGCTCGCGTGGAGCGACTCGACCTTCGCCGGGATGCCGTTGCTGTTCAGAAAGCCGATCGCCACCGTCGCCTCCTCCTCGGTGCCGACGGTGCGGACGATCCGCCAGGTCTCGTCGAGATCCTCACCCCGCTCGACCCTCTCGTCTCTCGTGTCGTCGTTGTCGTCGCTCATCGGGTCTCCTCTCTCGTCGGGCCGATCATATCGCAGGCGAGGGGGCCGCACCGGGATACGACCGAGGTTCAGAGAAGGCTGTAGAGACGCCCCAGGTCCTGAACGATATCCTTCGGAGGCCACGGGGACCGCGGGGCGTCTCCGCATAGGGTGGTCGTTTCCTACACGCGGCCTCCCCTCTCTCGATCTCTGTCGTTCTCTCGGCGGTCTCGGCAGGCGGACGGGGCCGGGGCGTTGCCCCGGCGGAGACGGCCCGCGGTCCCCGTGGACGGCGGGTCGATATCGTTCAGGACCTGGGCGCGTCTCTACCGCCTCCGGCGACCGGTGACGAGGTTCGGCAAGGTCGATTGGCCCCGCAGCTGCCACGATCCTTGGCCGAAGGGTCCCTCCCCCCTGGGCGGGGGTGGGTTGGGGATGGGGGGAGGACAGGAGGGGGGTGGCCGTGCGCGGGCCTCTCCTACCCGCGAGGGTGCGGGCCTCTGCTACAGTCTTCGCATGTTCGCGTCTCTGCGCCTCACCCCCCAGCTCGCCCGCGAGCGTGCCCTGCGCGCCACCGAGGTCTTGGCCGCCGATCCCCGGGTGCAGCTGGTCTTTCTCTTCGGCTCGGCGGTCGACCCCGGGAGGCCGGTGGTGCGGGACGTCGATCTCGCGATCTGGACCGAGCCGCCCCTCTCGCTCGACGAGCTGCTCCACCTGCGGGCCGATGCGATCGAGCGGGCCGGCCCCGGGCTCGACCTCGTCTCCCTCAACCGGGCCCCGATCGTGCTCGCCCACGAGGTGGCGCAGACGGGCGAGTGCCTCTACGCCATTGATCCGGATTTACGGGTCGAGTTCCTCTGCAAGGCGCTGCGGGAGTACTTGGACTGGAAGCCGTTCCGCGACGTGCAGTGGCGTTACGCCGGAGAACGGCTGGAGGCCCGCCGTGGCTCTAGAGGTTGAAAGGATCAGCTTATGAATGCTGCAGCGGAACTCGTTCCTGTGACGCCGAAGTTCGTCCTGGACTTCATCTACTATTGCGTCATTAGTATAGTCACTCTTGCCATTGCGGGTACCATCTTAGGGATAGTCTTAGTCTGGAAGCTTGGAGATGCTGCCGTCAGACCGATATTTCAGCTAATATTGGTTGCTCAGAGTGATGGTCTGAGGATGCTCACAGTAATCTTTCTTGTCAGTGCTACAACCGGCCTCGTCATCCTTGGCCGCATCGATGGTAATCACGCAGCAACGATCCTTAGTGGGATCGCTGGCTATATCTTAGGTAGCGGTGACAAGGGCCGCAGGACGAACGATAGAAAATCTACAGCCGAGGCGCATGATGGACAGGTTTAGCGTTTTACTAGCGCTTGCGCAGTTATCGCCTCGTTGGCTGGCAGGGCAGCTTGCCAGCATCGCGATATTCCAGCGGAGTCTAGCGAATTCCGGACCAAGGCCTCAGGAATCCCATGTCTTGCCGGGGCCGCCGGAGTAAGATGGGATAAGCTCTGGACTGGATAGGCGGTCTTTCTGGCGATGGTAGTGAATGCCCACGCCAGCACTGAGATTGCCGAACTCCAAGTCCTACCCCGGCAGAGTGCCCGACTAGGGGAACTGCCCTGCGTTCCTCCCCGTCAAATCGCCGACGACAGCTGTGGGACCGATCCTACGGGCGAGGACTACGCTCAAGGCGGGCGGTATGGCGAGCCGAAGCCTGGGGTCTTCCTCATTCTGCTATGTGTCAGCCTCCAGCACGGCGGCACGGTAACTCTCTGATCGCGCGGGTGAGAAGCTTGATGGACGCATCGAACAACTGATCTATGATGCTGATCGAATTTCGTCGGCAGACTTCCCGAAGTTCTTCCGGCAGTTCGCTCGCGTCAGGCATTGTAGCGCCTTGTACGAGGACTGGGAGGACCGGAATTCCGCCGCGGAGCGCGCTGCTAAGCTCACGCCATACGTAGTCCTCTGGGTCCCGAAGCCTG
>DASQPA010000604.1:0-53058 GCA_035644215.1 Thermoanaerobaculia bacterium
TGGCAGGGTTCCGGCGGCCGACGCCGCTCGGCATGGCGAAAGTCGGGCACCGCCTCAAGGCGGCCCGCGCCGCGCACGGCGATCGCGAGCTGGCGCTCGCGGCCGAGGCGACGGCGGCCCTGGAGAGGCTCTGCGAGGAGCTCGCGGTCTCGATCCACACCGTGCTGCAGGCGGCCTGGGCGCTGCTCCTCTCCCGCTATGGGGGGGTCGAGGACGTGGCCTTCGGCTGCCTCAAGTCCAACCGGGCGGCGGTACCCGAGGGCGACCGGATCATCGGGCCGCTGATCAATACCCTGGCCATGCGGGTGAGGGTGCCGGGAGAGCTGCGCTTCGACGCTCTTTTGCAACAGGTGCGCGAACAGTGGACGGCGCACCGGCCGTACGAATTCACCCCCTTGAGCCGAGTCAGGCAGTGGAGCGAGATCGCGGCCGAGGCGCGCCTCTTCGACAGTGTCGTGGTGTTCGAGAACTTTCGCTGGAGTGAGGCTCTGCGTGCCAAAGGCGGCCCCTGGGCGGAGCGCCGGATGCGGGTCTGTCGCCAGCCGGAGTATCCGCTGACGCTCTACGGCTTCAAGGGGCGGCGGTTGGGCGCCATGCTGATCTACGATCGCCGGGCCTTCGACGCCACGACCATCGTCCGGATGCTCGGCCATCTCGAACAGGTCCTCCTCGCCGCCGCCGCGGCGCCGGGCCGCCGGCTCGCGGCGTTCGAGCTCCTCACCGCGGCCGAGCGGACGCAGGTTCTCCACGAGTGGAATGACACCGCCGTCACCTGGGATCTCGAGCGGACCCTCGGCGCCCGGATCGCCGAGCAGGCGGTCCGGGCTCCCGAGGCGGTGGCGGTCGTGGGAGAGGGTGTCGCCTGGAGCTACGGCCATCTCCTCGACCGTTCTCTCCGGTTGGCCGGGGCCCTCGGCGCGCTCGGAGTGACGGCGGAGGCGCGGGTGGGGATCGCCTGCCGGCGGTCGCCGGAGCTGATGGCGGGGCTCCTGGGGATCCTCTTCGCCGGCGCCGCCTACGTGCCCCTCGATCCGGACTATCCGCCGGCCCGCCTGGCCTTCATGCTGGCCGACTCCGGCCTGCGCGTCCTCTTGACCGAGCGGCACCTCTTAGCCGCGCTCCCCGCGAGCGGCGCGTCGACGCTCTGCCTCGACGCCGGGGAGCCCTGGGAGCGGCTGCCGCCGGCCGGGGTGGCGGTGAGCCATCCCGACGGCCCGGCCTACGTGATCTACACCTCCGGCTCGACCGGCCTGCCCAAGGGGGTCGTCAACACCCACCGCGGAATCGTCAACCGGCTGCTCTGGATGCAGGCGGCGTTCCCCCTGACCCGCGCCGACGGCGTGCTGCAGAAGACCTCCATCAGCTTCGACGTTTCGGCGTGGGAGCTGTTCTGGCCGCTCCTGGTGGGAGCCCGGCTCGTCCTCGCCCGTCCGGGCGGCCACCGGGACGCCGCCTACCTGGTGTCGCGTGTCGCGGCGACCGGAGTGACCACCCTGCACTTCGTCCCCTCCATGCTGCCGGCCTTTCTCGACGCGCCGGGGCTCGCGGACTGCGGCGCTCTGCGGCGGGTGTTCGCCAGCGGCGAAGCGCTCTCCGGCGAGCTGGCCCGCCGCTTCGGCAACCGCCTGGGCAGGGCCGCGGTCGAGCTGCACAACCTCTACGGGCCGACCGAGGCGGCGGTCGACGTCACCGGGTGGCCCGCCGGAGCGGAGACCGGCGCGCGGCCGGTGCCCATCGGGCGCCCCGTCGCCAATACCCGTATCCACCTCCTCGACCCGTACGGCCACGAGGTCCCGCCGGGGGTGGCCGGCGAGCTCTGCATCGGCGGCGTCCAACTCGCCCGCGGCTACTGGGGGCGCCCGGAGCTGACGGCCGAGCGCTTCGTCCCCGACCCGACGGAGGGCGCGGCAGGGGGCCGGGTGTACCGCACGGGCGACCTCGCCCGCCGCCTCGCCGACGGCGCCGTCGAATTCCTCGGGCGCCTCGACCACCAGGTCAAGCTGCGCGGCTTCCGCGTCGAGCTGGGGGAGGTCGAGGCGGCGCTCTCGGCCTGTCTCGGGGTGGCCGCGGCGGTGGCCGGGATACGGGGGACCGGCGAGGCGGCGTGCCTGGTCGCCTGGGTGGTGCCGGCGCCCGGAGCGGAGCTCGACGCCGCCGGCCTGCGCGAGGCTCTGCGGCGGCGCCTGCCCGAACCGATGGTCCCCGCGCTCTTCTCGTTCCTGCCCACTCTCCCGCTCACCGCCAACGGCAAGGTCGACCGCCGGGCCCTGCTCGCCGCCGAAGGCGCCGAAGCGCTCGCGCGGGCGCCCTATGCGCCGCCGCGGACCGGGGTGGAGGAGCTGCTGGTGGAGATCTGGCAGGAGCTCCTGGGAGTGGAGCGGGTGGGGATCGACGACCCTTTCTTCGACCTCGGCGGGCATTCGCTGCTCGCCAGCCAGCTCGTCGCGCGGGTGTGCGACCGCTTCGCGGTGGAGGTCCCGCTGCCGGCGCTGTTCGAGAGCCGGACGACCGTCGCCACCCTGGCGCAGACCATCGATCGCCAGCGGGTTGGCGCGAGCGGGCCGGAGCCGGGTTGATGGACGGCAGAGAGCTCCTGGAGCGGCCGGCGGAGACCTTTCCGGAGCTGCTGGCGGCGACGGTCGCGCGGGGACCGGGGGACCCCTTCCTCGTCGCGGACGACGGCCCCTGGACGTCGTTTGCCGAGTTCGGCCTGGCGGCGCGTCGCTTCGCCGGCGGCCTGGTCTCGCGCGGCATCGCGAAGGGGGACCGGGTGGCGATCCTCATGGACAATCGCCCGGAGTTCCTCGCCGCGACCCACGGCACGCTGGCGGCCGGCGCCGTCTGCGTGCCGATCAACAGTCACCTGACCCCCACCGAGGCCGGCTACGTCGCCTCCCATGCCGAGGCTCGCGTCCTGGTGACCGAGCCTCGCCTGCTGCCCCGGGTGCGCGGGATCCCGCGCTACCCGGGCCTCGACCTCGTGGTCGTGGCACCGGCAGCGGGCGACGAGGCCGGGGACGGTCAGGGAGCCCCAGGCGAAACCGCGGCCGTGGCAACGCTGCCCTGGGCGGAGTTTCTGGCCGACCCCGTCGAGCGCTCGGCGGGGATCCGGGGCGACGACCTGGCCCTCATCCAGTACACCTCGGGCACCACGGCGTTCCCCAAGGGCGCCATGCATTCCCACCGGACCCTGCTGACCGCGCTCGGCGCTCGCGCCCGGCACCTGGGCTATGGCCCGGGCGACACCATGATCGTCGTCACCCCGCTCTTCCACCTCAACGCGCAGGCGGTGGTGTTCATGGCGCTCGGGGAGCACTTCCGCGTCGTGCTGTGCCGGAAGTTCAGCGCCTCGCGCTTCTGGGGCGACGTCCGCCGCCATCGGGTCACCTCGTTCAACGGCCTGACCGACATCCCGGGCATTCTCCTGGCGCGCGACGTCGAACCCGGCGAGCGGGTGAGCTCGCCCTGCACCGTCGTCGGCGGGATCGACGCCGCGCGCCACCGCGCCTTCGAGAGCCGCTTCGGCGTCACCCTGGTGACGGTCTACGGCCTGACCGAGGACCCCATGCCCGTCCTCGCCCCGCGCGGCGGTTTCCCCCCCGAGTGGGACGACAAGCTCGGCTCCTCCGGCCGGCCGGTCGATCCGGCGGTGCACCAGATCCGCATCGTCGACGAGGCGGGACGCGACCTGCCGCCCGACCAGACCGGCGAGATCGTGAAGCGGAGCCCCGCCACCATGCTGGGCTATTACAAGGACCCGGAGGCGACCGCTCGGGTGCTCCGCGACGGCTGGCTGGCGACCGGCGACCTGGGCTACCTCGACGCCGACGGCTTCCTCTACGTCGTGGGCCGGAAGAAGGATGCCATGCGGCGCTCGGGGGAGATGATCGCGGCGGCCGAGGTGGAGGCGGCGCTCGGCTCGCATCCGGAGGTCGCCGAGGTTGCGGTGGTCGGCGTGCCCGATCCTCTCCGCGGCCAGGAGGTCAAGGCCTTCGTCGTGCTGGCCGCCGGGCGCTCGCCGGCCGAGGTGCCGCCGGCCGAGATCCTGGCGCATGCCGCGCGGCGCCTGGCGCCGTTCAAGCTCCCGCGCTACGTGGAATACCGCGCGGAGCTGCCGCGAACGGCGACCCTCAAGGTGCGCAAGGAGGCCCTGCGTGCCGGTCAGGAGGTGCAAGGCCCGGCGGTCTTCGACCGCGAGCGACCCGGTGGAGGAGCAACGCCGTGACCACCACCCTGCCGGCCGCGCCCCGCTCGGCGCCCATTCCGCGCCTGCCGCCGGGCGACCGCCAGCAGCTCTCCTACTCCCAGCAGGGGATCTGGCGACGCGAGCAGCTCTACCCCGGGAAGCCGACCTACAACACCATCCGGGTGCTCGATCTTCGCGGTCCGCTCGCCGGGGAGCGCCTGCGCCGGGCGCTCCAGACCCTCGTCGACCGCCACGACGTCCTCCGCGCCCGGTTCACCGCCCGGGGGTCCGAGCCGGTGCAGTCGTTCCCCCCCGCTGCCGTCGACCTGCCCGCGGCCGACCTCACGCTCGTTCCGGCCGGAGGGCAGGCGGCGGAGGCGCAGCCCCGGCTGCGCGAGCTCCTCGAGATCCCCTTCGATCTCGCGGCGGGACCACCCTTCCGCTTCTGTCTCTTCCGCCTCGCCGGCGAGCGGCACCTGCTGCTCCTCTGCTTCCATCACCTGGTGATCGACGGCGCCTCCCACCACCAGATCGTCAGCGAGGTGCTAGCTCTCTACCGCGGAGTCGCCCTCCCACCGCCCCGGCTCCAGTTCCGGGATTTCGTCGCCTGGCAGCGGGAGCAGGTCGAGGCGGGAGAGCTCGCGGCCGCGCGGCGGTACTGGTTGGAGCGCCTTGCAGGGGAGCTGCCGATCCTCGATCTGCCCACCGATCGGCCGCGCCCCAGCTCGCCGAGCCACGTCGGTTCCTGGGTGCAGCTGCCCCTGGGAGCGGCGCTGCGAGATGCCCTGGCGGCGCTCGCCGCGCAGCGCGCCACGACCCTCTTCCGGATCTTCTGTGCGGCCTTCCAGGTCCTGCTCCACCGGCTGACCGGTGCCCGGGACGTCCTCGTCGGCGCGCCGTTCGCCGGCCGGACGCACCCGGACCTCGACGAGCCGATCGGATGCTTCGTCACCACCCTGCCCCTGCGCACCGACCTGGCCGGCGATCCGACGTTCGCCGCGGCCGTGGCGCGGGTGAGCGAGACGGTGAGCGAGGCCAAGCGGCACCAGGGCTACCCCTTCGAGAAGCTGCTCGAAGAGCTGGCGACCGGGCGCGACCTCCTGCGCTCGCCGATCTTCTCCGCCGCCGTCCTGCAGCGGCCGCTCACCCGGTCGCAGCGAGCGGGCGACCTGCTCGTCGGCCACTGGGAGCAGGCCCCCAACATTGCACCCTACGAGCTGATGGCGACGGAGTCCGAGACCGCGACCGGGATGCAGGTGCTCCTGAACTACCGTCCCGAGCTCTTCGACCGCACGACCATCCAGCGCTGGGCGGCGAGCTTCGGGCGCCTGCTCGACGCCGCCGTGGCGGACCCCGCGGCGCGGATCTCGGCCCTCCCTCTGCTCGGCGCCGCCGAGCGCCACCAGACCCTCGCCGAGTGGAACGACACCGCGCGGTCCGCCAAGGAAGGCGAGCGGCTCGTCCACGAGCTTTTCGCCGAGCAGGCGGCCCGCACGCCCGAGGCGGTGGCCGTGGTCGACGACGGCGGCGCCCTGACCTACCGCGGGCTCGCCCAACGCGCCAATCAGATCGCCCACCTGCTCCGCGCCCTGGGGGTGCGGCGGGGCTCTGCCGTGGGCGTCCATCTCGAGCGTTCGGCGGAGATGGTGGCGGCGCTCCTCGCGGTGCTCAAGGCCGGCGGCACCTACGTCCCGCTCGACGCCGCCGTGCCCGAGGAGCGGATCCGCTTCATCCTGGCCCAGCTCAAGGCGCGGCACCTCGTGACCTGCCAGGAGCTCTGGGCGCGCTGGGGCGCGCCGCCGCGGCTCGACGGGGCGGTGGTGCTCGACGCCCCGGCCGGCGGCGCGCTCACGGATGGGGGCCGGCTCGGCGGGCGGGCCGAGATCGGCGTCCAGCCGCGCGGCAACCCGCCGGTCGACGGCTCCGCCGCCGACCTCGCCTACGTGATCTTCACCTCCGGGTCGACCGGCCTGCCCAAGGGGGTGGCGGTGCGCCACCGGTCGGTGGGCAACCTGATCGCCTGGATCAACCGCGACTTCGGCGTCGGGCCGGACGACCGCGTGCTGTTCCTCGCCGCCATGGGCTTCGACCTCTCGGTCTACGACGTCTTCGGGCTGCTCGCCGCCGGCGGCTCGGTGCGGGTGGTGGCGCAGAGCGACGTGCGCGACCCCGAGCGGCTGCTCGCGCTCCTGCTCGCCGAGCCGATCACCTTCTGGGACTCGGCCCCCGCCGCCCTGCAGCAGCTCACCCCGTTCCTCCCCGCGCTGCCGCCGCCCGGCGCGCGCTCCCTCTGCCGGGTCTTCCTGAGCGGCGATTGGATCCCGACGACCCTGCCGGACCGCGTGCGCGCGGCCTTTCCCGCGGCGCGGGTGACCGCCCTGGGCGGCGCCACGGAAGCCACGGTATGGTCCAACTCCTTCCCCATCGCCGCGGTCGATCCGCGCTGGGCGAGCATCCCCTATGGCCGGCCGATGCCCAACGGCCGCTATCACGTCCTCGACACGGCCTTCGAGCCCTGCCCGACCGGGGTGGCGGGCGACCTCTACATCGCCGGCGACTGCCTGGCCGTAGGCTACGCCGGGGAGCCGGCCCAGACGGCGGAACGCTTCGTGCCCGACCCCTTCGGCGCAGCGGGAGAACGGCTCTACTGGACCGGCGATCGGGCGCGCCACCTCGCCGATGGCAACCTCGAGTTCCTTGGCCGCCGCGACCAGCAGGTGAAGATCCGCGGCTTCCGGGTCGAGCTGGGGGAGATCGAGGCGGTCCTCTCCCAGCATCCGGCGGTCGCCGACGCCGTGGTGATCGCCGACGGGGCGGTGGGCGAGATGGGCGAGAAGGGCCTCGTGGGCTACGTCGTGCCGCGCGGGGAGGGGGCGGGGAGCGACGCCCTCCGGGCGCACCTCGCCGCGCGCCTCCCCGAGTACATGGTCCCCGCCGTCCTCGTCACCCTGGGCGCCCTGCCGGTCACCGCCAACGGCAAGCTCGACCGCCAGGCCCTACCCCGTCCGGACCGCGCGAGCTTCGGGATCGCGCGCGAGGCCGCGCCGCCGCGCACACCGACCGAGGCCGCCCTGGCCCGCCTGTGGAGCGAGGTCCTGGCGGCCTCGCCGATCGGCGTCCACGACGACTTCTTCGCCCTGGGCGGCCACTCGCTGCTCGCCACCCGGCTGGCCTCGCGGCTCCGCGAGGCCCTCGCCGTCGAGCTGCCGCTCCCCGTCTTCTTCGAGGCGCCGACGATCGCCGCCCTGGCGCGGCGCATCGAGGCCCTGCGCGGCACCGCGGACGAGGCGGCCCTGCCGCCGCTCCGGCCGCGGCCGCCGGGCGGCGCGGCGCCGCTCTCCTTCGCCCAGCAGCGCCTCTGGTTCCTCGACCAGCTGGAGCCCGGCACGGCGCTGTACAACGTGCCCTTCAGCCTGCGGCTCCGTGGCGCCCTGGACGGCCCGGCGCTCGTCCGCAGCCTGGCGGAGATCGTCCGGCGGCACGAGGTCCTGCGCACCGTCTTCCCCAGCGAGGGGGGCCGGCCGTGCCAGGTGGTGCGCCCGGCGGCCGCCCTGCCGCTGCCCCGGATCGACCTCCGGGCGCTGCCCGCCCCCTCCGGCGCCAGGGCGTTGCGCGACTTTGCGGCCCGCTTCACGGTCCAGCCGTTCGACCTCGCCGCCGGCCCCCTCGTGCGCGCGGTGCTCGTGGAGCTCGCGGTGGACGAGCGGGTCCTCTTCGTCAACCTGCACCACATCGTCTCGGACGGCTGGTCGATCGGCGTCTTCCTGGGCGAGCTCCAAGCGCTCTACGGGGCCGCCGCGGCCGGCCGGCCGGCGCTCCTGCCGGAGCTCCCGGTGCAGTACGCCGATTTCGCCGTCTGGCAGAGCGCCTGGCTCGCCGGGGCGCGGCTCGCCGAGCAGCTGTCCTACTGGCGGCAGAGCCTGGCGGGCGCGCCGCCGCTCCTCGAGCTGCCCGCCGACCGGCCGCGGCCGCCGGCGCCCAGCTACCGGGGAGCGCAGCGGATCCTCTTTCTGCCCGCGGCCCTGACGGACGAGCTCAGGCGCTCTGGCGGGCGCTCCGGGGCGACCCTGTTCATGACCCTCCTCGCCGCCTTCCAGCTGCTGGTCGCCCACGCGACCGGCGAGGACGACGTCCCCGTGGGCTCGCCGATCGCCAACCGCCGGCGGGCCGAGGTGGAGGGGCTGATCGGCTTCTTCGTCAACCTCCTGGTCCTGCGCGGCGACCTCTCCGGCGACCCGAGCTTCGACCAGCTGCTCCGGGCGACGCGGGAGACGGCGCTCGCCGCCTACGCCCACCAGGACGTCCCCTTCGAGCAGCTGGTCGACGAGCTCCACACCGAGCGCGACCTCCGTCACGCGCCCCTCTTCCAGACCCTCTTCGCCCTGCAGAACGATCCCTGGGAGACCCTGCGGCTGCCGGGGCTCACGATCACCTTGGAGCCGCTCGACGGCACGCTCGCGAGATACGACCTCTCGCTCGTCCTCACCGCGGCCGGCGGGGGGCTCCAGGGATGGCTGACCTACAGCCGCGACCTCTTCGACGCCACCACCGCCCTACGTCTGGCGCAGCGCTTCGTGCGCTTGGTCGGCGAGGTCGCGGCAGGCCCGGAAAGGAGACTGTCGCAACTGGGGCGGTTGAGCGGGGCGGAGGCGCACCAGCTGCGCTGCGAGTGGAACGAGCCGCCGGTCGCGCCCGCGGCGGGACCGTCTCTCTTCGCCCTCGTCGCGGCGCAGGCGGATGCCTCGGCGGCGCGGGTGGCGGTGTCCGCGGCCGACGAGCAGATCAGCTATGCCGAGCTGGTGGCGCGCGCCCGCCGTCTCGCCCAGCTCCTCGGCCAGAGCGGCGTGGGCCCGGACGTGCCGGTCGCCGTCTGCTGCGAGCGATCGCCGCAGATGATCCTGGCGCTCCTCGCCGTCCTCGCGGCGGGCGGGGCGTACGTCCCGCTCGACCCGGGCTATCCGGCGCCCCATCTGGCCTTCCTGCTCGCCGACAGCGGCGCCGCGCTGCTGCTGACCGAGCGGCGCCTGACCCCGCTCCTCGCCGGGCTCGGCGCCGCCGGCGCGATCCCGGTGCTCTGCCTCGACGACCTTCCGGGGGCGCCGGAGAGCCGGAGCGGCGCCGCCGGGCTGCCGGAGATCGACCCCGATCAGCTCGCCTACGTCATCTATACCTCGGGCTCGAGCGGCCGGCCCAAAGGGGTGATGGTCGCCCACCGCCAGGCGGCGCAGTCGACCCGGGCGCGGCTCCTCTATTACGGGCGGCCGGCGGACGAGCGGTTCGCCCTGCTCTCCTCCTTCGCCTTCGACAGCTCGGTCGCCGGGATCTTCGGCACGCTGGCCGCCGGCGGCACGCTGCTCCTCCCGCCGGAGGAGCTGCCCCGCGACCCCGAAGGCCTCGCCCGGTGGGTGAGCCGCGAGAGGGCCACCGCGCTCCTCGCCCTGCCCCTCCTCTACTCGCTGCTGCTCGACAGCGGCGCCGACGCCGCGCTCGCGTTCGGTTCGCTCCGGCAGGCGATCGTCGCCGGCGAGGCCTTCCCGGAGGAGGTGGTCCGCCGGCACTTCCAGCGGCTGCCCGGAGCAGCCCTGGCCAACGAGTACGGGCCCACCGAGGCCGCGGTCTGGAGCAGCGTCTACGACTGCCGCGGCATCGGCGAGCGGGGCCGCGTCCCGATCGGGCATCCGATCTCCGGCGCCCAGATCTATCTCCTCGACCGTCGGCAGCAGATCGTCGCCTGGGGCGTTACCGGCGAGCTCTTCGTCGGCGGCGCCGGCGTGGCCCGCGGTTACCTCCGGCGACCCGATCTCACCGCCGAGCGTTTCGTTCCCGACTCCTTGGGCGGGGTCCCCGGGGCGCGCCTCTATCGGACCGGCGACCTCGCCCGACTGACGCCCGGCGGCGAGCTCGAGTTCTTGGGCCGGGTCGACCTGCAGGTCAAGATCCGGGGCTATCGCATCGAGCCCGAGGAAGTCGAAGCGGCGCTCCGCACCCATCCGGCGGTGCGGGAGGCCGTGGTGGTGGTGCGGGAAGACGAGCGCGGCCATCGTCGCCTGGTGGCCTACCTGACCGGCGACTTCGCAGTCCCCGTCGATCTCCGGACCTTCCTCAAGCAACGCTTCCCCGATCACATGGTGCCGGCTCTCTTCGTGCCGCTCGCTGAGCTGCCCCTGACCGCCAACGGCAAAGTGGATCGCCGGGCGCTGCCCGTACCGGCGGCGGGCCGGCTCACCACGGCGGCGCCAGGTTCACCTTCGCCCTATGAAGCCCTGGTGGCCGGCATTTTCTCGGCCGTGCTGGGCCGTGAGGAGGTCGGCCCGGAGGACGACTTCTTCGATCTCGGCGGACATTCGTTGCTCGTCGCCCAGGTGCGCTCCCGGTTGCGCGAAGCCCTCGACCTCGATCTGCCGCTGCGCGAGATCTTCGAACGGCCCAAGGTGGCGGAGCTCGCGGCGCGGCTGGCCGAGGCGAAGCGCGGTACCGCGACGGAGCCCCCCCTCCTCCCCGCGGCTGCCGTGGAGGAGCGCCGCCGCGCGCCGCTCTCCTTCGCCCAGGAACGGCTGTGGATCCTCGACCGCATGGCACCGAACAGCCCGGTGTACAACATCCCTGCGGCCCTGCGGCTGCGCGGCCGGCTCGCCGAGAGTGCCTTGCGGCAGGCCCTGGCAGACCTGGTGCGACGACAGGCGTCCCTGCGCACGCGGTTCGAGCGGGTGGACGGCGAGCCGGTGCAGGTCGTCACCCCACCCGGCGCCTGGCCGCTGCCGGTCGCCGACCTGTCGGAGCTCGACACCGAGCGGCGAGAGGCGGAAAGCAGGCACCAGGCCGAGGCCGAGGCGCGCCGCCCCTTCGACCTCGCCCGGGGGCCGCTGCTCCGCACCCTGCTTCTCCGCCTCGACGCGGCGCGGCAGGAGCACGTGCTGGTGGTCGGCATGCACCACATCGTCTCCGACGGCGAGTCGGTCAACATCTTTTTCCGCGAGCTGGCCTCCCTCTACGAGGCCGCCGTCGCGGGCCGAGCGGCGGCGCTCCCCGAGCTTCCCGTGCAGTACACCGACTACGCCCGCTGGCAGCGCGGCTGGACGCCGCGCGACGCCGCGGTCCAGCTCGGCTACTGGCGGCGGCAGCTGGAAGGCGCCCCGGCCTGCCTCGAGCTGCCCAACGACCATCCCCGGCCTCCCGTCCAGACCGACCACGGCGGTCGAGTGGTCCACCCTCTGCCCGCCGAGCTGTGCGCCGCGTTGCGCCGGCTGGCCCGCGGCGCCAACGCGACTTTTTTCATGGCGCTGCTGGCGAGCTTCAACGCCTTGCTGCTGCGTTGGAGCGGCCAGGGCGACCTGGCGATCGGCACCCCGGTCAGCAACCGCCATCGCGTCCAGATCGAGGGCCTCGTCGGATTTTTCGTCAACGCCCTGGTGCTGCGCACCGAGCTCGGCCCCGACCTCCCCTTCGACGCTCTCCTGGCCCAGGTGCGCCGGGTGGCTTTGGGGGCTTACGACCATCAGGACCTGCCCTTCGAGCAGCTGGTCGAGGCCCTCAAGCCGCAGCGCGACCTGCGCTACCCGCCGCTCTTCCAGGTGATGTTCTCCCTGCACGAGAGCACGGTGACGAGCCGTCAGCTGCCCGGCCTCGTCCTCAGCTCCCTCAGGCTCGACTCCGGCCTGGCGAAGTTCGATCTGAGCCTCATCTTGCAGCAGGACGAGCGGGGGCTCCTGGCGGCCTTCGAGTACAACTCCGACCTCTTCGACCCCACGACCCTGGCGCGCCTGTCGCAACAGCTCGAGACCCTGCTGGCCGGTGTCGTCGCCAGACCGGCGGCAGCGATCTGCGCGCTGCCCATCCTCGGTCCGGCGCAGGTTTCCCAGCTCTTCTTGGAGTGGAACGACACCGCTGTCGGTCCGGCCCCGCTGCTGGCGACCGAGCTGCTCGCGGCGCACGCCGCGGCGACTCCCGACGCCGTGGCGGCACGCTGCGGCGCCGGCCGGCTGAGCTTCGCCGAGCTCGAGCGCCGAGCCCATCGGCTGGCCCATGACCTGCGCGCCCTGGGGGTGGGCGTCGAAACGCCCGTGGGTCTCCATCTCCTTCGTGACCTCGACCTGCTGTCGGCGATCTTCGGGATCTGGCTGGCCGGCGGCGCCTTCGTCCCGCTGCCGCCGGACCATCCACCGCAACGCCTGACCTTCGTCCTCGAGGACGCCGGCATCCCGGTGGTGGTGACCCGGACGGAGCTGGCGGCCAGTCTGCCGGAACACCGTGCCGCGGTGGTGTGCCTCGACACGGTTCTCGCCGCAGCGCACGGCGGTCCCCCCGCCCCGCCGGTCAGGGTGATCCCCGAGAGCCTGGCCTATGTCATCTACACCTCGGGATCGACCGGCCGGCCCAAGGGGACGCTCGTCTCGCACGACGGCCTGGCCAACTACATGAGCTTCTGCCGCACCGCCTACCCGCTCACCGGCGGGACACCGGTCTACAGCTCGCTGAGCTTCGATCTCACTCTCACCTGCCTGCTGGCGCCGTTCGCCGCCGGCCAGCCGGCCACGATGCTACCCGGGAGCCACCCCATCGAGGCGCTGGCGGCAGCGCTGCGCCCGCCGGTCGAGGCCGCGGCCGGCGGGGGCGAGACCGCGGGATGGGGTTTCGTCAAGCTCACCCCGGCCCACCTCGAGATCTTGAGCCATGAATTCGCGCCGGCGGAGCTGGCGGGCCGTATGGAGGCGCTGCTCATCGGCGGGGAGGCGCTGCGTTTCGAGAAGCTCGCGCCCTGGCGCGCCCTCTCTCGACCGCGGCTGATCAACCTCTATGGCCCCACCGAGGCGGTGATCGCCTGCAGCTTCTACGAAGTCGGGGAGAAGGACCCCCAGGCGGGGCCGGTGCCCATCGGCTGGCCGATCACCGGCATACGGCTCCATGTCGTAGGCGCCGTCCTCGAGACGCTGCCGCCCGGGAGCCCCGGCGAGCTGTGCGTGGCCGGGGTCGGGCTCGCCCGCGGCTATCTCGGCCGGCCCGACCTCACCGCCGTGCGTTTCGTCCCCGACCCCTTCTCGCCGGTACCCGGGGGCCGGCTCTATCGCACCGGCGACCACGCCCGCCATCGGGCCGATGGAGCCCTGGAGTTCCTCGGCCGCATCGACCGGCAGGTGAAGCTGCGCGGCTACCGCATCGAGCCGGGGGAGGTCGAGGCGGCGCTGGAGCGCCATCCCGGGGTGCGCGCCGCTGCCGTCCTGGTGCGCGACGACCTGGCCGGCGGCCGCGGGCTCGCGGCGTACTGGGTTGCCGCCCACCAGCCACCGGTGCCGGCGGAAGAGCTCCGCCGCTGCTTGGCCGGCGAGCTGCCGGAGTACATGGTGCCCGCGGCGTTCACGCGGCTCGCCGAGCTGCCCCTCAACCGTCACGGCAAGGTCGACCCGAAGGCGCTGCCCGTGCCGGAGGAGCTGTCCCGGGCGCCGACCGCGGTCTGGGCAGCGCCGGAGAACGAGCTCGAGCGGACCTTGGCCCGCGTCCTGGAGGAGATCCTGCGGCTTCCCCAAGTGGGTCGCGACGACAACTTCTTCGACCTCGGCGCGCACTCCCTGACCCTGGTACGGGTGCACGAGCGGCTCCGGGACCTGGCGCTCGCCGAGCTCTCGGTGCTCGATCTCTTCCGCTATCCCACGGTCCGCGGGCTGGCCCACCATCTCGGCCACGGCGCGGCAGCAGGCTCTCCCACCCCCGCCGAGGAGGGCGCGGCGCGCACCGAGATCCGGACCGCCGCCCGCGACCCCCGGCGGCAACGCGCGGACCAGCGCCGGAGCTTGCGCTCATGACCGCGGAGATCCTCAGCCTGGCGGCCGAAGGCGAGGCCCTCGATGCCGTCGCCGTCGTCGGCATGGCGGGTCGCTTCCCCGGGGCGCAGGACGTCGAGGAGCTCTGGCGCAACCTGCGGGGCGGGGTGGAATCGATCCGTTTCTTCACCCCTGAGGAGCTGATCGGGGCGGGAGTCGCCCCCGAGCTCGTGGCGCGGCCCGACTTCGTTCCAGCCATGGGGATGCTCGAGGATGGGGAATGGTTCGATGCCGGCTTTTTCAACCTGAACCGCGGCCAGGCGGAGGTCCTCGATCCCCAGCACCGCCTGTTCCTCGAGTGCGCCGTCGCCGCGCTCGAGGATGCCGGGTACGACCCGGCGGCCTATCCAGGATCGATCGGGCTCTATGGCGGCGCGAGCTGGACCACCTACCTGTCGCGCAACCTCATGGCGCGGGCCGAGATCCGCGAGACCCTGGGGATCTATCAGCTGGTGATGGCCAACGACAAGGACTTCCTCGCCACGCGGGTGGCCTATCACCTGAACCTGCGTGGCCCCTGCCTCACCGTCCAGACGGCCTGCTCGACCTCGCTGGTCGCGGTGCACCTGGCCTGCCAGGCGCTGCTCGGCGGGGAGTGCGACCTGGCGCTGGCCGGGGGCGTGTCGATGAGCTGGCCGCGACCGCGCGGCTATCTCTATCAGGAGGGTGGGATCCTCTCGCCGGACGGCCACTGCCGGGCCTTCGACGCCCGCGCCCGCGGTACCGTCGGCGGCCAGGGAGTGGGGATCGTGGTCTTGAAACGCCTCGCCGCCGCCCGCGACGACGGCGACGCCATCCGCGCCATCCTCCGCGGCTCGGCGGTCAACAACGATGGCGCGGCGAAGGCCGGGTTCACCGCCCCCAGCATCGAGAGACAGCGCGAGGTCATCAAGGAGGCCCTGGGGATCGCCGGTGTCAGCGCCGCCACGGTGAGCTACGTCGAGGCCCATGGCACCGGCACCGAGCTCGGCGATCCCATCGAGGTCGCAGCCCTGACCGAGGCCTTCCGCGCCACCACCGACGCCGTGGCTTTCTGCGCCCTGGGCTCGATGAAGAGCAACATCGGCCACCTCGACGCGGCGGCGGGCATCGCCGGCCTCATCAAGGTGGTGCTGGCGCTGGAGCACGGCGAGATCCCCCCCAGCCTGCACTTCGAAGCGCCGAATCCACGGATCGACTTTGCCCACAGCCCCTTCTACGTCAACGCCCGTCTCTCCCCCTGGCCTCGCGGCGCGACCCCACGGCGTGCCGGGGTGAGCGCCCTGGGCATCGGCGGCACCAACGTCCACGTCGTCGTCGAAGAGGCGCCCCCTCGTCCGGGGCCGTCCGTGCCGCCGGCGCCGGCGGCGCGGCCTTGGCAGCTGCTGACCCTGTCGGCGCGGAGCGCGCCCGCCCTGGAGCGCGCCACCGCCCGCCTGGCGCGGCACCTCAGACGGCATGCCCACCTCCCGCTGGCCGACGTGGCCTACACCCTGCGGGTCGGCCGCCGGGACTTCGAGCACCGCCGCTTCGCGGTCTGCCGCGACGCCGCGGACGGCGCGGAGATCCTCACCACGCCGGGCTCGCCGCGCGCCGCCGCCGGCCGGCCGGGGGAGGGCGCGCCGGCAGTGGTCTTCCTCTTCCCGGGGCAGGGGGCGCAGCACGTGGACATGGGGCGCGAGCTCTATGCGCAGGAGGCGCTCTTCCGGCGCGAGGTCGACCGCTGTGCCGCAATCCTCGCGCCGGAGATGGGCTGCGACCTGCGCCAGCTCCTCTACCCGAGGACCGCGGCGGACGGCGCCGAGCGGTTGGAGCGGACGGACGTGGCGCAGCCGGCGCTCTTCGTCGTCGAATATGCCCTGGCGCGGCTCTGGCAGAGCTGGGGCATCGAGCCGCGAGCGATGCTCGGCCACAGCATCGGCGAGTACGTCGCGGCCTGTCTCTCCGGGGTCTTCCGCCTGGAGGACGCGCTGCGCCTGGTGGCGGCGCGCGGGCGGCTGCTCGCCGCCCTGCCCGGGGGGGCCATGCTGGCGGTGCCGCTGCCGCCGGCCGAGGTCACGGCCCTCCTTGCGCCGGGGCTCGACCTGGCGGCGGTCAATGCGCCATCGCGCTCGGTGGTGGCGGGAGCCGAACGGGAGATTGCCGTCCTGGAGGCGCGCCTCGCCGCGCGTGGCGTGGTGAGCCGGCGGTTGCGGACCTCCCATGCCTTCCATTCCGTGGCCGTGGAACCGGCGATGGCCGCCCTCGCCGAGCAGGTGGCGCGGGTCGAGCGCCGGCTCCCCGAGATCCCCTTCCTGTCGAACGTGACCGGCACCTGGATCACCGCCGCCGAGGCGACCGATCCGGACTACTGGGGGCGGCGCCATCTGCGGCTGCCCGTGCGCTTCGCCGACGGGCTCGCGGAGCTCGCCCGCCAGATCCCGCGAGTCCTGCTCGAGGTGGGCCCGGGCAAGACGCTCACCAGCCTGGCCCGGCAGCAGGGCGAGGGCGCGGCGGGAGTTTCCGTGGTCGCCTCTCTGCCTCGCCCGTACCCCGCCGGTTCCGAGGTGGCGGCGCTGCTCGCCGCCGCCGGCCAACTCTGGCTGGCCGGCCTGCCCCTGGACGGCACCGCGCTCCACGCCGGGGAGCCCCGCCGCCGGGTGCCGCTGCCCACCTATCCCTTCGAGCGCCGGCCCTACTGGATCGAGCCGCCGGAGCCCGCCGCGGCGCCCGGAGAGGACCGCGATCGCCGTCTGTCCGGAGAGTCGTGTGAACCGGCGATAGAGCCGAGGAGGATCGCCCATGTCGTCCCATGAGAAGGTGGTGAAACATCTGCTCGAGCAACTGGCCCGGATGACCAGGGTCGATGCCGGCGAGATCGATGCCGCGACCCCGTTCCTCGACATGGGGGTCGACTCCTTGGCCCTCTTGCAGCTCAGCCAGTCCCTGCAGGACCGCTTCGGAGTCAAGGTCCCCTTCCGCCTGCTGATCGACGATCTGACGACCGCCGACGCCCTGGCCGACTACCTCGAAGCGCGCCTGCCGCGGGAGGCCGCGTCCCCCGAGCCGGCCCCCCCGGCGCCCGAGCTCGTCCCTCCCGCGCCCACGCCGGCCGCCGCAGCGCCCGTCGCCCTGGCGCCGATCACGCCGATCGCGCCGCTCGCGGCGGTCGCGGCGGCCGCCGCCCTGCCGGTCCTCCCACCGCTCGCGGACGGCGGCATCGAGGCCATTCTGGCACGCCAGATCGAGCTCCTCGGACAACAGATCGAGCTCCTGCGTCAGACGCGGACCGGGACCCCCGTCGCCCCGCCGTCACCGGCCATGGCCGCCGTGGCCCCGGCTGCCCCGCCGCCGCCGCGGCCCGCCGCCACGAAGCCGGCGAGTGAGGAGGAGGAGTTCGTCCCCTACAAGCCGATCCGCCGCACCCCCGACCAGGACCTGACTCCCCGCCAGCGCGAGTACCTGGCCGCCCTGATCGCCCGGGTCAACGCGAAGACCCAGGGGTCGAAGCGCACCATCGAGCGCGACCGCGTCCATCACGCCGACAGCCGCCCGGTGGCCGGCTTCCGGCGGCTGTGGAAGGATCTCGTCTATCCGCTCGTGGTCACCGACGGCTACGGCGCGCGCATCCGCGACGTCGACGGCAACGAGTACGTCGACATGGCCATGGGCTTCGGTGCCCTCCTCTTCGGTCACTCCCCGCCGTTCATCCTCGACGCCCTCAGGCAGGAGGTGCCACGGGGGATGCGGCTCGGCCCCCAATCGTACCTCGCCGGAGAGGTCGCCCGCCTGATCGCGGAGCTCACCGGCGTCGAGCGGGTCACCTTCTGCAACTCGGGGACCGAGGCGGTCATGACCGCCCTGCGCCTGGCCCGCGCCTGCACCGGGCGCGACAAAGTGGCGATGTTCTCCGGCTCCTACCACGGCACCGCCGACGAGGTGCTGACGCGGGCCGAGGCCGACGAGGAGGGCGGTCAGGCCCTGCCGCTGGCGCCGGGCATCCCGGCGAGCGCCCTGGCCGACATGATGGTCTTCCGTTACGGCCGTCCGCAGTCGCTCGTCGCTCTCAGCCGCCACGCCCACGAGCTGGCGGCGGTGCTCATCGAGCCGCCGCGCAGCCGCACCCCCGACGTCCAGCCGGTCGAGTTCCTGCGCGAGCTGCGCCGCATCACCGAGAAGAGCGGGACGGCGCTCATCTTCGACGAGGTGGTCACCGGCTTCCGCACCCATCCCGGCGGTGTCCAGGCGCTCTTCGGCATCCGCGCCGACCTGGTGACCTACGGCAAGGCGCTGGCCGGCGGCATGCCGATCGGCGTGGTGGCGGGCAAAGCGGCCTTCATGGACGCCATCGACGGCGGCATGTGGCGGTACGGGGACGACTCGATCCCCGAGGTCGAGATGACCTTCTACGCCGGCACCTTCTGCAAGCACCCCTTCACCATGCCGGTGGTCAAGGCGGTGCTGGAGCACCTGAAGGCGGCCGGCCCCGCCCTTCAGGAGGGGCTCAACCGGCGCACCGACGAGCTGGTCGGCACCCTGAACGATTTCTTCACGGCGGAGGACTATCCCTACAGGGTGGTGAGCTTCGGCTCGCTCTTCCGTTTCGCCTACCCGCCGTCGTTGCGGCTCGGGGAGCTCTTCTATTATCACCTGCTCGAGCACGGGGTGTACGTCTGGGAGGGGCGCAATTTCTATCTCTCGACCGCCCACACCGACGAGGACGTCGCGCAGGTCGTCGCGGCGGTCAAGGCGAGCGCCCGGGCGATGCGCGCGGGTGGCATCCTGCCGCCGCCCAAAGGCGGGGAGGAAGCCCGGCCACGGCCGGTGTCGGGCGGGCCGAGCGATGCCGTGCCGCTGACCGAGGCCCAGGAGCAGCTGTGGATCCTGACCCAGCTGGGCGACGAGAGCTCACGGGCCTACAACGAATCGATGACCCTCCACCTGCGCGGAGATCTCGACGTCGAGGCGCTGCGCCGCGCTCTGGCGACCGTCGTGGCGCGCCACGAGGCGCTGCGCACCACCTTCTCTCCCGACGGGCTCTACCAGCGCTTCGCCCCGCCGGGACCGGTCGACCTGCCGCTCGTCGAGCTGCCGGCCGGCGGCGACCGCCAGGCGCGGATCGCGGCCTGGATCGAGGCGGAGGCGGGCGCGGTCTTCGCCGACTTCGAAGCGGGACCGCTCTACCGCGCCCGGCTGCTCAAGGTGGAGGAGGGCTGGCACCTCCTGGTCCTCACCCTCCACCACCTGGTGACCGACGGCTTCTCGAACGCCGTCGTCCTCGCCGAGCTCGGCCGCCTCTACGGCGCCTGCGCGCGGGGGGCGACGGCGGAGCGGGCGGCCGCCGAGCTGCCGCCGCCGGTGCCCTTCAGCCGCTACGTCGCGCGCCAGGTCGCGGCGCGCGAGAGCCCGGAGATGGCGCGCGCCGCCGCCTACTGGCGCGCCCTCTACGCCGCGCCGGTACCGTTCCTCGACCTGCCCACCGACCGGCCGCGGCCGCCCCTCCAGGGACACCTGGGCCGCCGTGCCTACCGGCCGGTCGGTCCGGCGCTCGCCGCCCGCCTCCGGGCCTTCGCCAGAGAGCAGGGCACCACGCTCTTCGTCGCCCTGCTCGCCGCCTATCAGGCCCTCCTCCATCGCCTGACCGGCCAGCCCGACCTCGTCGTCGGCACGCCCATGGCGGGCCAGATGACGGCCGGCGGCGGGAGCCTGGTGGGCTACTGCGTCAACCTCCTGCCGCTGCGCAGCCGCCCGCGGCCGGAGACCACGGTGGCGGAGCACCTGAAGGCGGTGCGGGGGCAGGTCCTGGACGCCCACGAGCATCAGGGCTATCCCTTCCAGCGCCTGCTCCGGCAGGTCGACCTGCCGCGGGACCCGAGCCGTCTGCCCCTGGTGGCGGTCACCTTCACCAGCGAGCGCGCCGCCGAGCTCCGCTTCCCCGGGCTCGAGGCCGAGCTCGCGTCGAACGACAACGGCGGTGCCAAGTTCGAGCTCTTCTTGACCGCCATCGAGAGCGACGACGACCTGCTCTTCGACTGCGAGCACAACGCCTACCTCTTCGCCGCCGCCACCATCGGACGCTGGCTGGGGCACCTCTGCCGGCTGCTGGAGGCGATGACCGACGCCCCGGGCGACCGCCTGTCGAGCCTTCCGCTCCTCAGCCCGGCGGAGTGCCACCAGGTGCTCGTCGAGTGGAACGACACGGCGGCGCCCGAGGATCGGGAGACGCTCCTCCACCAGCTCTTCGAAGCGCAGGTCGCGCGCACCCCGGACGCCCCGGCGGTGGACTTCGCGGACCGGCGCCTGACCTATCGCGAGCTCAACGCCGCGGCCAACCGGCTGGCGCACCATCTCGCCGGGCTGGGGATCGGGGGCGGACGCCCGGTGGCCCTCCTCCTGCGCCGCTCGCTCGCCATGGTGCCGGCGCTCTTCGGCGTGCTCAAGGCCGGCGGCGCCTACATCCCCCTGGAGCCCGGCTATCCGGCGGAGCGCATCCGGTGGATCCTCGCCTCCCAGGAGGTCCCGGTGGTGATCACCCAGGGCTTCGGGCTCGCCACTCTGGCCGACCTCGCCCCGCGGCTCCCGGCGCTCGCGCACGTCATCGACCTCGACCGCGAGCTCTCCGGGCAGTCGGAGACCGACCTGCCCGCCCGTGCCGCGGCGAGCGACGTGGCCTACGTGATCTTCACCTCCGGCTCGACCGGCGCCCCCAAGGGGGTCGTCGAGACGCACCGGCCGGTGGTCAACCTGATCCGCTGGGTCAACCGGACCTTCGGCATCGGGCCGGCGGATCGGGTGCTCTTCCTGACCGCCCTCTCCTTCGATCTCTCGGTCTACGACGTCTTCGGGCTGCTGGCCGCGGGGGGCTCCATCCGCGTCGTCCCCGAGGAGGACCTGCGCGAGCCCGAGCGCCTCCTCGCCTGGCTTTCGGGGGACGGCATCACCTTCTGGGACTCGGCGCCCGCCGCTCTCCAGCAGCTCGTGCCTTTCTTGGAAAGCGCCCTGCCGGCCGGCTCCAGGCCGCCCCTGCGGCTGGTCTTCCAGAGCGGCGACTGGATCCCCCTGGCGCTGCCCGCGCGGGTGCGCGAGGCGTTCCCCGGCGCCCGGGTCGTCGCCCTGGGCGGGGCCACCGAGGCCACGGTCTGGTCGAACTTCCACCCGGTGGAAGAGATCCCGCCGCACTGGAGCAGCATCCCCTACGGCCGGCCGATCGCCAACGCCCGCTACCACGTGCTCGACGCGGCGCTCGCCCCGGTCCCCCTCGGGGTGGCCGGCGACCTCTTCATCGGCGGCTCCTGCCTGAGCTCGGGCTACGCCGGCGAGCCGGTCTTGACCGCCGCCCAGTACCTTCCCGATCCCTTCTCCGCGCGTCCGGGCGCCGTCCTCTACCGCACCGGCGACCGTGCGCGCTTCCTCCCCGACGGCGAGATCGAGTTCCTCGGCCGGCTCGACACGCAGGTCAAGGTGCGGGGCTTCCGCGTCGAGCTGGGCGAGATCGAGACGGTGCTCGCCCGCCACCCGGCGCTCCGCGCGGTGGCCGTGGCGGCGCGCGGCGACGCGCGCGGAGAGCGGCGGCTGGTCGCCTACCTCGTGCCGCGGGGGGCGGCGCCGGCGGTCGAGGAGCTGCGCGCCTACCTCAAGGAGCGGCTGCCCGAGTACATGGTGCCCGCGGCCTTCGTCTCCCTGGCGGCGCTGCCGGTCACCGCGAACGGCAAGCTCGACCGCCAGGCTCTGCCCGCGCCCGACCCCGAGCGCCCGGCGCTCGCCGCCCTGCTCGCGCCGCCGGCCACCCCGGCGGAAGAGCGGTTGGCGGCGATCTGGCGGCAGGCGCTGGGCGTCGAGCGGGTGGGCCGCCACGACGACTTCTTCGCGCTCGGGGGCGACTCGATCCTGGCGGTGCGCATCGTGGTGCAGGCGCGCCGCGCGGGGCTGGCCCTGACCCCGGCCCACCTGTTCCTCCACCCGACGATCGCCGAGCTGGCGGAGCTCGGCGGGGCGACGGCGGCCGGCGACAGCGGGAGCGAGGTCCCCCTGACGCCGGTCCAGCGCTGGTTCTTCGCCTGCGCCCTGCCGCAGCAAGAGCACTTCAACCAGGCGCGGCTGCTGGCCGTGCCGGCGGAGCTCTCGCCCGACCTCGTCGAGCGCGCCTTCGACCACCTGGTGCGGCGCCACGAGGCGCTGCGCCTGCGCTACGCCCCCGGGGCGGCTGGCTGGCGTCAGCTCGCGGTCGGGCCAGAAGCGGCGCAGGTGGCCTGCGAGCGGGTCGACCTGACGGCGGTCGCCCGCGAGGAGCGCGCCGCGGCGATCACGGCGGCCTGCGCCCGGCTGCAGGCGGGTCTCGACCTCGAGCGCGGACCGCTGGCGCGCCTGGCGCTCCTGACCTGCGGGGGCGGCGAGCAACGGCTGGCGCTGGTGATCCACCACCTGGCGGTCGACGTCCTCTCCTGGCCGATCCTGCTGGCGGACCTGTCGACGGCGTGCGAACAGCTGCGGCGCGGCGCGGCGGTCGAGCTCTCGGCCCCCACCACCGCGCTCCGCGAATGGGGGGAGCGGCTGGCGGGCTATGCCCGCTCGGCCGAGGTCGAGCGCCAGGTCCCGCTGTGGAGCGCCGCGGCGCGCGGGCGCGTCCGCCCCCTGCCGCGCGACCTTGGGGCGGGGGAGAACACCGTCGCCGCGGCGCGCCGCGTCGCCGTCGAGCTCGACGCCCGAGAGACGCGGGCCCTCCTGCACCAGGTCCCGCGCGCCTTTCGCACCCTGACCCAGGAGGTCCTGCTCGCCGCCC
Organism: Thermoanaerobaculia bacterium; assembly: GCA_035644215.1. Lineage (GTDB taxonomy): Bacteria > Acidobacteriota > Thermoanaerobaculia > Multivoradales > UBA5704 > DASQPA01. The sequence continues at coordinate 22,739 of DASQPA010000604.1, forward strand.
TCGCCCGGGCGCTCGGCGCCTGGACGGGGGAGAGCGCGCTGCTCGTCGACGTCGAAGGGAACGGCCGCGAGGTCGAGCTGCCCGGGGTGAACCTGGCCCATACGGTCGGCTGGTTCACCACCCTCTATCCGGCCCTCCTCGAGCTGCCGCCGGACGCCGGTCCGGGGGAGGACCTGCTGGCGATCAAGGCGCAGCTGCGCGCCATCCCCCAGGAGGGCCTAGGCTACGGGCTGCTGCGCTACGGCGAGCGTCGGGAGGTGGCGGAACGGCTGGCAGGGATGCCGCCGGCCGAAGTGAGCTTCCTCTACGTCGGGGGACTCGGCAGGGTCTCACCGGAGGGCAGCGGCTTCGCTCCCGCCGCCGAGTCGACCGGCCCCGACCAGGCCCCCGGCACCCCGCGCTCCCACCTCCTGGAGGTCCAGGCCGCGGTCGACGGCGAACGGCTGCGCACGGTGTTCACCTACGGCGAGAACGTGCACCGGCGGGCGACCGTCGAACGGCTGGCGGCCGGCTTCCTCGCCCGCCTGCGCTCGCTCCTCGCCGCCGGCCGTGAACCGGCGATGGCGGGGCCGACGCCGGCGGACTTCCCCCAGGCCGACCTGAGCCAGGACGAGCTCGACGACCTGCTCGTCCATTTCGGCGGCGGAGCGTAGGAGCGGGATGGCGCCGGGCGATACCGTAGCGGACGTCTACCGGCTCTCGCCGGTGCAGGAGGGCATGCTCTTCCATTCCCTGCACGGGGAGGGCCAGGGGACCTACCTGCAGCAGTTCGCCTACGCGGTCGAGGGCGAGCTCGACGCCGCCGCCTTCGTGCACGCCTTTCAGGCGACGGTCGATCGCCACCCGGCGCTGCGCACGGCCTTCCTCTGGGAGCGCGCCGGCCGGCCCCTCCAGGTAGTGGCCCGGCGGGCTCTGCTCGCCGTGGTGACGGAACGCTGGGAGCGCGGATCGGAGGCGGCCGAGCGGCGCGCGCTCACCGGCCTCCTCGGCCGCGATCGGGAGCGGGGCCTGGACCTCGGCAAACCGCCCCTGTCGCGGCTCACCCTGGTCGAGGCCGGCGACACCGTACGCTATCTGCTCTGGACCTACCACCATGCGATCCTCGACGGCTGGTCCATGGCGCTGGTGTTGGGCGAGGTCTTCGCCCGCTACCGGGCGCCGCAGGGGGGGGCGCCGTTCGACCAGCCGCCGCGCCCCTTCCGCGACTACGTCGCCTGGCTCGAACGCCAGGACCTGGCCGCGGCCGAGAGCTACTGGCGGCGGACCCTGGCGGGGCTCGACGGGATGCCGACGCTCCCTCCCGGGGATCCCGCCGCCGGAAGCGAGGGCGACGACAGACGGACGCTCGTCCTGCCGGCCGCCACCGCGGCTGCGCTCGCGGCGCGGGCGCAGCGCTCCGGGCTGACCTTGAACACCCTGGCCCAGGGCGCCTGGGCGCTCCTCCTCGGCCGGGCGAGCGATCTCGACGAGGTGGTCTTCGGCACCGTGGTCTCCGGCCGTCCGGCCGAGCTCGACGGCGTCGAGGCGATGGTCGGAATGTTCATCAACACCCTGCCGGTGCGCGTGCGGCTCGCCGGCGCGCAGCCGCTCGGGGAGTGGCTGCGGGAGCTCCAGGCGGCGCAGCTCACGATGCGCCGTTTCGAGTACAGCCCGCTCTCCCAGGTTCACGCCTGGAGCGCGCTGCCCGCCGGCAGGCCGCTGTTCGAGAGCATCCTGGTGTTCGAGAACCGCGCCCTCTTCGCGGCGGCGGCCGCGGTCGAACCGGCCGGGGCGCCGCGCCTCCGGCCGCTCGAGTTCCAGGGCACCACCGGCTATCCGCTGGTGGCCGCCGTCGAGCCCGGCGCGGATCTGGCGCTCACCTTGGCGTACGACCGGCGGCGCTTCGATCCGCTCACCATCCAGCGCTGGCTGGAGCATTTCGCCACCCTCTTCGAATCGCTGGGCGGCGATCCCGGCCGGCCGCTCGACAGCCTCTCCCACCTGCGGCCCGGCGAGCGCCAGCAGCTCCTCGTGGAATGGAACGACTCCCGCCGCGGTCTCGGCGCCTTTTGCCTCCACCGGCGCTGCGCGGCCCAGGCGGCGCGGACCCCCGACGCCGTCGTCCTCGACCACCTGGGGGCGCAGCTCACCTACCGGGAGCTCGACCGGCGGGCCGACCGCTTGGCGCGCACCCTGCGCCATCTGGGGGTCGGCCCCGAGGTCCTGGTCGGCATCCTGCTGCGGCGTTCGAGCGAGCGGATCGTGGCGGTCCTGGGCATCCTCAAGGCGGGTGGCGCCTACCTGCCCCTGGATCCCGAGCAGCCGTCGGCGTGGCTCGCCGGCATCCTGGCGGACTCCGGCGCACCCCTGCTCCTCACCCGGAGCGGTCTGGACGAGGGGGTCGCGGTGCCCGGCCTCAAGATCGTCCGGCTCGACGCGCCGGCCCTCGCCCGGGACGCGCCGCCGGCGGACGAGCCGGCGAGCGGAGTCACGCCGGAGCACCTGGCCTACGTGATCTATACCTCCGGCTCGACCGGCCGGCCCAAGGGGGTGCCGGTGCCGCACGGCGAGATCGACCTCATGCTCGCCGCCCGGCAGCTCGACCACCCCTTGACCGCCGGGGATTGCGTCCTTGACACGACCTCTTTCGGCTTCGACGCCACGCTGTGGGCCACCTTCGCGCCGCTCGCCGTGGGGGCCCGCCTGGTGCTTTCGCTGCCCGAGGGGGCGGCGGAGACCGGCGGCGTGGGCGAGCTCGTCGACCGCCACGGGATCACGGCGCTCCAGCTGCCCCCGGCCTGGCTGCAGATCTTCCTCGCGCCGTGGCGACCGGGCATGGCCGCCGCGCTGCGGCTCGTCGTCTGCGGCGGCGAAGGGCTGCGGGGCGAGCTCGCCGAGCGTTTCTTCGCCCGGCTGGCGGCCGGGCTCCACAGCTTCTACGGTCCCACCGAGGCCGCGCTCGACACCACCTCCTGGTCCTGCCGGCGCGACGCTGGAGAGCGCCTTGCTCCGCTCGGCCGGCCGGTCGCCGGCAAAGAGGTCTACCTGCTCGACCGCGCCCTACGGCCGGTGGCCATCGGGGCCGCCGGTGAGCTCTTCATCGGCGGCGCCGGCCTGGCCCGCGGCTATCTGCGCGATCCCGCCACGACCGCGGCGCGCTTCGTCCCCCACCCCTGGAGCACGGCGCCGGGGGCGCGCCTCTACCGGAGCGGCGACCGGGCGCGCTTCCGGCGCGACGGCAACCTCGAGTTCCTCGGCCGGGTGGATCATCAGGTCAAGATCCGCGGCCAGCGCATCGAGCTGGGGGAGGTCGAGGCCGCCCTCGGGCGCCATCCGGAGCTCCGCCAGGCGGTGGTCGTGACGCGGGAGGACCCGCCGGGCGCGGCGCCGCGGCTGGTGGCCTACGTCGTGCCGCGCGCCGCGCGGGCGCCGGGGACGAGCGCGCTCCGCCAGTTCCTCGCCGAGCGGCTTCCCGAGGCCATGGTCCCCGCGGCCTTCGTCGAGCTCGACGCCCTCCCCCTGACCCCCAGCGGCAAGCTCGACCGCGCGGCGCTGCCGGCCCCCGGCGCGGATCGGCCGCGGCTGGCGAACACCTTCGTCGCGCCCCGCGCCGCGCGCGAGGAGTGCCTGGCAGAGATCTGGCGGGCGGTCCTCCGCGTCGACCAGGTGGGGATCCACGACAACTTCTTCGAGCTCGGCGGCGACTCGATCCTCAGCCTGCAGATCGTGGCCCGGGCCCGCAAGGCGGGGCTCCTCCTCACCACCCGCCAGCTCTTCGCGCACCCGACCCTGGCCGAGCTGTCGGCCGCCGCGCTCGACGGCCGTCCGGCGGTCCACGCCGAGCAGGGCGCGGTGGCGGGCGAGGTCCCGGCCACGCCGATCCAGCACTGGTTCTTCGACCACGTGCGGACGGACCCCCAGCACTGGAACCAGACGCTGCTGCTCGCCGCGCGGCAGCCGGTCGTTCCCGCGCACCTCGCGCGGGCCGTCTTCGAGCTCCTCGTCCACCACGACGCTCTGCGTTTGCGCTTCGTCCCCGCCGCCTCCGGGGTGCGCCAGGTCCACTCCGCCCCGCCCGCCGCGGCCGGAGAGAGCCCTTTCCTGCACCTGGATCTGGCGGGGCTGCCGGAGGCGCGCTGGCGCGGGGCCCTCGCCGCGGCGACCGCGGCGCTCCAGGCCAGCCTCGACCTGGCGCGGGGACCCCTGCTGCGCCTCGCCCTCCTGACCCCCGGCGGCGCCGAGCCGGCCCGCCTGCTGCTGGTCGTCCATCACCTGGTGGTCGACGGCGTCTCCTGGCGCCTGCTGCTCGAGGACCTGGCCGCCCTCGCCGGGCAGCTCGGACGCGGCGCGGCGCCCCGGCTGCCCGCGAAGACGACGTCGTTCCAGCGCTGGGCGGAGCGCCTTGAGGAGCATGCCCAGACCCCCGCCGTCGTCGCCGAGCTCGGCTTCTGGCTGGCGCCGGGGGCGGCGATCGAGCCGCTGCCGCGCGACCGCCCGCTGGGCCGCAACCTGGAGGCGACGCGGCGCACGGTGCAGGCAGCGCTCGGGGCTGAGGAGACGCGCCTCCTCCTGCGCCAGCTGCCGCGGGCTTACGGCACCCGGATCGACGACGTGCTGGTCACCGCGGTCGCCCTCGCCTTCCGCGCCTGGACCGGCCGGCCAGAGCTCCTCCTCGACCTCGAGGGACACGGCCGCGAGGATCTCTCAGGCGACGTCGACCTGACCCGCACGGTGGGTTGGTTCACCGTCGAGTATCCGGTGCGGCTCGCGCTGGAGGAGGGGGCGGGAGCCGTCGCCGCCTTGCGCGCGATCCAGGAGCAGCTGCGCCGCGTCCCGGGCCGGGGGATCGGCTACGGCCTGCTGCGTCATCTCAACGCCGATCCGGCGGTCCGCGAGCGGCTGCGCGCCCTGCCCCGGGCCGAGGTGGTGCTCAACTACCTGGGGCAGTTCGACGGCGCGCGCTCGGCCGACGCCCCCTGGGAGACGGCCGGCGAGCCCGCCGGCCCGCCGCGCAGCCCGCGCGGCGAGAGGCCCTACCTCTTCGACCTCAACGGCAGCGTGACGGACGGGCGGCTCCTCTTCGACTGGTCGTACAGCGCCGAGCTCCACGACCGGTCGACGGTCCTGCGCCTCGCCGGCGAGTTCCTGTCGGCCCTCCGCCAGCTCATCGCCGACTCCCGGGCGCCGGGGATCCCGGCGCTCGCGCCGGCCGACTTCCCCCTGGCCCGCGTCGATCGACCGACTCTCGACCGGCTGGCCGCCGCCGGCTACCCGATCGCGGACCTCTATCCGCTTTCGCCCATGCAGCAGGGGATGCTCTTCGACAGCCTCCATCGCGCCGGCGGCGAGGAGGGGACCTACGTCATGCAGCTCGCCTGGACCCTCTCAGGCGAGGTCGATCCCGCGGCCTTCAGCGCCGCCTGGTGCCGCGTCGTCGAGCGCCATCCGGTGCTGCGCACCGCCTTCGTCTGGGAGGGTTGCGACGAGCCGCTGCAGATGGTGCTCCGGGAGGCGCCGCCGGTCATCACCGTGGAGGACTGGCGGGGAGAGGAGGCTGCCGAGCAACAGCGCCGGCTCGCCGCGCGCAGCGCCGAGCGGCGCCGGAGCTTCGACCTGTCCCAGGCGCCGCTCGTCCGCTGCGACCTCCTGCGCTTCGCCGACCGCTCCTGGCAGTTCCTCTGGACCTCCCATCACCTGGTGCTCGACGGCTGGTCGACGCCGATCCTCTTCGCCGAGCTCGTCGCCCTCTACCGCGCCGAGCGCCGCGGCGCGCCCCTCGAGCTCCCGGCGCGGCGCCCCTATCGCGACTACATCGCCTGGCTCAAGGAGCGCGACCTGGCCGCGGGGGAACGGTTCTTCCGCCGCCATTTAGGCGGCTACGCCGGCGCCCCGCCGCTCGCGCCGCTCCTCGTGCCGGAGGAACGGCGCCGACCGGGCGAGAGCTACGGCGACGTCGACCGCGCGCTGTCCGCCGAGCAGACGGCGGAGCTCCGCGCCTTCGCCCGGCGCCACCACCTGACGCTGAGCACCGTCGTGCAGGGCGCCTGGGCCCTCGTCCTCGGCCGCCTCCAGGGCAGCTCGGACGTCGTCTTCGGCGCCACCGTCGCCGGCCGTCCGGCGGCGCTCTCAGGGGTGGAGGAGATGGTCGGAATGTTCATCAACACCCTGCCGGTGCGCCTGCGGGTCGCGCCGGCCAGCCCCCTCGTGGCCTGGCTCGCCGCACACCAGGAGCACCAGACCGAGCTCGGCGAGCACGAGTACGCGCCCCTGTCGAAGATCCAGCAGTGGTGCCCCCTGCCGCCGGGCGCGACCCTCTTCGCGAGCATCGTGGTGTTCGAGAACTATCCGGACGCGCCGCCGCTTGCCGCGGCGGAGGGCGACGACGGCTTCGCCATGGGCGAGCTCCGCTACTCCATCCGCGAGAGCTTCCCCCTGATCCTGGACGTCGGTCCGGGCGCCGAGCTCTCCTTGCGCCTCAAGTACGACGCGGGCCTCTACGCGGGCGACGCTCTGAGCGACACGCTCGACGACCTCGCAGCGCTGCTCTCCGACTTCCCCGCGGCGGCCGACGCGCCGCTCGACCGCCTCGCCGCGCGGCTCGACTCCCGCGCCGCGGCGCGAGAGGAGGAGCGCCGGAGCGAGCTCAGGGAGGCGCGGCACGAGGGGCTTCTGCGGGCGACGCGCCGGCGCGCCTAGCGCGGGACGGGAACGGCGATGGCGGCGATCGAAGGCTTTCTCCTCTCCCCCCAGCAGCAGCGCCTCTGGCGGCTGTCCCAGGCGAGCGGCGCCTACGTCTGCCACTCTGTCCTGGAGCTCCACGGCGAGCTCGACGCCGGCCGCCTGGAGCGCGCCCTCGCGACCGTCGTCGCGCGGCACGAGATCCTCCGCACCACGTTCCCCGTGCCGCCCTCGCTGACCACCCCGCTCCAGGTCATCGCGGAGAGCGCCGCGGTCGCGCCGCTCTCGGCGACGCCGGTGCGGGAGGAGCCGCTCGACCTGACGCGCGGGCCGCTCCTCAGTGCCCGGCTGGTAGAGCGGGGGGAGCGCCACTGCGCCCTCCTCGTCAGCCTGCCGGCGCTCTGCGCCGACGCGCGGAGCCTCGGGAACCTCACCGCCGAGCTCGCCCGGGCCTACGCCGGAGGTGAGCTCGCGCCGGTTGCCATGCAGTATGCCGACTATGCCGCGTGGCTCCACGAGCAGCTGGCGGACGCGGGCGCGGCGGCCGGACGGACGTACTGGCAGAAATACGACCTCGCCGCTCTCGCCGCGCTGCGCCTGCCCGGCGAGCGGGGGCAGGAGGCCGCCTTCGCTCCGGCTGCGGAGACCGCGGTCTGGCCGGCGGAGCGGTGGCGGGCCATCGAGTCCGCCGCCCGGAGCGGCGGGGTGAGCCCGGCCGCCTGGCTGCTGGCCGCCTGGCACGGCCTGCTCTCCCGCCTCGCCGGCCCTCCCCCGGCCGACGACGCCGCGCCGCTCACCGTCGGCGTCCTCTGCGCAGGCCGCGAGTTCGCGGAGCTGCGCGACGCCGTGGGACCCTACGCGCGCTACCTGCCTGTCGCGCCGCGCGCGGCGGGGGGTGGCGAGGTCGCCCTCGGGGAGCGGGCGGCGGAGCTGCAACGGGCGTGGGAGGCGGGGCGCGAATGGCAGGATGCGTTCTCCTGGGCCAGCGATGCCGCGGCAGGCGGCGCCGATTTCTTCCCCGTCTGCTTCGACTTCGCCGAGCTGCCGCCGGCCGAGCACGGTCCCGACCTGGAGCTGCGGGTCAGCCGGATGGAGGTCTGCCTCGACCGCTTCAAGGTCCGGCTGGGCTGCCGGGTGACCGGAGAAGAGCTGCGGGTGGAGCTGGCCTACGACACCGCCTGCATCGAGAGAGTGGCGGCGGCCCGCCTCGCCGAGCAGCTGCGGGTGCTGGTCGAGGGCGCCCTCGGCGCTCCGGTGGCGCCGCTCGGCGCTCTCCCCCTCCTCTCCCCCGCCGCGCGCCACCAGCTGCTCTGGGGTTGGAACGACACGCCGGCGCCCGGCGCGCTGGCCGCCGCCAGCGTGCCGGAGCTCTTCGCGCGTCAGGCGACCGCCACGCCGCGCGCGGTGGCGCTGGAGCACGAGGGGCGGACGCTCACTTACGCCGAGCTCGCCGCGCGCGCCGCCACCCTGGCCGGAGCTCTCGGCGCCGAGGGAGTGGGACCGGAGGTCGTGGTCGGCCTCTACCTCGAGCGCTCGCCGGAGCTGGTGATCGCCCTCCTCGCGGTGCTCGCCGCCGGCGGCGCCTACCTGCCGCTCGACCCGGAGCTCCCCGGCGAGCGGGTCGCCTTCATGCTGGCGGACTCCGGCGCGGCCCTGGTCCTGACCCGGGGAGATCTGGCCGCGGCGCTGCCCCCGGGCCCGGCGCGGGTCGTCCGCCTCGACTCCGACCCGCCCGCTCTGCCGCCGCCGGGAGCCCGGGGCGGGTCGCGGCCGGTCGCCATCCTTCCCGACCAGCTGGCCTACGTGCTCTATACCTCGGGCTCCACCGGGCTCCCCAAGGGGACACTGATCGCCCACCGGGCGCTCGCCAACTACCTGAGCTGGGCGATCGGCGCCTACGTCGACGACGCTGACTCCGGCGCTGCCGTGCCGCTCCACTCGCCGCTCACCTTCGACCTCACCGTGACCGGCCTCTTCGTCCCGCTCCTCACCGGGCGCCGGCTGGTCCTGGTCGCCGCGGCGCTCGGCCTGGACGGCCTGGCCGAGGCCCTGGGGCGCGACCGCGAGCACAGCTGCGTCAAGCTCACCCCGGCGCACCTGGAGGCCCTCCGCCAACAGCTGGGGGACGGCGTGGCCGCCGTCCGCTGCCGGGCCCTGGTCCTGGGCGGCGAGGCCCTGCCGGCCCCGCCGGTCGCCTGGTGGCTGGAACGGGCGCCGGCGACCCGGGTGTGGAACGAGTACGGCCCGACCGAGGCGACCGTGGGCTGCGCCGTCCATGCGGTGCGCGCGCCCCTTCCCACCACGGGGGATCTGCCCATCGGCCGGCCCATCGCCGGCCTGCGCCTCCACGTCGTCGACGAGCGCTTGGCGCCGGAGCCGGCCGGTGTCGCCGGCGAGCTGGTCGTGGCCGGCGCCGGGCTGGCGCGGGGTTACCTCGGCCGTCCCGACCTCACCGCGGAACGCTTCCTCCCCGATCCGCACGCCACGGAAGCCGGCGCGCGCCTCTATCGCACCGGGGATTTCGCCCGCTACCAGCAGGACGGCACGCTCGAGTTCCTCGGTCGCCGCGACCATCAGGTCAAGCTCCACGGCTACCGCATCGAGCTCGGCGAGATCGAGGCGGTGCTGCGGCAGCATCCGGCGGTGCGCGCGGCCGTGGCGTTCGTCGACGAGGAGCCGGCCGGGGCTCCGCGCCTCTGCGCCTGCTGGAGCGGCGACCTGCCGGACCCCGACGCCGCCGAGCTCGCGGCCTGGCTCGGCCGCCGGCTCCCCGCCTACATGGTGCCGCGGGTTTGCGTCGGGCTCGCCGCCCTGCCGCTCACCAGAAACGGCAAGCTGGACCGCGCCGCCCTGCGCCAGCTCGTGCGCCAGCAGAAGACAGCCCAGCAGAAGGCCTACCGGCCGCCGCGCACGCGCGCCGAGCGGCTCCTGGCGCAGCTCTGGGCCGAGCTGCTGCCGGTCGAGCGCGTGGGCCTCGACGACAGCTTCTTCCAGCTCGGCGGCGATTCGATCCTCAGCCTCCAGCTCATCGGCCGGGCGAGCCGCCAAGGCCTGCGTCTGACCACCCGGCAGATCTTCGACCACCCCACTCTGGCGGCTCTCGCGGCAGTGGCCACCGCGGCCGTGGTGGCGCCGGCCGAACCGGAGGTGGTCACCGGTCCGGTTCCTCTGACCCCGATCCAGCGGGCCTTCTTCTCCATCTCTGATCCGGCGCCTCACCACTACGGCCTGCTCGTCGCGCTCGACCTGCGGCGCCCGCTGGCGGAGGCCGGGGTGGCGCGGGCCGTCGCGGCCCTGTGGCACCATCACGACGCGCTGCGCCTGCGCTTCCGCCTTGAGGACGGCGCCTGGACCCAGGAGAACGCCGGGGTCGCGGAGCCGGTCCCCTTCTCCGTGCTCGACCTCGCGGCGCTCCCCGGCGCGGCGCGCGAGGGGGCCTTCGCCGCCGCGGCGGCCGGGTTGGCGGCGGGCTTCGACCTGGCCGCCGGACCGCTCGCGCGGTGGGCGCTCTTCCGCCTCGGCGCGGCCGAGCCGCCGGCCGGCCGCCGACTGCTCGTCGTCCTTCACCACCTGGTGGCCGACGCCGTCTCCCTGCGCATTCTCGCCGAGGACCTGGAGACGGCCTGCGGGGCCGCCGCCGGCGAGCCGCGCACCCTGCCGGAAAAATCCACCTCGTTCCGCCGTTGGGCCGAGGCCCTCGCGACGCAGGCCGACAGCGCGGAGCTCCGCGCAGAGCTGGCCGACTGGCTGGCGCCGCAGCGGCGGGCGGCCGTTGCGCTGCCGCTCGACGGGTTGCCGCAGCGGCGGACCGTGGCCGCCGCCGCCGATTGGCGGCAGGAGCTCGACGCCGGCTCGACCCGGGCGCTCTTGCAGGAGGTGCCGCGGGCCTACCGCACGGAGATCCGCGACGTCCTCCTGGCCGCCCTCGCCCTGACCCTCACCCGGTGGAGCGGCGGCCCGGTCCTCGTCGATCTCGAGGGGCACGGCCGCGAGGCGGTCGCCGACCTCGACCCGACCCGGACGGTCGGGTGGTTCACCAGCCTCTACCCCGTGCTCTGCGACCCACCCGCGCCCGCCGCGCCCCGGGAGGTGCTGATCGGGGTCAAGGAAGCGCTGCGCCGCCTGCCTCGCCGGGGCCTGGGCTACGGGCTGCTCCGTTACCTCTGTTCCAACGGCGCGGTGCGCGCGGCCCTCGTCGGGATGCCGGCGGCGGAGGTCAGCTTCAACTACCTGGGGCAGCTCGACGCTGGCGGATCGCCCAGGGGAGAGGACCCCTGCTTCGCGCCCGCCCCCACGCCGGACGTCCCTGCCCAGGGCCCGCTGCGGCACCGGCCCCACCTGCTGGAGGTCAACGCCTTCGTCGCCGCCGGCCGGTTGGTCGTGGAGTGGCGCTACGATCGGGAGGCCCACCGGCGCGCGACGATCGAGGAGCTGGGGCGCAGCTTCCTCGCCGACCTCCGCGACCTGATCGCACACTGCCGCTCGCGGGAGGCGGTCACCTCGACCCCCTCGGACTTCCCCCTGGCGCGGCTCGACCGGGCGCGGCTCGACGCGCTCACCGCGGCGTATGGCGAGATCGCCGACCTCTACCCTCTGGCGCCGATCCAGGAGAGTATGCTGCTCCATACCCTCTCCTTCCCCGACTCGGAGGTCGGTTTCGAGCAGATGGTGCTCCGCCTCCCTGCTCCCCTCGACGTGGTGGCTCTCCGGGAGACCTGGCGGCACCTCACCGAGCGGCATGCGGTCCTGCGCACCTGCTTCGCCTGGCAGGGGGAGGAGCGGCCCCTCCAGGTCGTCCTGCCCGCGGTCGAGCCCCCCTGGGCGGAGATCGATCTCGCCGGTCTGCCGCCGGGCGCGTGGGAAGGGGCCTGGCGAGACCTCCTCGCCGCCGACCGCCGGCGCGGTTTCGACCTGGCGCGGGCTCCGCTCTCGCGGCTCGGCCTGGTGCGCCTCCCGGGGGGGCGGGCGGGAGAAACCCGGCTCGTCTGGTCCCGTCATCACGCCCTCCTCGACGGCTGGTCGACGGCGCTCCTCTTGGCCGAGCACGAGACCCTCTATGGAGCGCTCCGCCATGGCGCCGAGCCGGAGCTGCCGCCCGTCCGTCCCTATCGCGACTACATCGCCTGGCTGGCCGGGCAGGACCCGGCGCGAACCGAGACCTACTGGCGCCGGCTCCTCGCCGGGTTCTCCGCGCCCACGCCGCTCGCCGGGGAGCGGACGACGATCCGGCCGGCCGGGGCGCCGCAGCGGGGCGGGTGGCTCCAAACCCTGCCGGCGGTGCGCGGCGCGGCCCTCCGTGAGCTCGCCGGGCGCAACGGTCTCACCCTGAACGTCCTCCTCCAGGCCGCCTGGGCCTGCCTGCTCGGCCGCTACAGCGGCGCCACGGACGTCCTGTTCGGCAGCACCGTCGCCGGCCGGCCGGCGGAGCTCGCCGGGATGGAGACGATGATCGGGCTGTTCATCAAGAACCTCCCGGTGCGCGCCCGCTGCGCGCCGGAAGGGCCGGTCCGCGAGCTGCTTCTGGCGCTGCAGCGCGCCCAGATCGAGCTCGCCGAGCACGCGGCGGCCTCGCCGGCGGACGTGCAGCCGTGGAGCGACGTGCCCGGCTACCTGCCGCTCTTCGAGAGCCTGGTGGTGTTCGAGAACTACCCGATCGCGACCTCTGCGATCCGGATCGGCGCGGCGGCCGGCGCCATGGAGGAGAGCGCCGCCGTGCGCACCGCCTACCCCCTGACCCTGGTCGCGGCCGAGGACCAGCATCTGGTGCTGCTCCTGGTCTACGACCACGACCGCTTCGAGGACACCGCCGCGCAACGGACGCTCGCCCATCTTGAGACCCTGCTCGGCGGGATCGGTGACGACCCGGAGCGCCCGGTCTCCGGGCTGCCGCTCTTGACCGCCGGCGAGCGCCACCAGCTGCTCCAAGAGTGGGGGTGGGACGCCGGCTTCGGGCAGTGGCAGGTCCGCGACGAGCGGAGGCAGCTGTTGCCCGCGGGGGTCTTAGGGGAGCTCTACCGCGCGCTGCCCGGCGGCCCTCCGACGGCGACCGGCGAGTCCGCCCTCTACCAGGTGGACGGCGGGATCCTGCGGCTCGGCGGCCGCGATCGGCTGATCCGCATCCAGGGGCGCTGGTTCGATCTGCAGCGACTCGCGGAGATCCTCGCCGAGCATCCGGCGGTCGCCGCGGCGGCGGCCGTGGTGCGCGACGGCGCCGCGCCCCACGGCCCGCGGCTCCTCGCCTACGTCGAGACCACGGCGGGGAGCGCCGTGGAAGCCGGCGTGCTGCGCAGCTTCCTCCGCCAGAGGTGGAGCGCCGGGCCCCAGCCGGTCGCGCTCGTCGTCCTCCCCTCGCTCCCCCGCCGGCCCGACGGCGCGATCGACCGCGACGCCCTGCCCGATCCGGAGGCCGAGCGGCTCTCGGTGGAGATCACGGCGGACCTCCTGGGCGCCGGGCGGGACCTCCTCGAGGCCCAGCTTGCGCGGCTCTGGGAGGACGTGCTGGGGACCCGCCCGATCGGTCCGGAGGACGATTTCTTCGCCCTGGGCGGCACCTCGAACACGGCGTTGCGTCTGGCCAGCCGCATCCGCCAGGAGCTCGGGCGCGACCTGCCGCTCGCCCTCTTCTACCGCGCGGCGACCGTGCGCGGTCTGGCGGCGCTGCTGCGCGCCGGCGAGGACGCCGGCTCCTGGAGCCCTCTGGTGGCCATCCGGCCGGGCGGCGACCGGCGGCCGTTCTTCTGCGTCCATCCGGTGGGAGGAAACGTCCTCTGTCTCGTCGACCTGGCGCGGCGGCTCGATCCGGGCCGGCCGTTCTACGGTCTCCAGGCGGTGGGCTTGGGCGGTGGCCGGCCGCCGCATGTCCGGCTCGCCGAAATGGCCGCCGACTACCTAGGAGAGATCCGGCGCGTGCAGCCCGCCGGGCCCTACTGTCTGGGCGGGCTCTCCTTCGGCGGCTTCGTGGCCTTCGAGATGGCCCATCAGCTCAGCGCCGAAGGGCAGGAGGTGGCGCTCCTGGGGCTCCTCGACACCGCCTCTCCGCTCTACCGGGGGGCGAGCACCGTCCCTGCCGACGCGGCCGAGGTGCTCGCCCTCCAGGGGGAGATCATGGCGCGGGCCGGCGGCGTCGAGATGGGGATCGACCCGCTGGCGCTGCGGCGGCTCGATCGCGCGGCGCAGATCGACACCGTGGTGGAGCGCCTCCTCTCCGCGGTCGATGCGGCGCGCCGGGTGGGCGCGGAGCACCTGCGGCGGCTCCTCGCCCTCTATGAGGGTCACGCCCGCTGCCTCGCCAGCTACACGCCGCGGCCCTACCCGGGGCCCGTCACCATCTTCCGGGCACGCGAGGAGCATCCGGCGCTGGCGGCGATCCTCAAGCACCCGGCAGAGCAGGAGCCCGACTACGGCTGGAGCGAGCTCTGCGGCCAGCCGATCGAGGTCCGCTGGGTGCCGGGCAACCACTCGACCATGATCTACGAGCCCTGCGTCGCGGGGCTGGCCGCGGAGCTCGACGCGGCCCTCGCCAGGGCCGACGCGGTGACGCAGGTTCACCTGCCGGGGAGGTCGGCGTCGGCCCTGGCGGAGGGGGCCCGCCGATGAGGGGAAGCCTCACCGCGGGCGCCGCCGCCCGGGGGCTACCGGGCAGGGGCCAGGAGCGCGTCGAGGGCGACCTCCGGCTGCTGCCACTGCTGGCCGGTCATCCGCCCCACCTCCTTCCCCTGCCGGTAGACGACCGCGGTCGGGAGACCCTGGAGATTCATCCTGGCGGGCTCCGGATCGGCGTTCCGGTCCTCGGACAGGCCGTAGTACTCGACCGCGAAGGGTTTCCCCTTGAGGCCGTCGAGCACCTTGATCAGCTTGGGCAGGGCGCGCGAGCAGACCGGACACCAGGTGGCGAAGTAGACGCGCAGCCGCACCGGCTGCTGAACGGCGGCGAGCCGCGCCAGGGCTGCCGGGTCGGGATGGTAGGCGGCGGCCCGGCGGTCGTACTCGGGGTTGTAGGCGCGGATGGCGGCGACCCCCTGGAGGCCGAGGAGCGGCGCCGGATACTCCAGCCGCACCTTTCTGCCCTCCACGGTGAAGGCGGGAGAGGACCCCTGGACCTCGAACTGCCCCTGGGGTTTGCGGGCCGTCCCGGCCGGCACGACGAGGGTGCCGTCGGCCCGCGCGGCGGGCAGCGGGGCGAGGGTCGCAACCGTCTGGGCGTGGAGGTCGAGCAGCACCGGCCCGGAGAGCTGTCGGCTGAGGATCAGGTAGAGGTCGTCGTGCTCGGAGGCGTAGAACTTCCCCTCCGGCGCCACCTGCCCGTCGATCCGCAAGAGGTAAGAAAGCGTCGGATGGAAGGTCTGGGCCGCCTCAGGGGTCGGCGCCACCCCCGGAGCCTTGGCGGCGGCAAGGAGCGGCAGGAGGAGGGCGGCGCAGAGCGCGATCTGTCCGGCCCGCCGGCGACGAGAGAAGGTGGCGTGGAAGGTTGGGGTCATGGATCCTCCAGGGCGGATGTCGGGGAAGAGGGCCGGCGCGGGAGACCGGCCGATCATAGAGCCCCCCGCCGGGCGTCGCAAGGGGCGAAGGAGGCTTTGAGCCCGTGGGTGAGGCCGGCCGCCGGGCCGGCGATTGCGGGTGAGCCCGGGCCGACTATGGTAATGTCCCCCCACCGTCAGGGGAGGTCATGGGAACACTGTTGAAGGACCTGCGCTTCGCGCTTCGGATGTTCAGCAAACGCCCGGGCTTCAGCGCCGTGCTGGTGCTCTCGCTCGCCCTGGGCATCGGGGCGAACGGCACGATTTTCAGCCTGGTCAACGGGATCCTCCTGCGGCCGCTGCCCGGCGTCGAACACCCGGACGAGCTCGTGGGGATGAACTCCGAGCAGCGCAACACCTCGTTCCCTTTCGGCCTCTCCTATCCCGACTACCGGGACCTCCGCGAGCGCCTGCCTCGGCTCTTCTCTGCTGCCGCGGCCTACGACCAGGTCCACGCCAGCCTGAGCGCCGGCGACCGGACCGAGCTGGTCTACGGCTACATTGTCAGCGGGAGCTACTTCCCCCTGCTCGGCGCCCACGCGGAGCGCGGCCGCCTCCTCGGGCCGGAGGACGACGAGAGACGCGGCGGCCACCCGGTCGCCGTCATCAGCCATGGCCTGTGGGAACGCCGTTTCGGCGCCGACCCGAACCTGATCGGCAGGCCGGTCAAGCTCAACGGTTTCCCCTTCACCGTGGTGGGCATCGCGCCGCCCGGCTTCATCGGCACCGAGGTCCTGTTCTCCCCCGACCTTTGGGTGCCGTTGGCGATGTACCGGCAGATCGTGCCGGCGGAGGCCGATCCCCTGGACCGGCGCGACCGGCGCGACTTTCGGGTGGTGGCCCGGCGCCGGCCGGGGGTGAGCCTGGCCCAGGCCCGGGCGCAGGTGAGCGCTCTGGCCCGGGAGCTGGCGCGCCAGTACCCGACCACCAACGACGGGATCTCGCTCGCCGTGGTGCCAGAGAGCGAGGCGCGTCTGGAGGCCGGTCTGGGCAACGTCGTCTCGATCGCCTCCGGGGTGCTCCTGGCGCTGGTGGGGATGGTGCTGCTCATCGCCTGCGCCAACGTCGCCAACCTGCTCTTGAGCCAGTCTGCGGCGCGGACCCGCGAGGTCTGCGTCCGCCTGGCGATCGGCGCCAGCCGCCGGCGGCTGATCCGGCAGCTGCTGACCGAGAGCGTGCTCCTGGCGCTGGCCGGCGGCCTTCTGGGGCTGCTCATCGCCGATTGGATGAGCCACCTGATGTCGCAGCTGCGCTCCCCGAGCAGCATCCCCTTCGCCTTCGACTTCAGCCTCGACCACCGGGTGCTGCTCTACATGACGCTCCTCGCGGTGCTCTCCGGCCTGGTCTTCGGCCTAGCGCCGGCGCTCCAGGCCTCCCGGCTGGACCTCGTCACCCCCCTCCGGGGCGAGGCGGGGGCCACCAGCTCGAAACGCCGGTCGTCCCTGCGCTCGGCCCTGGTGATCGCCCAGGTGGCGATTTCGCTGCCGCTCCTGATCGGGGCGGCGCTCCTCTTGCGCAGCCTGAACCAGGCGCGCCAGCTGGACCTCGGCTTCGAGGCCAAAAACGTCCTCACCCTCTCGGTCGACCTGTCGCTCCGCGACTACTCCGAGGCCGCCGGACGGCAGTTCTACCGCGAGCTCGAGGAGCGGGTGCGGCGCCTGCCCGGGGTGAAGAGCGCCGTCATCGGCGGGCCCGTGCCGCTCGACTTCTATGCCTCCGGCGAGAAGGTCGCCGTCCCCGGTTCCGAGGCCGGGAACGAGAAGGGCACGGTCGAGGCGCTCTACAGCTCCGTGCAGCCGGGTTACTTCGAGACCCTGGGCATCCCGCTCCTCGCCGGGCGGACGTTCGACCGCCGGGACAACGCGACCGGGGCGCCGGTGGTGGTCGTCAACGAAGCCATGGCGAAACGCTTCTGGCCCCAGAAGGACCCGATCGGCCGGCAGATCCGGTTGGGCGGGCTGGGCGGCACCTCCTGCCAGGTCGTGGGAGTGGTGAAGACGGGCAAGTACCGGATCCTGGCCGAGCCGCCCCTGCCCTACTTCTACCGGCCCTTCGAGCAGTCCTACAAGGCCAAGACGACCCTGGTGGTGAAGACCTTCAGCGATCCCGCGAGCCTCGTGCCGGCGGTGGGCCGGGAGGTGCGGTCGCTGGACGAGAACCTGCCGGTCTTCGACGTCCGCAGCCTCGACCAGCTGATCAGCGGCCGGGCCCTCCTGCCGTTCAAGGTGATGACCACCCTGGCCAGCGCCTTCGGCCTCCTGGGGTTGATCCTGGCTGCGGTGGGGCTCTACGCGGTCCAGTCTTACAGCGTGGCGCAGCGCACGCGCGAGATCGGCCTGCGCATGGCCATGGGGGCGAGGTCGAGCGACGTCCTCCTTCTGGTCCTGCGCCAGGGCCTGACGCTCACCGCGGGCGGTCTCGTGGTCGGCCTGGCGATCGGGCTCCTCCTGGGCAGGGTCATGGCGCGGCTGCTGCTCGGCGTGAGCCCCACCGATCCGTGGGCACTGGGCGGAGTGGTGGGGATGCTGCTCGCCGTGGCGATCCTCGCCAGCTTCGTGCCGGCACGGCGGGCGGGCGGGCTCGACCCGGCCGAGACCTTGCGCTACGAGTAGGCAGAGAAGGGCGGAGGCGATGAGCGAGGGACCAAAGAGCGGGATCGGCGGGTTCAAGCGCAAGGTCGTGAGCGTCGCGACCGATTCGTTGGTGGAGATGCACCCCCTGCTCGAAGGCGGGTCCCTCCCCCTGCTCGCCGTGCCGTGCGTTCCCGGCGTCGACCTCCACCGCTGGGCGGAGAGCCAGCGCGCCCTCCTGGACGACAGCCTCGTCCGGCACGGTGGCCTCCTCTTTCGCGGCTTCGGCCTGCGCCAGCCCGGCGATCTCGAGCGCCTGATCCGCGCCATCGCCGGGGAGTCGCTCGAGTACCGCGAGCGTTCCTCCCCGCGGAGCGTGGTTGCGGGCCGGATCTACACCTCGACCGATTACCCGCCGAATTACTCGATCTTCCTGCACAACGAGAACTCCTACCAGAACGTCTGGCCGCTCCGGATCTTCTTCTTCTGCCAGGTGGAGCCCACCGCCGGGGGCGAGACCCCGATCGCCGACGTCCGCCGGGTCTTCGCGCACATCGATCCCGAGGTGCGCGAGCGCTTCATCGCCAAAGGCTGGATGTACGTGCGGAATTTCGGCGACGGCCTGGGCCTCGGCTGGAAGACGGTCTTCCAGACCAGCGACCGGGCTCAGGTGGAGGAGCACTGCCGGAGGAGCGGCATCGAGGTGGAATGGAAGGCCGGAGACCGCCTGCGCACCCGTGCCGTACGCCCGGCCATGGCGAAGCACCCGCGGACGGGAGAGCGGCTGTGGTTCAACCATGCGGCCTTCTTCCACGTCTCGACCCACGAGCCGGAGGTGGCCAAAGCTCTGCGCCAGGAATTCGGCGAGGAGGACCTGCCGGCCAACACCTACTACGGCGACGGCAGCCGGATCGAACCGGAGGTCCTCGACCACCTGCGCAGCGCCTACCACCAGGCGACGATCTGCTTCCCCTGGCAGCAGGGGGACGTCCTGCTGCTCGACAACATGATCGTCGCCCACGGCCGCGCCCCCTTCCTGGGCAACCGCACGATCCTCGTGGGCATGGCGGAACCGGTGACCCGCGAGGAAGCCCTGTAAGACGGCTCTCCGCGAGCCACCGGCCCGATCCTGGCGTGGAAAAGGAGAGCACTATGGCGCAGAAGGTTGTCATCGTGGGAGGGGGGACGGCCGGTTGGATGACCGCATCCCACCTGAAGAGATCCCTGCCCGGCGTCGACATCACTCTGATCGAGTCGTCCAACGTCAAGACGATCGGCGTCGGCGAGGCGACCTTCAGCACCGTCAAGCTCTTCTTCGACTTCTTAGGGCTCGACGAAAGCGAATGGATGCCGTCCTGCAACGCGAGCTACAAACTGGCGATCAAGTTCGTCGACTGGCGAGCCGAGGGCGGCCATTTCTACCATCCGTTCCAGCGCTACGAGGTGGTCGAGGGTTTCAACCTGGGCGAGTGGTGGCTCAAGGTCAAGCGGCACGAAGAGCCTTTCGACTACGCCTGCTTCCTCGTCCCCGCCCTCTGCGACGCCCAGCGGTCGCCCCGGTTTCTCGACGGGCGCGTCTTCGACGAGAAGGTCCAGGACTTTTTCACCGTCGACCGGCAGGGGAAGAGGAACATCTTAGCCGATCACAAAGTGCAATATCCCTACGCCTACCACTTCGACGCCGGCCTCCTGGCGCGGTTCCTCACCGGGTACGCCACCCAGCGCGGCGTCCGGCAGGTCGTCGACGACGTGGCCCAAGTGGTCCTCCGGGAGGACGGCGGCATCGCCCACCTGATCACCCGCGACCACGGAGTCATCGCCGGCGATCTCTACGTCGACTGTTCCGGGTTCCGCGGTCTGCTCATCAACCAGACGTTGGGCGAGCCGTTCCTCGCCTTCTCCGAATCGCTCCTCTGCGACAGCGCCGTGGCCATGCAGGTGCCGTGGGACATCGAGGCCCAGGGCATCGAACCGTACACGACGGCTACCGCCCTGACGGCCGGCTGGGTCTGGAACATCCCGCTCTACGGACGGATCGGAACGGGCTACGTCTATTCGAGCCGTTTCCGCTCCCGCGCCGAGGCGGAGGAGGAATTCCGCCGCCACCTGGGGCCCGCCGCCGACGGGTTGAACGCCGCGCACATCGACATGCGAATCGGCCGCTGCCGCAACTCGTGGGTCAAGAACTGCGTGGCGATCGGCCTCTCGAGCGGCTTCGTCGAGCCGCTCGAATCGACGGGCATCTTCTTCATCCAGAATGGGATCGAGGAGCTGGTGAACCATTTCCCCGGCGCGGTCATCGAGGAGAGCACGGTGAAGAACTTCAACCGGGTGGTGGGCGACTGCATCGACGGCGTCCGCGATTTTCTCATTCTCCACTATCGCGCGACGGACCGGGCCGACACCGGTTTCTGGCAGGCCACCAAGAGCGTCCAGGTCCCCGCGGAGCTCGCGGAGCGCCTCGACCTGTGGAAAAGACGGCTGCCGAACGCCAGGAACATCAACCCGGCCTTCCACGGTTTCGAGGCCTATTCTTATTCCGTGATGCTGCTCGGTCTCAACTACGGTCCCCCGTCGAACCTGCCTGCCCTCGATCACATCGAGCCGGAGAAAGCCCTCCACGCCTTCCGCCTGCTGAGCGAGAAGGCCCAGCGGCTGGTCTCGACCCTGCCGTCTCAGCTCGAGTACCTGACGCACGTGCGCGCCACGACCGGGGTGAAAGTACTCTAGCGGCCGTGGCATGAAGGACCCGTCGCACCCCGAGGAATCGCCCAAGATCCGCGAGCTCCGCGCCCGACTGCGGGCGGCCCGGGCGGGGGGAGGGCCGGAGCGGATCGAGCGCCAGCACCGGAGCGGCAAGCTGACGGCGCGCGAGCGGATCGACCTCTTGCTCGATCCGGGGTCGTTCACCGAGCTCGACGCTCTCGTCACCCACCGCTGCCTCGACTTCGGCATGGCCGACCAGCAGGTGCCCGGCGACGGCGTGGTCACCGGCTCCGGCCGGGTCCATGGCCGCCCGGTCTACGTCTATGCCCAGGACTTCACGGTCTTCGGCGGCACGGTCGCGGAGATGACGGCGGCGAAGATCAACAAGGTCCAGGACCTGGCGCTCGCCGCCGGGGCGCCGGTCGTCGCCCTCTGCGACGGCGGCGGAGCGCGCATCCAGGAGGGGGCCACGGCGCTCGGCGCCTACGGGGAGATCGCCTGGCGGACGGTCCGCGCCTCCGGCGTCGTGCCGCAGATCTCCTGCATCATGGGCCCCTGCGCCGGGGGGCCCGCCTACATCTCGGCGCTCACCGATTTCGTCTTCATGGTCGACACCACGGGCTACATGTTCATCACCGGCCCGGAGGTGATCCGCTCGGTGACGGGGGAGGAGATCTCGCAGGAGGCCCTGGGCGGTGCGGCGGTCCACGCCTGCGAGACCGGGACGGTCCACTTCCGGTGCCGGGACGACGCGGCCTGCCTGACGAGCGTCCGCGAGCTCCTCGCCTACCTGCCGTCCAACAACCAGAGCGAGCCGTTGCCGGGGGAGAGCGCGGACGACCCGCTGCGCGAGGACCCGGCGCTCGACGAGCTGATCCCCATGGACTTGAACCGGGGCTACGACGTCAAGCAGCTGGTCACCACGGTGGTCGACGACGGCCGGTTCTTCGAGGTGCAGGCGGAGCACGCCAGAAACATCGTCGTGGGCTTCGCCCGGCTCGCCAACCGGGCGGTGGGGATCGTCGCCAACCAGCCGCTCCACCTGGCCGGGGCGCTCGACGTCTCGGCCTCGGTCAAGGCCTCGCGATTCGTCCGTTTCTGCGACGCCTTCAACCTGCCGATCCTGACCTTCGTCGACACCCCGGGCTACCTGCCCGGGGTCCGGGAGGAGATGGGCGGCATCATCCGCCACGGCGCGAAGCTCCTCTACGCCTACTGCGAAGCGACGACGCCGATGGTCACGGTAGTGCTCCGCAAGGCCTACGGCGGCGCCTATGGCGTGCTCGGCAGCAAGCACGTCCACAGCGACCTGAACTTCGCCTATCCCTGGGCGGAGATCGCGGTGATGGGCGCCGAGGCGGGGGTGAACGTCCTCTACCGGCGGGAGCTCGAACGGGCGGGCGAGAAGTCGGAGGAACTCCGGACGCAGAAGTTGGCCGAGTTCCGCGAGCGCTTCGGCAACCCCTACCGCGCCGCCGAGCGCGGGTATGTCGACGCCGTGATCCTGCCGCGGCAGACCCGCGCCGCGTTCGCCCGCGCCCTGGGGAGCCTCACCCAGAAACGGGTGACGGCGGCACCGCGGCGCAAGCACACGAATCTGCCGTTTTAGGTCCTGCTTTTCAGCAGTTACCGTGCAGGCTTAACTCTTTGATCTGTCAGTGGTAAATTGGTCGGGACGCCGGGATTTGAACCCCCGGGACCCCCCTGAACCCCATTTGGGTCTCACCCACCGCACCCATCCCCACCACTGACAGACGCAGAAAGTAGCAGTTCCGCCTCCTTGTGCCTTGCTTACGCCCCCTTCTCGATGCCTAGGGTGGCGCAAAGCAGCCCGAGGTAACGCGGAATAAGTACCCAATAAGTACCCGGCCCTCTTGGGGGGCCGAGTCCAATGGGAGGCGTCATGTCAGAGGTCTACAGCAGTCAACTACCGAGAAGGGGCTGGCCATGACCCGCCCCCCCGGTTCGCCCGCCTGTCACCCGCATCAACCCGGATGTCATCCGGCGCGCCTTTCGTGAACCCGACACCTCGAAGGCACGTTCGGGCTACTTCGTTTTGGAGAGAGGCAACACACTCGTCTGCCTCCGCGTGCGCGGTACCTCGGTGCATATCGGAGTTCGCTACAAGAGCAAGTGGCACAAGCTCGCCCCCGTCTCGACAGAGATGTCCATCGAGGAGGTCGAGGACCTCCGGAGGGAAGCGATCCGCCTCGCCCGCCAGTTCCAGGACGAGGAGGTGATCCCCGGCCTCGCCCGGGGCCGCTCCATGACCGTCCAGATGCTCTATGAGGAGTACAGAGTCGACTTCCGAGAGACCGGGGCGAGTCTCGGAGCGAGCGGACTCTGGAGGCCTATGACGAGCTCTGGAGGGTGCATCTCCTGCCGAGGATCGGGCCTCTCAAACTGACAGAGGTCACGCCCGATGTCGTGCATCGGCTTCGCCGGGAGATTCCTTCCGATGTCCTCGCGCGGCGGCCGGCAGCGAAGGCGGGGGGACGCCCGACAGCGAACCGGGCCTTGCAGCAACTCGATGCTGCCCTCAACTTTGCCTTGCGGCGAGAGTGGATCATCCGGAACCCTGCCTCCGCCCGCCTGGTGCCTCGATACGAGGAGACAAGAGCCAGGGAGTTCTTGGACGCCGCGGGGTACTCCGCGGTAGGAACCATACTTCGCGACTTCGAGGAGAGGCTCGCACACGGGCGACCCGCGCCGCTCCCACTCCGAACCCTCTTCGCCTTGCGTCTTGCGATCTATACCGGCGCCCGCTATCGCTCGGAGCTGCTCCAGACATCGTTGCAGTAGTGCCGGCTCGACAGCACGATTCCCCGGATTGGAGTGCCCCGCACCAAGGGGGACCGGGGCGGCGAAGGCGGGCGATGGATCTTCCTTGGTCCCGAATCGGTCCGGCTGATCCGGACCATGCCCCGTCCGGCGGGCTCCGAGCATCTGACCATCCCTGGCGACAAGCCCGGCTCTCCCTTTTTCCGCCTGACCAAAGGTTGGGCTTGCGTCCTGAAAGAGGCGGGACTGTCGCAGATTCCAGTCAAGGCCCTTCGCCATAGCTGGTCGACCCATTCCGTGGGGATCATCGCCCCCGAGCACCGGCAGCAGCTCCTCGGCCACCGGGGCACACCGATGACAGACACGGTGTACCTCCACCAGCACGGCCCTGATCTCGCGAGGGCTGCGGCCAAGGTAGAAGAGCATCTGCGCGCCCTTCTGGGCGACATCAGTCTGGAGTCCGGACGGGTTCTGGCCTTTGACGCAACAGAGCGGGTGAGGCACCAGGGGCGGGAGACCGGGCGAACACGCGGTCTGCTCGCCACGAGGAGTTTCGGCGCTGGGTCGAAGGCGGCACGAGTCTCCAGGTGTTCTCTCGGTGTCATGGAATCTGCCCTCAGGGCCCATCATCCATGACGAAAGGCGAACAGAGGTGAAGCCTCTTGCTCCGATCCTGGCCTCCCTGCCTTTACGCACGGTCAAAGAGGCCGTCAAGGAGGCTGCCGTGGCCCCAGGGACCCCTTCGTTGGTCCCTCGGCCAACCCTCGCCGAGCGCCCCGACGACCCTCACACCCTCCTCCTCGCGGCCAAGGCCCTCGTCTTCTGCGGCTTCCCCTACAAGCAAAGTCGCTTGACGACGATCACCCGGGAGGCCCAGATCGGAGCCGACACCCACCTCACCGTTTACTTCTCGACGACCGAGCCCGGTGTTCCCATCCCCTTCGGCGCCGACCGCGCCTTGCTCGCCTGGATCACCACCCTCACCTACGACACCGGCTGCGTCAACTTCGCCAGCCTGACCGACTTCTTCGAGGCCTCCCAACTCGTCCGGTCTGGCGTGCAGTATCAGCGATTCGGGGAGCGCCTGGAGCGGCTTCTCAGTCTCTCACTGACGTTGCTCCTAAAAACTCCAAGCGGTACCGCCCGGCTCAACATGAGACCCATCCAGAAGGCCTATACACCGCGGGATGGTGCCGAGGTCCGGCGGCTGCTCGCGACGGAGACCCGCTCCCAGCTTTCGTTTCTCCCCTCCGAGCTGAGGCGGTACGGGATCATCCTCGACCCGGCCTTTCACGACTACCTGCGCGGAAGCCCGGTCGTCCTGCCCTTACCCTTGATGCGGCGGTTCCACAGCCGCCCCCTTTTCTGGGATGGCGCCTCCTACCTTCTCCATCGCTGCTGGTCGGCCCTGACCGCGTCGCGGATTTCCTGGCGGCGCATCCGCCGGCAATTGGCGAGCCTCGACCAGCACGACCGACGTCTCGCTTCCACCCTCAACCGGGTCGCCGGCGAGATCCGCCAGGTCTACCCGGACTTCCCGGCCCGGGTTGAAGCGGGGACCCACGATCTTCTGGTCGGGCCCTGGCGGCCACCACGAGAGCATTTCCGGCCTGCGCCAGACAAGGGTTGACTTTGCTCGGAGCTCGCTTTCTCCACCGACTTCTTTATTCACTATGTAAGGACGCGGTGCTACTACGAAGAGTGTCTCAATCCCGCCGAGGGTCCTGACCTTCCTGCGACACCTGACCCTCCAACTCCCTGATTTTGGAAGGGCTTAATAAAGACGGCGCGGGGTCGCCCGGAGGGGCCGGCTGGCCCTGGAGGCTGCGGTGGGGGACGGAAGCTCCGCGGAAACCCCGACTCGCTTGGTTGGGAATGGTCGGCCGTCAGACTCGAACTCTGGACCCGCGGATTAAAAGTCCGTCCGGGCCAATCCTCCACAAACCTCCACAACACGTCAACTCTCTCATTCTGCATCGTTTCCACCCTCCGAGGGGGTACCCGAGGGTTGTGGAGGATTGCCCAGGTTTGGCGAGCACTGTACCGAAAGTGTACCGAATTTTCCGGCACCATGGCGCTCTGTATCTCAACCAAGTGGCCCCGGTGAACCGCCACGACAAGCCCGGCCGGCGGGCCTCCAGACCAGGGTTTCAGCATTGGCTTACTAACGCACTAAGGTTCCTCCGGCCGGTTGAACCCGCCCCTCGTGGCGACGACACCCCCGGGACGAAGGTCCCGGCTCCGCCCGCCCTAGTAGTCTGTCAGCCTAGAAGTGGTGGATTTGAATGCCAAGCGTCTCTATGGAGGCTAGAATTTACTCCTGGAGGTACTTGGGATGCGAAAAAGCTATCTGGTCGCCCTCAATCCAGAAGAGCGAGCGAGCTTGGAGAAGTTGATCTCTACGGGCCGTACAAGCGCCAAACGGCAGACACATGGCCGCATTCTCTTGAAGGCTGATGCTGGCCTGGCAGGCCCAGGCTGGACCGATGAGCAGATCTGCACTGCCCTCGACGTGAGTCCCGCCACAGTGGCTCGGGTGAGGAAACGCTTCGTCGAGCAAGGGCTGGAAGCTGTAATCCATCGTCGCAAGATGCCGCGCCCATCTCGCCGTCGACTCGACAGGGCGCAGGAGGCCCGCCTGTTGGCTCTGGCCTGTAGTCCCGCTCCCGAAGGGCAAGCTCGCTGGACCCTCCGCCTGTTGGCTGACCAGATGGTGATCTTGGAGTATGTTGAGTCGATTTCCTATGAGACTGTCCGCAGCGTGCTAAAAAAACGAGATCAAGCCCCACCTGAAGGAATGCTGGTGCATCCCTGCCGAGCACAACGCCGAGTTTGTCTGCCGGATGGAAGATGTCCTGGAGGTTTATGGGCGGCCCCATGACCGTTCGCATCCGGTGGTGTGCATGGACGAGAGCACAAAGCAGCTTCTCGAAGAGGTCCGGCAGCCGATCGCCGGGAAACCCGGAAGCGTCGAGCGCTATGACTGCGAGTATCGCCGCAACGGCGTGGCCACCCTATTTGTGGCCTTTGAGCCCCTGGCGGGCTGGCGTCACGTCGAGGTCACCGAGCAGAGGACTCGCCAAGACTTTGCGCGGTTCATCCAAGATCTCCTAGACCATCGGTATCCTGAGGCCGAGCGGGTGGTTTTGATCATGGATAATCTCAACACACACTCTGGCGCCTCGCTATACGAGACCTTTGCTCCCGCAGAGGCCCGTCGGCTATGGAGCCGTTTAGAGGTCCACTACACTCCCAAGCATGGCAGCTGGCTCAACATGGCCGAGGGCGAATTTAGTATTCTGCAGCGTCAGTGTCTGGATCGGCGGATTGCCAATCCCGAGCTCCTGCAGCAAGAGATCGCGGCCTGGGAAAGCCAGCGCAACGAGGCCAGGATCGGTGCCAACTGGAAATTCACGACCGCCGACGCCCGGATCAAGCTGCGGAGGCTATACCCATCATTCCTGGAATGACAGACTACTAGCCCCCCACCCCACCCTGACGCCGGTTGTCGACCCGCCCGACGACCCCAAGTCTCTCCTCCTCGCGGCCAAGGCCCTCGTCTTCTCTGGCTTCCCCTACTAGAGAAGTCCGCTGACCACCGTCGTCCGGGAGGCTCACCTCGGCGCCGACACCCACCTGACCGTCTATCTCTCGACCACCGAGCCCGGTGTCCCCACCCCCTACGGAGCCGACCGCGCTCTTCTCTCCTGGATCACGACCCTCACCTACGACACCGGCTTCGTCACCTTCACCAGCCTGACCGACTTCTTCGAGGCCTTCCGCCTCGCCCGCTCCGGCGTCCAGTACCGGCGCTTCGAGGAGCGCCTCCGGCGCCTCCTGAGCTTCTCCCTGACTCTGCTCCTCCGCACCCCGGGCGGCGTCTCCCGCCTTAACATGAGGCCTCTCCAGAGAGCCTTCACTCCGAGAGACGGCGTCGAGGCCCGGCGGCTCCTCGCCGCGGAGACCCGCCCTCAGCTCTCCCTCCTGCCCTCGGACATCAAGCGCTACGGTATCCTTCTCGACCCGGCGTTTCACGAATACCTGCGCAATAACCCCGTCGTCCTGCCGCTCGCCCTCATGCGGCGGTTTCACAACCGGCCTCTCTTCTGGGATGCCGCTTCCTATCTTCTCTACCGCTGTTGGTCGGCTCGCACTCCATGTGTGATCCCCTGGAAGATCGTCCGCCGCCAGCTCGCCAGCGTCGACCAGCTCGACCGCAGGCTCGCGCAGTCTCTGAATCGCGTCGCTGACGAGATCCGCGCCGACTACCCGGACTTTCCCGTCCGCGTCGAGCCCGGCTCGCACGATCTCCTCGTTGCGCCCTTCCGGCCGCCACGGGAGCACTTCCGGCCCTGACTGCCTCGGCATAACCCTGCCGGGTGGCCGGCGTCGGTGACGCTCCAGATCGGCTCGATGCCCTCTTCCCGGTGATCGCTGGCAGGAGGTTCTGGAGACGGTCGTCAAAGACGGCCGGCGCCGGTTTAGTCCTGGTGGGGAAAGACGGCCTCGGCCCCTGGGAGGATCTGGAGATGCGGGCCCTCCCCTCCCAGGCGGTCGAACGCCGCATCCCGGTCATCCCGGTCCTCCTCCCCGGTGCGCCGCAAAGCCCAAGCTTCCGACGATTCTCCGGCAGTTCAAGTGGTCCGACCTGCGCGGCGGCTGGACGGCGGCCTCCCTCGACCGCCTGGCCGAACGGGATTCGCCGGCGGCGCCCGGAGGAGCCTCGCCCCGATCCCCTGGACCGCTACCGCGCCTGGGCCGCCGCGCGTTACGCCTGAGCCTCCTCGGCTTAGGGGGTGGCGACCTCGGCAAGCTGCGCTTCGACGAGTTCTACGTTCCCCTGCGGATCGGCGGCCAGATGCCCCGGCGAGGATCGACATGCGGTTGTACCAGCCGCCCATCTGGCCGTACGGATCGGGGCAGTAGCTCTGTTCCAGCCGGTCAACGGCCAGTGGCCGCTCTTCCCTTGAGGAGCCCGGCCTCCGAAGTGAGTAGGCGCCGTCGCTGAAATCCCGTGCCACCGCCTATACCCTGAGGTGTAGCCCCTCCGCGCGCGCGAGGACCTCCCGCAGCCGTGCGCCGAGAACCGAGACATGCGGCGGGAAGAGGGCGGACAGGTGGTCCCCCGGCACCATCTGTACCTCGACGCGACCGCCGCAGAGGTCGCTCCAGGCCGCCTCGGGTCTCTCCGTGGAGCGGCTGGCCGCGGCCCGGAAGTAGACGAGGGAGCCCGCGTACGACTGCGGCCGGTAGGTCCGCAGGGCCTGGCCGTTCTTGACGAAGACCTCGCACAGCCGCAGGAGCTCGCGCCGGCCGAAAGACGCGGGCAGGCCGCCCACCGCCTGTCCGCGGTCGAGAATGGCGGCGAGCCGCTCCTCGCGCGGTAACTGCCGCAAGGCCTCGCCGGCGTCGGACGCACCGGTCAGGTAGGCGAGGATCGCAAGCTCCGCCTCCTCGCTTCCGACCTCCGGGATGGAGTCGTCCAAGAGCCACGCATCGACGAGCCCGAGGAGCGCCACCTCGTCCCCGTCGGCGCGCAGCTGCTGCGCCATCTCGTACGCGATCACGCCGCCCATCGAGCTGCCGGCGAGCCGATACGGTCCCGCGGCCTGCACCATGCGGAGCGCCTGGCAATAGGTGGCAGCCATCTCTTCGATGCACGACAGCGGCTCGCCGATGCCGTCGAGACCGACCGCCTGGAAGCCGTAGACCGGCCGTTCCGGGCCGAGCGCGCCGGCCAGGTGGCGATAGAAGTGCACGTCGCCGAAGACCGGATGGACGAGGAACAGCGGGCGCTGGGC
Source organism: Thermoanaerobaculia bacterium (assembly GCA_035644215.1). GTDB lineage: Bacteria > Acidobacteriota > Thermoanaerobaculia > Multivoradales > UBA5704 > DASQPA01. The sequence continues at coordinate 51,770 of DASQPA010000604.1, forward strand.
GCCGCCGCGCTGGAGACCTACCAGACAGCCGGGATGACCGGAAGGGGCGTCCAGCGCCACCCTCACGCTCCCCGAACGCCGGCCGAGATCGGCATGGAGCTGGCGAGCGACGTCGCTCAGCTCGGCCTCGGAACGGCTCTCTTGCCAGCGCTCCGCCACCTCGGGGGCGAGCCCCGAGTGGGTGTGGAACTTGACGTCTCCCAGCATCCGCGAGGCGGCGTGCAGGCCGTCGGTCATGCGCCCCTCGGGCCGCCCGTACGGGTCCAGCATCTCGGGGTCGAAGCCGACGCCCAGGAAGTCGCAGAGGTCGGTCAAAACTTCCTGCGGACGCCGCAGCAGCGCTTCGAAATGGAGGGTGTAACGGCGGCGCGCGGGCAGGCGCTCCAGGAACTCCAGGATGTTCAGATGGCCTACCACCCAGGAGAGCTCCGCCAACTCGCGGCGCGAGAAGGCGGTCGCCCGCGGAAAGAAGATCTGATCGAGCTTCGCCTCCTCGAAGGAGTGGATGGCGCCCAGGGGGTGGCGCACGAGGTGGAGATAGAGCGGCGCCTCGAATCCGGCCTCCGCCCGCTCCAGCGCCGCCGGGCTCCAGCTGTAGCTCGGCGTCTTGTCGACCAGCGTCCGGCCGCCGATCGCGCCCTGCATCCAGCCGTAGAAGCGCAGGGTCGACCAACCCTCGGCCTCCCGGCCCTCGACGAGCTCCCGCGCCTCCTGCGCGCTGCACCGGAACGCTTCCATCACGCCGCGGATGGCGCCTTCCAGGCGGAACCCGTCGCGGCCAGAGAAGGCGGCCCGCCGGGCCGCGAGGGTGGGGAAGTTGAGCAGCTCGAGCTCCGGCGGCGCGAAGAGCTGCGGATGGCCGCCGAGGAGCACACGCAACAGCGTCGAGCCGGAGCGCGGCGGCGCCAGGACGAAGACGGCGCGCGGATTGCGCGCCTCCTCCTCCGGCGCGGTCCGGACGGACGCGGCCATCAGGTCGCGGAAGACCGTGAGCCGCGCGGCGTCGATCCGCGCCCGGGCCGCCTCCAGCAGCGCCGGGAGCCCGCCACCCCAGAGCCGCGCCACCGCCGCCCCATGCTCGCGCGTCAGGTGGGCGGCGAGGCCGGCGACCGTCGGGTGGTCGAAGAGCGAGACGACGTGGACGATCTCGCCCAGCCGTTCCTGGAGCCGGGCGATCAGGATGGCGCCCGCGATCGAGTTGCCGCCGAGCTCGAAGAAGGAGTCGTGGAGGCCGAAGCGGTCGTGGCCGAGGGTGTGGGCGAAGAGCGCGGCCAGCTCGCGCTCGCAGG
>DASQPA010000605.1:0-15447 GCA_035644215.1 Thermoanaerobaculia bacterium
GGTGGTGGTGGGCCTAGTGCTCGATCGGGATGGCTTTCCCAAAGCCCATGAGGTTTTCGAAGGCAACCGCCAGGACCGTACCTCACTCGAGGACATGCTGAGCCTCCTCGGTCAGGCGGGCGGAGCGGGTGGGGGATCCGGATCGGACGAAGCGCGGTGCCTCCCCGACGTTGACAGACGTCCGCGCCGCCGCCCGTTCCGCCGCCTGGCGCGCCGCCGCTTCCTCTTCCACCAGTTTCTGCCCGGCATACAGCTCGCGCGCTTGCCGAAAGTCCACCGCCGCCTCGCGGTAGCGGGCGCGGGCTATACTCGATGCGGCCGAGGCCGAAAGTCGTAGCGGCCTGGACGGCCGGTCCACCGTCCCTCTTCGCCTCCCGGTAGCGCGGCTCGGCAAGTTGGAGGAGGCCCATGGCGAGATAGACGTCGCCGAGGGTCACGTGCAGCTCGGGAGTGGGTGCGGCGGCGAGAGCGCGCCGGTAGGCCTCGGCGGCATCGGCGTAGAGCTCACCCTGGGCGAGCAGGCCGGCCCGAGCTATGCATAGCGCGGGTCCTCTGAAACCGAGGTTTTCGAGATCACGGAGGCGGTCTTCCAAAGCATGGGTAGCAGAGACCCTCTGGGTGCGTACCTTCACGGGGTCGCTCCAATGCCAGGGCGCGACGATTCCGTCGCGAGCCGCAACCTTGAGGAAAAAGGTTTCATCCGGGGTCAGGTCGAGGCGATCCGCAGGCCAGGGCAGGACGCAGATGTCGTTCCCGTCGGAGGCCGGGGCGCAGGGGACATCCCCCGCGGAGACGCGATCGTCGTAGCCGATGCCGCGCCCGGTCCACTCCACCCGGTACTCGACCGCGGCCGGCATCCGGTGCCAGGAGACCGCCGGCCGCGGCGACCGCAATACGGTATTCCTTGGGGAGAGCAGCAACGGGGCGAGCGGATCGTCTCCGTAGGGAGCCCGGATCTCCCGCTCGAGCGTCAGTAGACCGGCGACAACCTTGAAGCGCCCGGCCTGGGGAGCGACGAGGGCGTACTCGCCGGGTGTCAGCTCCCTGCCAGCGGCACAGGTCGCCTCGGTCAGGGACCACGACACCGGCCCCTGCAGGCGGATGAAGCGGCGGTTCGAGCAGACGATCCCGGCAGAGGTGGCTTCCGGAAGACGGACCGTAACCCCGGAGCGGATCACCTGCCAGGGAGCGGCCAGCGGAGCTTCGCGTACGCCGGAACCGGCAAGCTGCACGGCGCCGTCGACCTGGGTGAGGATGCCCGTCAGCTCCGTGGCCTGAGCCGCGGCAGCGGTCGCCACCGTCAACCCGATCAGGAGTGGAGCGATGCGCACTCTGCGAAGCATGGATCGATCTTCCTCCTCAAGGCTACGGCCGGCAGCCTCGCCGCGCGGCGAATTCCTCGGCCTTCATGGCCCAGGAAGTGATCCCCGGCGGATCGAGGCGGTGGATCTCGCGGATTTCGCGGCAGGCCGAGGCAACGTCTCCCAACTGATCATAAGCCTGCGCCGATAGCCAGGTCGTCTCCACCCGTTCCAGATCACCGAGTGGATACCGGCGGCGGGCCTCTTCCAGAGGCGGAAGCGCTGCTCGGGGATTCCCGGCGGCGAGCTCCAACTCGCCCAAGCGGCGGTGGAGGGCGGGGCGCTCGGGATCGAGGCGCAAGGCCACTCGCAGGAACGTGCGCGCTTTCCCGAGCATGCCGCGGCCCTCCGCGGCCTCGGCCAACTCGCCGTAGGCGTCGGCCCGCTGGGGATCTCTCGCCAGGGCCTGGAAAAGGACCCGATAGGCCTCGTCGTAGCTCTGCCGTCCGTTGAGGAAATGCCCCAGGTTGTACAGGTGTTCCGCGGAATCCGGCTGCCGCCTCGCGGCCTCGCGGTAGTGCTCCTCGGCAGCCCGAACGTCGCCGAGCTTCTCCTCGCTGCCGGCGAGATCCGACAACACCTCCGCCGAGCCCGGAGCGAGCGCAAGGGCGGCCCGGAAACGCTCGCGCGCCGCGGACCACTGCCGGTACTCGAAAAGCATCGCCCCCTCGGTCACCTGCCGCTCCACCCACCAGGTACGGGCCGCCAGCGCGGCGCCACCCAGGAGGAGAGAGATCAGGAGTACGAGGAGCCACCGGCGAATCCACACCTTCCAGGCGGCACGGTCCCAGACATTCTTGGCCGGGAACAGCTCGCCGGTCCAGGTCCGCAGGAAGAGGACCGGAGTGGCCCATTCGCTGCCGGCCGGGTCCACCGAGTGCATCTCCTGCCGTCCCTCGGCCAGGGCGGCATCCACCGGATCGCCCGCCGCGAGCCGCGGGTAGAAGGCGCGGCTGAAGGCGATTGCCGCCCGGTCGGAGATGGGGAATTGCATGGCGACCACGGTGGGCATGCCGCCGAGCACCAGGGAGCTCGCGACACCTGCGAAAGCATCGGTCTCCTCCTCGTCGACCGCCCGCGGGAGCGTGGCCGATTCGCAAGCGTTGAGGACGACGAGCCGCAAGGAAGGAAAATCGGCGAGCGTGTTCACCAGGTCCGCGCCGCGCACCGGGGCAGCCTCGCCGTCCTCGGTCTCGAAGTAGAGGACTCTTTTCGCCGGAGCCGTCGCCGAACCGCCATGCCCCATGAAGTGGAGCACGTGGCACTCTTGCTGGCGGAGAGCCTGGCGCAGGGCCGCCAGGGTGGGGGCCACGGGCGTGACGACCTCGAGGCCGGTCGCCGAGCCCACCGCCTGCCGCAGGTTGGCAAGCTCGCGCTCCAGGTCGAGCGAAGGCAGTCCGCGCGGGTTGGCGCCACGGCGAGAATGCGGAGGGTTGCGGGGCGCGGCGCCGCGTACACCGGCCGCGCCACCATGAGATACCGGACGACGGGCCGACGACGGAGGAGAGCGAGGAATTCCGGAGTATCGGGTTGGCGAAGCAGCTCCCACGGGAGCGTCTGCAAGGCGGCGAGGTCGGCATCGCGCTGATCGAGCATCAGCTCGAGGCGCAACCCGACCTTCGGGTCCGACTCCAGGAAATCGAGGCTCCGTTCGTAGAGCCGCAGGATCTCATCCTGGAAAAGAGCCCGGAAGAGCTGCTCTCCAAGCATCTCCGGCGACGGCACGGAAGGCGCGTCAGGAGGGCTCAGCTGACGCCCGGCCCGAGCGATCCGCCGCCAGGCCGCCCCTGTCTCGGCAGGGGGAGCAGGAAGGTTGAAACGGGCCCGGCCCTCACCCTTTGGTGTCAGCGCGTGGACCGTATAGCCCCCTGCCGGGCCGGCCGAGATCAGGAGTTGGAAGCGTAGGTATCGCAAGGGAAAGGCTTCCGCGGCCCGGATTCACGCTCTGGCGGTACAGTATCAGGTCCTATGAAGGAATGGCCGCGTTCCGGCTGACTCACAGAGCAATACGTCGAGATACATTTGACCTTGCCGAGCGGCCTGTGGGATGTTTAGGATTGAACCTTCCTCTGCACGCGAGAACTTCTCGGTGGCCCCACGATGGAGCCCTCCGAGGGAAGGTTCCGAGGCCTACAGGAGGAGATCGAGATGGCGAAGCCACAAGTCCTCATTCTTCACGGTTGGAGTGATACGTCGAAATCCTTTCGACCTCTCGCGAGTTTCCTCGCGGCAAACGGCTACGACACGGTCCCAGTCTGGTTGGGCGACTACATCTCTCTGGACGACGACGTAGGGGTGCAGGACGTCGCGAAACGTTTGGACGCCGAGGTCCGCGAGCAGTTGCAGAGCCAGCGCCTGCAAGCCCCCTTCGACATGATCGTGCATAGCACGGGGGGCCTCGTCGCCCGGGAGTGGCTGAGCAGCTACTGTCTTCCCGCCGGCAACGTCCCGGTGAAACGGCTCGTCATGCTGGCGCCGGCGAACTTCGGCTCACGGCTCGCACAACTGGGCCAGAGCATGCTCGGAAGACTCGTCAAGGGCTGGGGAAACTGGTTCCACACCGGCAAGACGATGCTCGGCCATTTGGAGCTCGCCTCCCCGTACCTTTGGGACCTCGCCCAACGCGACCTCTTCATCCCGCTCGGGAAGGAAACGGCTCCCTCGATCTACGGCCCGACGGGCGTCTGGCCGTTCGTCATCGTCGGCTCCCATCCCTATGCGGATGCCCTCCGCCGCATCGTCAACGAGAACGGTTCAGACGGAACGGTGCGCGTCTGTGCTGCCAACTTGAACGTCAAGGGGGTCACGGTCGATTTCGCGCGCAACGAGAAAGACCCCGTCTTGACCCAGTGGGCCTTGCGGAGCCAGGAGCCGATCCCCTTCGCCGTGCTGCCCAACCGCACGCACGGCTCGATTGTCGATCCGGCGGGCAAATCGGACATCGCCGTAACTTCACCGAATCTCCAGGCGCAGCTCGGGGAATTGATCCTCAAAGCCCTGAGCTGCGATTCTCCCGATGCCTACAGGACCCTGGCGTCCGACTGGGAGGCGATCTCCGACGACACGGCCAAGCTCGCGAATGACGACGCCTTGAGGAAGAGCGTGTTCGTGGAGGACGGTACGGCGCCGGAGCTGTTCCACCGATTTTTCCAGGTGATCACGCATGTGATCGACGATCACGGAGCCGACGTCCTCGACTATTTTCTCGAGTTCATGAGCCCCGATTCCGATCGCAGCACGGATGCGGCGGTCTACTTCCATCGCCAGGTCCTGGTGGATGTGCACAACAACGGCGCGAACCCGGCCTATCGGTGTCTCTACGCGGATCGCAACGACCTCATGACCAACTACTACGGGATGATCCGCAAGGCGGCCGACAAGGTGCTCAACATGAGCATCTCGGCGAATCCGCCCGGAGACAACATCAGCTATTTCGACAACTTCGTCGTCGGGGCAAAGGGCACGATCACCGTGCATCGGCTCGACGAAAACCAGGCCCCTGGGCGGTGGCTCGAGCGCAACCGCACCCATTTCGTCCAGATCGTCATTCCCCGCTGCGCGAAGGACGGGGTGTTCAAGATGGTGCAGAACGGCTGAGCGATGTAACGGACCTTCGCTGCCGCCGCCTAACCCATCGAAGAGCGGCTATGGTAGCCTCTGGGTATCCGGGGGTGCATCGGTACCGCGCCGCTCGGCCCTATGTGGCAAGGAGGTCGGTGATGGCGCTTTCCCGTGTCCGCGCGATCCGTTTCAGTCTGCTCTGCTTGACTCTCCTGGCGCTTTCCGCCCTGGCCGGCCCGGCCGTGGCGCAGCCGTTCGGCGGGACGTTCAGCCTCTCCTCCTCGAACCCCGGACACATCGAGATCCCGAACAGCCCGGCGCTCAACCCCACGGGGGCGATCACCATCGAGCTCTGGGTCTCGGTCGGCTCCCTCCCTGCCACCAGCACTTGCAGGAGCCTGGTCGGCAAGAACTGGCAGGTCTCCTACTGGGTGGGCATCTGCGGCTCGGGCCGGGTCCTGCGCTCGTATCTCAAGGGTTCGAACCCGGGCTCGCTCTTCGACGCCGGCGCCATTCCCGTGGGCGAGCTCACCCATATCGCGGTCACTTTCGACGGCACCACCCGGCGGCACTACATCAACGGCGAGTTGGTCGGCTCCAAGGCGGAGACCGGGCTGCTCCCGATCAGTCTCCAGAACCTGTGGATCGGCAGCGATTTCAACTACGACTTCGTGCCTGATGCCTCGTTCAGCGAGGTGCGCCTGTGGAACGTCGCCCGCACCCAGGACCAGATCCGCTCGACGATCAACGTCCAGCTCACTACGCCGCAGCCGGGGCTGGTGGCGGCCTGGGGCTTCGGGCCGACCGACAACCTGGGCGGCCACAACGGCTCGATCGTCGGCCATGCCACCGCCCTCGACCTGCCGATCGCGCCCAACTGCGGCTCCGGCACCAGCACCTCGCTCTGCCTGGACAACCGCTTCTCGATCTCCGCCCTCTACCGCACCGGCCCCCCGGGCTCGGCCGAGAGCGCAGCGCACACCGTCGGCTGCGCCAACTTGAATTCCGGCCTCTTCTGGTTCTTCAGCTCCGACAACTGGGAGGTCATGGTCAAGACGGTGGACGCCTGCGGCTTGAACAGCCATCACTGGATCTTCACCGCCGCGACGACCAACGTCTTCTACCGGTTGACCGTCTACGACGTCCACGCCGGGGCACAGAAGATCTTCTTCAACTATCCGGGTCCACCGGCCCCCGCGGTGACCGACGTCAACGCCTTCGCGACCTGTCCATAGGTCGCGGGCAAGGCCGGATCACCGGCCTGCCGGGCAGCCGCCGAATTTCGCGAACAGGTCGTGGGTCGGCCACTGTTTGACGCCGTCGACCGCTCGCCACAGGGCGCTGTCGACCTCGCCGCCGAATTTGTCCGACTTCGGCCGGGAGTTGAACAGCACGACCCAGGTGAGGCCGTTGGCGGCCCGCACCATGAGGGTGGTGGTGCCGTCGAGCGAGCCGGCATGCCACCAGTTGGCGTCGCCGTTGGCCGGCCGCACCTGCCAGCCCATGCCGTACCAGGTGTCGGGGGCCGCCGGGATCGGCGGGGCGGGAGGGGCGAGCATCTGTTGGAGCGACGCGGGCCGCAGGATGCGCGCCACCCCGCCCCGGCCCTCCAGCCCATCGATGAAGCGGGCGAGGTCGACCGCCGAGGCGATCCACCCGCCGTGCGAATCCATCGCTTCGATGGACCAGGCGCCATAGGGCCAGGGCAGCCGGGCCGGACCGCCGGGGAAGACCGAGGGGCCGAGGCCGGCCCCGGGGAAGCTGTAGTAGCGGACCTCCCGCGGCGCCCGTTCGTTCTCCAGGGTGTGGCCGAGCCGCAGGCAGGTGATGCCGGCGGGCCGCAGGATCTGGGTCTTGACGAAGTCCTCGTAGCGTTCCCCGGTCACCTTCTCGATGACCCTCCCGAGCACGCAGTAGCCGAAATTCGAGTAGGCGTAGTGGGTGCCGGGGGCCGACTGCAGTGGCTGGTCGAGCATGTAGCGGACGATGGTCGTGGCATCGGCCGGCGACGGCACCCCCATGGTCTGGGCAATCTCGCGCGAGCGGAACATCGGATCGAAGCTCTGGTCGCGGTCCCAGCCGCCGGTGTGCTGGAGGAGCTGGCGGAGGGTGATCTGCGCGAGCTGCGGGTTGATCTTCGCCCCGGGGCGCGGTTTGAGGTCGCGGAGGATCTGGAAGGCGCGATCGTCGAGCTTCAGCCGGCCCTCCTCTTCGAGCTTGAGGATGGCGGCGGCGGTGAGCGACTTCGACAGGCTGGCGATGCGGAAAAGCGAGTCCGGCTCGACTGGTTGCCGCTGCTCCCGATCGGCCCAGCCGTAGCCCCGGGCAAAGACCAAACGCCCGTCCTGGACCACCGCCACCGCGGCGCCGGGGACCGGCCATTTCGCCAGGAGACCGGTCATGATGCGGTCGAAGCTCGCCATGCCCGGAACGGCGAGACCGGTGATGGGGAGGTCGGCCCCCGCGGTACCCCGCGGGGCGGGACCGCCCCCACCCGCCGAAATCGCCGGCGGGAGGGCCAGCAGCGCAACCAAGGCTAGAGCGTGTCTCAAGCGTCGCCTCCTTTCAGGAGATCGCGGGCGGTGACGACCCACGGCTCGCGGTCATCGAGCTTCAAACCCGGTTCGATCTCGGGCACGAACAACGCCCGCTCGACGTGATGGCGATCGAACCGGGTCGGCAGGGTGGGTGCCGGCCGGGCCGAGAGCTCGGCGCGAGCCCGGGCCAGTGCCCGCGCTCCGAACGGCTTGGCGCTCCACTTGACCTCGCCGAGCAGCAGACGATGACCTTCCAAGGATTCGCTCACCAGGTCCCACTCCGGTTCGTTGCCCTTCCACCAGCGCGCCGCGGGTTTCCAGGGACCGCCGATTCCCAGAAGGTCGGCCGTCGCGAGCCTGGCGATGCGGCTCCGGCAGAGCTCCTCCCACGCCTGCGCCGCCAACTCCTCCCAAAACCGGGCCAGCCAGTCCCGGCGCGTCTGCGGAGTGCCGCTGGCCAACGGTCCCCGGTGGGGGGCCACGACCCGGAACCAGAGCCGGAAGAAGGGATCGTCGATCTTGTAGAGACTCCGGCGGCTCTCCTTCTCCGTCTCCCCGAAAGGGGTCTCCCGCCGGACGAATCCCATCCCCACGAGCCGGTCGAGCGGCCGGGAGATCGAGGTGGCGGGCCGCCCCAGGCGACCGGCGATCTCCGAGACCCGGTGCGCCCCGGCGCCGATCGCGTCGAGCAGCGGCCGCAGCTCGAGCGCGGGCGGGATCTCTTCCAGGAGCACGCAATCCGGCTCCCGGTGGAGAGGGCTCAAGGGATCGAGGACGAGGGTTTCGATCTGGTCGAAGACGCCGCCACGCAGCTCGGCCGCGAGCTCCCAGTAGCGCGGCACCCCACCCCACGCCGCATAGAGCTCGACCAGCTCCCGGCCGGGAGCGACGGCAAAGGCCTCCATCAGGAACGACGGATCGAGCGGCCGAAGATCGAGGATCTCCCGAGCCCGGCCATAGAGGGGGGCGTTGCCGGGGAGGACGAGCCCCTGCATCATGCGCTGGCTTGAACCGGCCAGGGCGACGACGAGCCGGGCCTCCTCCGCCTCGTGATCGAGCCAGCGCTGCAGGAGGCTCGGCAGCTCGGGGGAGGCGGTCACCAGGTAGGGCAGCTCGTCGAGCACCAGGGGACCCCGCCAGGAGGCCGCCCGGGCATCCCGGGCCAGCCGGGTGAGGAGCGCCCGCCAATCCGGATAGTCGACGTCGCCAAAACCGGGCAGCCGCTCGGCCACGGTCTGGGCGAAGTAGCGGCGCTGGACCTCGCCGGCCGACTGGTCGGCCACGGTATAGAGTCCCCCGTGGCGCTTGGACCACTCCAGCAACAGGCGGGTCTTGCCGATCCTCCGCCGGCCATAGACGACGGCGAGCCCGCCGCCCTCCCGGGAGGCCAGCCGGTCGAGCCGTTCCATCTCCGCCGTGCGGTTGAGGAAAAACATTATGCAGAGCAGCATAATGCTGCGCCGCATAATCTGTCCACTCGGCGCCGCCCCCCATCTACCGCTCCTGCCACCTCCCACCCACCGAGGTCGCGGCGATCGCCTCCACTTCCAGATCAATTAGATTGCAAATACTGAGTATTCTGTTATTCTATTGTGCATCGCGCCGACCATGGTGGCCGACCCGGTTGAGAGGAGATCCCTGATGACACAGCGACGTCTGGTGGCAAGTGTGGCGATGCTCCTGGTTCTAGTGATGGGGATGGTCCCGACCCTCGGGAGGGCTGGAGAGTCCGCGGCCGTGGCTCCCGCCGCCTCAGCCCCTCCCGCAATCCCTCCCGCTCCAACTCCCGAGGTGGGAAAATCGGTGCAGAAGCTTTTTGGCAACGATCTCTTCACTCCCGCTCCCGTGCCGAGGTGCCAGGCCGGCGCCTGTTGGAACAACTCGCAGTGTCCGGACGGAGCGGAGTGCTTCTTCTCCCAGCCAGGAGCTTGCGGGATCTGCCTGTTCTGACGAATGCCGCTGCCGCTGGATCAAGCTGGCCTCGCAGGCGAGTTATCCTGAGCGAGAGCGAAGAATCTGGAGGAGGACCGGGACGCTCTCGCTCAGGGTCGCGCCAGTAGAGGTGAACACACGGGTAGGGGCCGAGCTATTCGGCGCGCTCTTGCCACTCCCCACCCACCGAGGTCGCGGCGATCGCCTCGTCCCCGCCGCCGAAGACCAGCGCGTCGAGGAGGGTCTCGTCGGTCCAGCCGAGGAGGCAGGAGGCTTCGAGGTCGATCGCCACGAAGTCGGCCCAGCCGCCGGCGGCGATCCGGCCGACGGGGAGCCCGAGGGCGCGGGCGCCGCCCTCGGTCGCCGCCCGGAAGGCGGTGCGGGCGACCTGGCCTTCGCCGTCGCGGAGGAGGCCGCGGCTTTCGTTGCCCAGGCGCTGGACGAACTCCAGCCAGCGCATCTCCTCCAGCCAGGAGAGGCGGACGTTCGAGTCGCTCCCCAGGCAGAGGCCGGCCCCGGCGGCGCGCATCCGGGCCACGTCTGCGATCCCGTCGCCCAGGTTGGCCTCGGTCAGCGGGCAGAGGCAGACGTTGCCGCCGGCCGCGCCGAAGCGGTCCATGTCGAGCGGCGCGCTGTGGGTGCAGTGAATGGCGGTGAAGCGCTCGGAGACCGCCAGCCGCTCGTTGACCAGGGCGAGCGGGGTCTGGCCGTAGGCGGCCCGGCAGTCCGCGATCTCCTTCCTCTGCTCCTCGACGTGCATGTGAAAGACGAGCCCCCGCCGCTCGGCCTCTTCGTGAACGGCCACGAGGTCGTCGAGGCTTGCCGCGCGGATGCTGTGGACCACCGCCCCCAGGCTCTGGAGAGGCGAGCGGAGCTGCCCGGCCAGGCGGTCCATCTGCTCCCAGTAGACGGCGGGAGACGGGGTCGCGAAGCGGCGCTGGCCGCCGGCGAGCGGCTGGCCGATGCCGCCGGTCCGATAGTAGGTGCCGAGGAGGACGAGCCGCAGGCCGGCTTCCTGGGCGGCTTCGAGCACCAGCTCGTCGCAGGCGAAGTCCTCTCGCTCCTTCCCGTGGCGGAAGTAATGGAACTCCCCCAGGCTGGTGATCCCGGCCGCGCGCATCTCGCGGAAGCACTGGAGGCAGAGGGCGCGGAATTCCGCCAGGTCGAGCCGCTCGACGAGGCCATACATGGCCTCGCGCCAGGTCCAGAAGCTGCCGGCTCCGGCGGGAAAGGTCTCCCCCCGGCCGCGCAGGCCGCGCTGGAAGGCGTGGGAGTGGACGTCCACGAAGCCGGGGAGGAGGGCGCGGCCAGCGAGCCGGCGGGGAGGGCTGGTTTCCGGGCCGCCCGGTTGGCGCCGGATCACAGAGGCGATCCGACCGTCGTCGCCGACCGCGACCACGACCCCGCGCTCGAAGCCCTCGCCGGTCCAGGTGAGGTCGGCTTCCAGGGTCTCCCCGGCGGCCGTCATCTCAGTGCCCTTCCAGGCAGAACCGCCGGATCGTCGCCGCCAAATGGCCCCGGGCGGCGGCGAATTCGGCCTTGGGGAGGGACTCGTTGGGCTTGTGCGCCACCTCGATCGAGCCCGGTCCCCAGATGGCACAGCCGATCCCCAGCTGGGACAGCCAGCCGGCATCGGTGGCGAAGGAGACGCTCTGGCTCTCCGCCTGGCCGAGGAGAGTGGACAGGTGGCGGTGGATGGCGGCGTCCGGATCGAGGAGGAGGGGCGGGCTGTCGGAGAGGACCTCGATCTCCGGGACGAGCGGCGCGGCGGCGGCCCGGGCGGCCTGGCGTACCCGTTCGACCAGGGCTTCGGAGCCCATCTCCGGCAGCGGCCGCAGGCCGACCTCGACGACGCAGCGGTCGGGCACCACGTTGATCGCCGAGCCGCCGTGGATGGTCCCGACGTTCAACGGCACGTAGGGGACCTCGGGGAAGAGCTCGCCGTAGCGGGGCGTCTCCCCTTCCAGCACCTGGCGCAGCGCCGCCAGGGCCTCGACCACCCGGCCGGCGGGCTCGATGGCGTTGACCCCCAGGTGAGGGTAGCCGCTGTGCGCCGAGACCCCAGTTAAGGTGATCCGCATCTTCAGGTGCCCCTTGTGCAGACGGACGACGCGGAGCGAGGTGGGCTCGCCGATGATCGCGCTGGCCGGCAGCGCTCTCCCTCGGGCGTAGCTCTCATAGAGTTGCCGCGCGCCCAGGGTCCCCACCTCCTCGTCGTAGGTGTAGACGAGGACCAGGGGAGCGGCAAGGGCGCCGGGATCGACCTCCGAGAAGAGATTGGCGGCCAGGGCGAGGAACCCCTTCATGTCGCAGCTGCCGCGGCCCACCCAGCGGTCGCCCGCATCCGTTAGCGTGAAGGGATCGCTCTGCCAGCCCGCCTCGTCGGCCGGCACCACGTCCATGTGGCCGGAGAGGACGAGGCCGGGGCGGCCGATCGCGGCAGGAGTGGGCTCGGGCGGCGGCCCGGCCCAGGCGATCAGGTTGGTCTTGGTGCCGTCCGCCGAGGAATTGCGCTCGATCCGCACCCCCGGACAGTCCAGATAGCCGGCCAGGAAGTCGGCGATCGGCAGGTTGCTGTTGCGGCTGGTCGAGTCGAAGGCGACCAGCCGGGCGAGCAGCGCGGCATCCGAGAGGAGGGGGCCCATGGTGGGCGGATTATACGGGCCCCCGCCCTCAGGAGATGCGCCGCAGGCCCCCGTGCCCGAGCCGCAGCCTCGCCGGGCGGGACACCGGCCTCCCGAGGAGGCGCTCCTCGGCCCCGTCGAAAGCCGCGTCATAGTGCCAGGTCGCCGCGGGACCGGCCTCTTTTTGGGCCGCTTCCGATCTCTCCCGGCAGCAGGCGCAGCCGGCGAGCAGGTGGCGAACGATGGTCACGGCCTCGCCACGCGAGGCCTCCCCTCTCATGAGCTTGCGAAAAGCTTCCGGCTCTGCGTGCTCCATGGGAGAGGAAGCTGCAATTTCGTTGCCAGGCGAAAAAAAGCTACGCCGAAGCGCTGCTCTCGGTCCTCTCGCCCGACAGGATGCGCCAGCCGACGACCTTCTCGTCGATCTCGCGCAGGCGGTTGGCGACCAGGCGGCAGAGCAGCTGGAGGAACTCGAGCGAGGCGTGGGGGTCCATCGCCAGGACCTCCTTAACCGTCGACTGGTCGAGCGCCAGCACGGTGAGCGGCCCCGAGTGGGCCTTGGCGTCGGCCGAGCGCGGCTCGCCGTCGATGAGCGACATCTCGCCGAAGAAGTCGCCCCGTTCGAGGATCGCCAGGGCCTCCTCGCCGGCCCCCGGGATGAATTTACTGATCATCGCCTTGCCTTCGAGCACGACGTACATCTCGGAGCCCTTGTCTCCCTCCTGGAAGAGGAAGGCGCCCTCGGCGAACCGCTTCTCCTTGGAGAAGGTGGCCAAGGTCATCAGCTCGCGGCGTGACAATCCCTGCTCGCGGAAGAGCCGGATCTTGTCCGACGACTCGACCTTGACGGCGCCGGGGGCGCTCGCCGGCTGGCGGCGCAGGCGCAGGAAGTTCTCCGGCATGGTGTCGGCCGAGAAGAAGCCGCGGAGCTGCTCGTTGGTGCCGCGGAGCTTCCGCGCCAGGGCGTGCCAGAGGCTCCAGTAGAGCTGGGTACCCAAGTCCGGCGAGTCCTCGATCAGCTGCGCCAGGATCTTGGCGTCGACCCGAAAGACCTGCGAGGGCTGGGCGGCGACGGCGTCCCCGGTGCGCTCCTGGCGGGTGATGTAGCTCGACTCGCCGAACAGCTCGCCGGGCTCCAGGGTGCCCAGGGCGAAGGTGCCGTAGGAGGTCGGCCGCTGGATGGTGATCTCGCCGCGGTCGAGCACGTAGAGGTCCTGCCCGGTGCTCCGATGGGCAAAGACGACGCTCCCGATCTCGTGGATCTCCTCCTCGACGGCGCGGGTGAGCTTGAAGATCTGCTCGTCCGAGAGGTGCGACCAGACGCGCAGCCGGCGCAGGCGCGAGGCGAGCTCGATCTGCCCGCCGGTGACCTTGGTGGGCGGGCTGCTCCAGAACATCGTCCCCTGCGGCATCCCCCCCTCTTCGAGGAAGCGCTCGCGGTGCCACTCCAGGCGGTCGAAGGCGGTATGGAGGATCTCCTGCTGCTCGCGAAAGAGGTGCGACAGCTCGCGGTTGCCCCAGCCGAGGATCTGCTTCAGGGTCTGGATGCGGCGCCGCACCCGCTCGACCGCCTCGTTGTCCGCCTCGTTCAGGAGGAGGAAGGCGTGCACCGCGGCGCGCAGAGCGGGCTCGAACTGCTTGCGCTCGTACTCGGCGCGCCCCAGGCTCTCGGCCGTCTCGCGATCGAAGGGGTTGAGGCGCAGGGCGCGGGCGAACTCCTCGGCGGCGTTCTCGAAATCCTGGCGCCTGAAGAGGATGCGGCCGTAGAGCTTGTGGTGGGCCGGGTTCTCCAGGTCCTTGGCGCGGGCGACCTCGATGCACTCGATGGCGCGGCCGTTCTCCC
Source organism: Thermoanaerobaculia bacterium (assembly GCA_035644215.1). Lineage (GTDB taxonomy): Bacteria > Acidobacteriota > Thermoanaerobaculia > Multivoradales > UBA5704 > DASQPA01. The sequence continues at coordinate 13,859 of DASQPA010000605.1, forward strand.
CCTTCTCGGCGTAGAGGTGGGCGAGCCCGAGGAAGTGCGCAGCGTCGATCGAGCTGCGCCGGAACTGCTCGCGGAGCATCTCCTTCAACGTCCGTGGCGGCCCGCCCTTCTGCCGGCGCTGGAGCTTCCTCACCTCGGCGAGCCCGAGCTTGACCCCCAGGTTCTTGGGGTCGAGACGGAGGGCGAGCAGAAACAGGTCGGCAGCCTCCTCGTACATCTCACGTTCGGAGAAACGCCGGGCCAGCTCGGTCAGCTCGGCCAGGTCCTGGGGAGAGCTCTGTGGATCGCTCATGGGTCGCCTTTCGCAGAGAGACTTTTCCAGTGTATCACCCGCACGGCCGTCCCCTGCCTCGGGAGACTCGGGAACAGTTGCCGAAAATACGTAGACGGCTATAATCTCGGGCGATGCCATTCGTACCCAGGAGCGCGGGGGCGGGCACGGCGCGCCAGGAGCTGACGGGCGTGGTCGGGCGGGCCATCGACCAGTGCCGCAAAGGGAACTGGGAGCAGGGCCTCCCCTACCTCGGCCAGCTCGCCTCCTCCGAGGAGCGGGCGCACCTGCCGGGCCTCTTCTACTCCTACCTGGGCTACGGCATCGCTCTCCGCGAGCAGCGTTTGGAGGAGGGGCTGAAGCTCTGTAAGCACTCCGTCAAAATCGAGTTCTTCCACCCGGAGAACTACTGGAACCTCGCCCGCACCTGCCTGCTCGCCAAGGACCGCCGCGGCGCCGTCCGGGCGGTCCGCGAGGGATTGAAGATCGACCCCCACAGCGAGGAGCTCCTGGAGCTCCAGAAGGAGATGGGGCTGCGCCGCTCGCCGGTCCTCTCCTTCCTCGCCCGCGACAACCCGCTCAACCGGTTCCTGGGAAGCGTCCGGCACAAGCTCACCGGGGGGTAGGGCCGCCGGCGGCGCCGGCGGGCATCACCTTCAGCACCAGCCGCATCTTCGGCAGCAGCGCCAGGAAGAGCCGCCGGGCCTCCTCCGGCTTCACGGTGAGGACCACCCGCGGCGGCACGGTCTGCCCGTGGAGGCGCTGCCACAGGGCCTCCCACCCCTCGATCAGCCGGTGCCGCGCCCGCCAGAGGCGGCCCGGCAGGTTCGCCACCCCCGCCTCGCCGAGGATCGAGACGTCCAGGGCCGGCTCGAAGCGCAGCCGGAAATGGGTGGGCGCGCGCTCCAGGAGCTCCTCGCTCGCCGGGCGGATGGCCGGATTGGCGTGACTCGGATCGAATCCCGGCTTGGCGTCCGGGGGAGGGGCGGCCGCCGGGGCCGGGGTCTGGATGGGGATCTTCGGCCGCTCCGGCTCGTCGAGCTGGGAGACCAGGGTGTAGGAGTCGGCCGGCCAGGCGAGATCGCCCCCGGCCAGGCGCGAACGGCCGAAGAGGGCGCTCTCGACCGGGAAGCGGCGGAGCACGATGCCGTCGACCGCGAGGTCGAGCTCCGGGGCGAAGGGGTCGAGCACGAGATAGAGCTGGTGGCTCTTCGCGGCGGCGAGCTCGGCCGAGAGAGCCGCGGCCCGGGTCTTCTCGTTGAGCCGCGGCGGCGCCCCGGCCGCCGCGCGATCGGCGCCCGCCGCGCCGAAGAGAAGA
>DASQPA010000606.1:0-4567 GCA_035644215.1 Thermoanaerobaculia bacterium
GCCCCAACGTCAAAGCGGCCCGGGCGAGTTTGCACCTCACCCGAGCCAGATCCCGCAAGGAGAGAACCCATGCGAGACCATGAAGATGGTAGCACCCTCCGTCCGTCCCAGCCGTCCAACGCCTTCACCCCCGAGTTCCTCGCCCGTCTCGACCAGCAGGACGAGCCGCTGACCGCGGCGCAGGCCGACGTCGCCGGCCCGTGGATCGTCGTGCCGATCCCCAGCCCCGGTTGGGCGATCCTCCGCCGGGGCGAGAGCCTGGCCGCCGGCGACATCCCCAGGGCGGTCTTCCACCACCGCGAGCGGGCGCTCCTGGCCGCCGCGGTTCTCCCCGGCACCGGCTTCGATCGGCTCTTCCGCCTCCAGCACGAGCGGGGCCCCGAGGGCTACGCCGTCGAGTCCGGCGGCCAGGTTATCGGGTATCTGCGCAACTACGACCCCGAGCTCGTAACCGCCCTGCACACGGCGGAGACCGTTATCCGCCTCCCCGAGTGCCTCACCCGGGTGCTCGAGGCGAGCGGCGCCGTGGCCTTGGCGACGGCTGGGCGGCTGCTGGTCGAGGGAGAGCGGACCGCCTGAAGGTAGACGGGGCAGCCCGTGTGCCGGCACGCAGTGACCGCGCACCTGCACGCAGCGACCGTGTACCTGCACGCGACGATCGCGCGCCCGTACGCGGTATCTGTGTGCAGGCACGCCATCACCGCGCGCCGGTACGCGGTGACCCCGCGCGGGTACGCGAGGACCGTGCTTGTGGCGCTCGACCTCTTCATCCCAACCCGCTCCGCTTCGCGATAGAATCTTGTCGCGCTCTCCATCGAAGACTGCGTATGCCTCCTACCGAGCCTCCCCGTCCGCCCCGGATGTTCGTGAGCTACAGCCACGACTCCCCTGCCCACATGGATCGCGTGCTGGCGCTCTGCGACCGGCTGCGGCACGACGGGGTCGACGCCGACCTCGACCAGTACGAGGCGGCGCCGCCCGAGGGCTGGCCGCGCTGGACCCTGCGGCAGATCGAGGCGGCCGATTTCGTGCTCGTGGTCTGTACGGAGACCTATCGCCGCCGCTTCGACGGCAGAGAGGAGAAGCGGCGAGGCCTCGCGGTGCATTGGGAGGGCGCCGTCATCACGCAGGTGCTCTACGACGCCTCCGCCGAGACGCGCAAGCTCGTCCCCGTGATCTTCACTCCAGAGGACGAGGCTCACATCCCGACCGTCCTCCGCGGCACGATGTATTACAACCTCGGCACCGACGCGGGGTACGAACAGCTCTACCGCCATCTCACGCGCCAGCCGGAGGTCCCGAAACCGGAACTCGGCGCGCTCGTCGCGCTGCCTCCGAAACCGAGGGCGAGCGGGTTTGCCTGGATTCCGCTGGAGGCCCGAGGACGGCCCCGGTGGCCGTGGCGGGCCGTGGCGCTTCTCGTGGCTCTCTTGGCGCTAGCCGGATATGTGTACTTCCGACCTGCAGGCGGACCGGAAGGTGGAACGGCCACCAAGCAGACCCTCTCCATCGAGATCTTGGACGCCGAGACCAAGCTGCCTCTTCCGGGTGTGCTCGTCAGCCTCCCCGATCTCGACCTGGCAAAGCCGACAGGACAAGACGGCAAGTGTCGCTTCGAGGTCGCCGAACCGGCCGGAGCGCCGGTCCACATGCGCGCTGTTCTCAAAGGGTATAAAATGATACGTGAGGAATCCTCGGTAGGATCTCTGTTGAATCAGTATCGGATGTGGAGGGATCGATGATGCGACGATTCGCCGCTCTCGTATTCTCGTTGACCTCCATCGTCTGGGCAGGCGCCGCTCTCGCGCAGCCGGGCCGCGAGCTGCGCGTGCAGGTTTTCCATCTCGGAGCGAACGGCGAGAAGGTGTACGAGTCCGGGATTGTGGTGACCTGGCAGGAGACGGGCAGCCATCGCGAGACGACCGACCAGGGCATCGCCCGACTGTCTCTGCCGCCAGCCTTCCGGCCTGGCGCTAAGATCACTCTCAGCGTCGACAAACCGAATTGGCGGATCCGCTATCCCCTTGACGGCGAGACCCTCGTCCCCGTCTCTCCCGACGAAACGATCAAGGTCGAGCTGCTGCCCGCCGGCTCGCGGCTCTTCTGGACGAACGACCGCATCGAGAAGTTCATCCAGGACACCGCCGAGAAGGCAAAAATGGACGCGCAGCCGAGGCCGCGCGAGGCAGGGGCTACGAGAGGAAGGGAACTCGACCTCGGTCGCTACATCAAGGAATGGGCGGTCCGTTACGGCTTCACACCGCAGGACGCACAGAAGGAGATCGACCGCTGGATCGCTGAGACCGAGGCGAATCAGGACGACGCCTACAAGCTGGGGTTGGCCGCCTTCGCAAAGAACAAGTTCACCGAGGCGGCCCGGCACTTCCGCGACTCCGCGGATCAGGACGCCCGCCAGATCGAGGAGATCCACCGGCGCAGGGAGGCGCTAGAACAAAGGGAGGCCCAGCTGCGGATCAAGCAGATCGGTGCCCTGCGGCTCGAAGGGGACTCTCGTCTTCAGGCTGGCGACTATGAAAGGGCTCTCGCGGTCTACGAGGAGGCGCACGGTCATTCCTCGCCTGACGAGACAGCAAGCCTGTGGGCGGCTACGCTCAATGACATCTCGCAGGCCCACTGGAGCTTGGGATACGAAGGCTCTTCGGCCGCCAGCCAGGCCCATCTGGACCAGGCCGTTCTGGCCAGTCGTCAAGCCCTCCAGGTCTGCACGCGCGAGCAGCTTCCACAGGACTGGGCAATGGCCCAGAACAACCTGGCTGACGCACTCCAGATTCAAGGTACGCGGGCCGACGGGGCGCGCGGCGCTCAACTCCTCGCAGATGCAGTGGAGGCCTACAAACAGGCTCTCCTCGTCTACACGCGCGAGCAGTTTCCACTAGGCTGGGCCTTGACCCAGAACGGCCTGTGCAGCGCATTCCGCGAGCAAGGCACACGGACCGAGGGGCAGCGCAGCGCACAGCTGCTCGCCGACGCGGTTGCGGCCCACACACAGGCTCTCGTACGCGGACCGAGGGGCAGCACGGCGCTCAGCTGCTCGCAGAAGCGATCGAAGCCCATCGACAGGCTCTCCGCGTCTACACGCGCGAGCAGCTTCCACAGGGCTGGGCCGCCACTCAGCATAACCTGGCTATTGCACTTCAAGCGCAAGGAGAGCGGACCGAGGGGCAGCGCGGCGCTCAGCTGCTCGCAGAAGCGGTCGAAGCCCATCGACAGGCTCTCCGCGTCTACACGCGCGAGCAGCTTCCACAGGGCTGGGCAATGATCCAGAACGGCCTCGGCAATGCGCTCGCCCTGCAAGGCAGACGGACCGAGGGGCAGCGCGGTGCCCAGCTTCTCGCAGAAGCGGTTGCTACCTACAGACAGGTGCTCCTCGTCTACACACGCGAGCAGTTCCCCCAGGACTGGGCCATCACCCAGAACAACCTCGGCCTTGTCCTCATGGAACAGGCCGCGCGGACCGCAGGTGAATCCACACCACAGCTTTTTGCGCAGGCCGGCATGGCCTTCCGGCAGGCCCTGGAGGTCTTCACCTACGAGCAATTTCCCCGCCAGTGGAACGTTGCACGACGCAACGAGGCGCAAGCCTTGCAGCGTGCGGAGCGCTACCAGGAATCCCTCACAGGGCTTACCGAAATCCTCAACAGGAGCCCGACGGATGTCTTTGCGCTCCAGATGCTGATTAGCGCCCTCAATGACCATCTATTCGATCATCGCCGAGCCCTTACAATCATCCAGCAATGGCACGTCAACAATCCGGGAGACCCGAACACCCGATCGATGGAGATCGAAGTCCTGTTCGCCAGCGGGGACTTCGCCAGCTGCCGAGTCAAGACGGATTCCCTGCTCGCGACACCCGGGCTCGCCGCCAACTTCAGAGTGGTCTTCTTGGGTTATGAGGCTGCGGTTGAGATGGCGACAGGAAATGAAAAGGCCGGCAAGGCCTTGGCAAACCTGACGAAGGAAGTGGCAGCCCAGCCCGCCGAATTCAGTACGGGCTGGACCTTCCCCGGGACCCTCCATTCCCTCCAGGAGCACCCGGAGATCCCTCACCGCGACAGGATCGTCCGCCTCTTCAAGTCCTTGGAGGCCAAGGACCGCGACTCGATCACCCAGGGCTTGCAGGCCCTTCAGGCGGAGCTCGCGGCGAGCCCAGAGAGGTGCCACCCTCTTGGCAGGCGGATCGCCACGGCGAAGTGGGCCAGCGAGGCGGTAGGGGGAGGAAAAGAAATCGCGCAGCATGGAGGATCGCGGTAGAGTTGTCTGTCATGTACGCAACCGTCAGCGGCTTCGAGATTCCCACCCGCGATCCCGAGCGGTCGGCGCGTTTCTACCGTGAGGTCTTCGGCTGGTCGGTCGAGCCGGTCGCCTGGGCGGGGCCGCCCTACTACCGGGTGGGCACCGCGATCCCCAAGCTGGGAACGGCGCGCGAGGGGATCGACGGCGGGCTGACCGCGGGAGGGCAAGCTGGCGACCAGCCTCTCCTCGTGATCCACGTCGCCGATGTCTCCCTCGAGGACTGCCTGGAGCGGATCGTGGCAGCCGGCGGCGC
>DASQPA010000607.1:0-4653 GCA_035644215.1 Thermoanaerobaculia bacterium
ACCCTGCGGCCGGGAACCCCGATCTTCGTCGCCGCCCATACGGTCGTCCAGAATTCAACTTCCTCCTGCAGTCACCACGGGGACGACGGCGAGGACGACGACGATCACCACTCGGGAGACGATCACCACTCGGGAGACGATCATCACTCCGGGGACGACCATCACCAGGGGGACGATCATCATTCCGGCTCGAACGACCACAACTCCTCTTCGGGCTCGAACAACCATGGCGATGACCACCATGGCGACGACAACCACCATGGTGACGACGACCACAGCGGCAGCTGCGGCTGCAGTGGCGGCGGCCAGCCCACCCAGCTGGACGCCTGGGGCGGCACCCTGCACTTCCCCGGCAGCGCGGGCGCGAGCTACATCGCGTACACCGTGAACTGCTCCAACATCGAGTAGCCGCCGCTCGACCCGGCCCGCGGGGAGGCCACCCCGCGGGCCGCTCGGGAGGTGACGATCACGCCGCTCGCCCCTCCCTCGCAGACCCTTGTCAACTATAACCACCGGGGGAAGCCTGATGCGTCTCTACCGGGTCCTGCTCCATCTCTATCCGGCGTCGTTCCGGAAGGAGTACGGCGAGGAGATGTGCCGCATCCTCGAACGCCGCCGCCAGGCCGCGCCGGGGCCGCGGGCGCTGTTCGCCCTCTGGGCGGCCGGCTGGGAAATCCTGCCCAACGCCCTGGCGGTGCACGGCAACCTGCTGCGGCAGGACCTCCGGTACCTGGTGCGCTCCCTGCGCCAGGCCCCCAGCTTCGCCTTGACCGCCATCCCGGTGATCGCGCTGGGCATCGGCGCCACCACGGCGGCCTTTTCAGTTACCGACTTCGTGCTCCTGCGGCCGCTGCCGTTCCCGCAGCCCGAGCGGCTGGTGAGAGTCTGGGAAAGCCTGCCGGGCTATCCCCACCTGGAGCCCTCCGCCGCCAACTACCGCGACTGGAAGCGTCTCAACCGGTCGTTTTCGGCCATGGGCGCCATGCAGGCCATTTCGCTCAACCTCGTCGGGCCGGCGCGGCCGGAACGGCTGGAAGGGGCCGCCGTCTCCGCCGATCTCTTCCCGCTGCTCGGCGTCCGTCCTCTGCTCGGGCGCCTCTTCACCGCGAGCGACGACCGCGACGGCGCGGCCGGCACGGTGCTCCTCAGCCATGCCCTCTGGCAGCGGGACTTCGGCGGCGACCGTGCGGTCCTCGGCCGGCGGGTGCTGCTCGACGGCGCGCCCTATCTCGTCGTCGGCGTCATGCCCGCTGATTTCTCCTTCCCCCGCCGCCAGGCCGTGCTGTGGGTACCGATCCGTTTTTCGGCCGACGACTACGCCGACCGCACCAACTATGCCCTGGAGGTGGTGGCGAGGCTCAGGCGGGGTGTTTCCTTCGACCAGGCGCAGGCGGAGATGAACGTCCTCGCGGCGCAGCTGGAGCGCCAGTACCCCAAGGAGAACCGGCAGACCGGCATTCCGCTCCAACGCCTGGCCGACGGCCTCTCCGAGCAGGGGCGCCTGTTGCTCCTGGCGCTCTGCGGCGCGGCGCTGTGTGTCCTCCTCATCACCTGCGCCAATCTCGCCAACCTCCTCCTGGCCCGCGCGCTCGCCCGCCAATCCGAGCTCGAAGTCCGGGCGGCCCTGGGCGCCGGCCGCGAGCGCCTGGTGCGCCAGCTGGTGACCGAGAGCCTGGCCCTGGCCTTCGTCGGCGGAAGCCTGGGCGTGCTGGTGGCGACGACCGCGCTCCCCCTCCTGGCGCGGCTCGTCCCGGTGACCCTGCCGATCGCGGCCGTCCCCGCCGTCGATCTACGGGTGCTGCTCTTTGCCCTCGTCCTCACCTCGTTGACCGGGATCGGCTTCGGCACCCTCCCCGCCCTGCGGGCCTGCCGCGACGCCGAGCGGGGCGAGCTGCGACACGGCGTGCGCGCCGGCGGCGGCCGGAGGGAGCGGCTCCGTTCGGCCTTGGTGGTCACCGAGGTCGCGGCCGCGGTGGTGCTCCTCGTCTCCGCCGGCCTGCTGCTGCGCGCCCTGGAGCGCATCCAGGCGACCGATCCCGGCTTCCGTCCCAGCGGCGTCCTCACCCTGCGCACGGCGTTGCCGACGCCGAAATACAGCCACACCGCCCGGCGCGCCGAGTACTACACGCGGGTGCTCGCGGAGGTCCGGGCGCTGCCGGGGGTTGAGAGCGCCGGCTTCACCAGCTTCCTGCCGATGGTGATGCGCGGCGGGATCTGGCCGGTCTCCCTGGAGGGCGAGCCCGTGGATCGGGGGGCCGAGCACTCGGCGAGCCTGCGCTACGTGACTCCCGGCCTCCTCCCCTCCCTGGGCGTTCCGCTCCACCAGGGGCGCGACGTCGGCGACGCGGACACCTTCGACCGGCCGCTGGTGGCGGTGGTGAGCGCCTCGTTCGTGCGTCGCTTCTGGCCCGCGGGCAACCCGCTCGGCCGGCACTTCAACTTCGCGTTTCACGACCGCACGGTCGTCGGCGTGGTGGGCGACGTCCGGGTGCGGGGTCTCGAACGGCCGAGCGAGCCGCAGGTCTACCTCCCCTATCGCCAGGTGGAGGATGGCTGGCTGTCCTTCTACATGCCAAAAGACCTCGTCCTCCGCACCACGGTCGCGCCCGGGAGCCTGGTGCCGGCCCTCCGCCGCATCGTGCGCGCCGTCGATCCCGAGCAGCCGATCTCGGACGTGCGTACCCTCACCGAGGTCGTGGCGGACGAGACGGCCTCGCGCGCCGTGCAGGTGCGGGTCCTCGGCGCCTTCGCCGGCATCGCCTTCCTGCTCGCCGGCATCGGGATCTACGGCCTGCTCTCCTTCGCGGTGTCGCAGCGCGCCCACGAGATCGGCGTCCGCATGGCGCTCGGCGCCCGGGCGGGAGAGATCCTGGCGATGGTGCTGCGCCAGGGCGCCCTCCTGGCGGTGGCCGGGGTGATCCCCGGCGCGGCGCTCGCCTACGCCGCCGGCCGGGCGATGGCGTCGCTCCTCGCCGGACTCGACCCCGGCGACATGCGCACGTTCCTCTCCGCGGTGGCTCTCTGCCTGTTGATGACCCTGTTCGGCAGCCTGTGGCCGGCGCTCCGCGCCACCCGGGTCGATCCGATCCGGGTGATCCGCAAGGAGTGAGTTCGACGCCAGCCTGTGCGCGACTGCTGGACAACGCGGCGCAGTCCTGCTATAAAGAGACCTTCAAAAGCTAAATCGCAAGCTGGTGGTACACCGGCCCGCGCTTCGTCGAAGCGCCGACGGCCAATTCTCTTCGAGGGTGATCCGATGAAACACGCTCTCCTCGTTCTGCTTCCCTTGCTGTCGCTCGTCCCGTCCGGCAGCGTCGCGACCCCGATCCTCCTGGGCAAGGGACCGGTCAACGGGTGTCCGATCGACACCAGCCAGGCCGATTTCCAGGCGGGCGTGCCGACGAACCTCGATCTGACCACCAGCCCCGGCAACGTCCTCCTGCTGAACGCTCCCAGCATCGATCAGCAGAATACGTCGGTCACCGCGAGCAGCTTCGCCTTCACCTCCACGAGCTGGTTCGGCCAGACCTTCACCGTCGGCACGAGCGGCCAGCTCACGCAGGTCGACGTCGATCTGTTCTGCAGCAGCTGCACCGGCACGACCCCGAACCTCACGGTCTCGATCCGGAACGCGAGCGGCGACCTGCCCACCGGGGTCGACCTCGCGACGGCGACGATTCCCGGCTTCTCGAGCAGCTCCGGAGGCTTTTTCAGCGCCACCTTCGTCACTCCCGTGGCGGTGACGGCCGGAACGTCGTACGCGTTGGTGGTGCGCGCGGTGTCGAACCCGTCGGTCGGGACGTACTCGTATGTCGTGAGCACCGGCAGCCCGTACGCCGGTGGTCGTCGCGTCACCTCGGGAGACAGCGGCGCCACCTGGGCTGGGCAGGCGACGGACATCGGCTTCAAGGTCTACGTCAAGACCGGATTCGCCTCGGCCGGCGACCTGATCTCGTCGGTCAAGGACAGCCACCCGCCGGCCGGCTTCACGCCGGTCTGGCCGACGCTCTCCTGGACGGCCTCCACGCCGGCCAACACGGCGCTCCGCTTTCAGGCCGCCGGCAGCAATGCGCCCACCGGCCCGTTCAATTTCGTCGGTCCCGACGGCACCGGAGCGACGTTCTTCACGACCAACGGCACGTCCTTGGACCAGTTCGATGGCAAACGATACCTCAAATATCGGGCGTACCTCTCGACGACCGACACCACGGTCACCCCGACCCTCAACGACGTCACCGTCTGTTTCATGGTGGTCAGCGCTCCCGATCTGTCGATCGCTAAGAGCGACGGCGGCGCCTCGGTGGCGCCGGGTGGCACCGTCGCCTACACGCTCACCTACGCCAATGCCGGGGGTCAGACGGCGACCGGGGTGGTGCTGATGGAGACCGTGCCCGCGAACACCACCTTCAACCCGGGCGCCAGCACCGCCGGCTGGGCCTGCACGCCGAGCAACGCCGCCGGTTCGACCTGCACCCTGGCCGTCGGCAGCGTCGCCGCGGGCGGCGGCAGCCAAACCGCCACCTTCGCCGTCACCGTCGTCAATCCCGTGGCGGCCGGGGTGAGCCAGATCTTCAACACCGCGAGCATAGCGAACGACGGGACGCACGGCGTCGATCCCACGCCGGGCAACAACACAGGCAGCGACGCCACGCC
>DASQPA010000608.1:0-2074 GCA_035644215.1 Thermoanaerobaculia bacterium
ACCAGGGCGGCCAGCCGCTCCTCCAACTCGGCCGCGGCGCGACGGCTGAAGGTGACCGCCAGGCAACGCTCGGGCGCCACCCCGCGCTCGGCGACCAGGTGGGCCAGCCGGTGGGTCAAGGTGCGGGTCTTCCCCGTTCCCGGCCCGGCGACGAGGAGGAGGGGACCGTCGACGATCTCGGCGGCGGCGCGCTGCTCGGGGTCGAGGGCGGCGAGGAGGGAGGCCCTCCCCCCCGGCCCCTCTCCCGGCCCACCCTCCCGCACCACCGGGAGAGGGGAGTGAAGCGGGTAGGAAGCGCTGGGGCCGCGCCCAGGGGGGAGGGCCGGGAGAGGGGCCGGGGGGGAGGGGCCGAACAACGGCGCCACCACCGCCCTTGCCCGCAGCTCCTCCGGCGCGAACAGTCGGATCACCCCGTACTCGCCGTCGTAGCCCGCGTCCCGGTGGACCTGGCCGGCGCGCAGGCGGGTGAGGGCCTCCTTCAGGAGACTGTCCCCCGCCTTCGCGACGTCCTCCAGGGGAAGGCGTTCGAGGATGTCGATCTCCGGTCCCAGCTTGGCGACCAGACGCTCGAGCGACCGCTCCACGGTCTGCGACTTGACCCCCACGCCGCAGAGCTCGGCCAGGACCTCCGGCAGGGGGACCAGGCAGCGGAACGGGGCGGGGCGCGGCGGCGGCAGGCCTTCGGGGCGGTCGGCGAGCTCCTCGACCCGGGAGAGGACTCCCACCGTGAGCGGTTTGCCGCAGGCCGGACAGAGACCCGAGGCGTCCCGGGTCTCGGCCGGTTCGAAGCGCACCCCGCAGGCGCGGTGGCCGTCCAGGTGGTACTTCCCCTCCTCGGGGAAGAACTCGACCGTGCCGCCGAAACCCTCGCCGGTTTCGAGCGCCCGCCGCATGGCGAAGTAGTCGAGGTCGGTCGAAAAGGCGCTGGCCTCGCGGCCGAGCATCGGGGGGGAGTGGGCGTCGGAGTTGGAGACCAGGGTGAAGCGGTCGAGCCGGGAGACCCGCCAGTTCATCGGCGGATCGGAGGAGAGGCCGGTCTCGACGGCGAAGATCTGGGGGGCGAGGTCGCCATAGCACTCCTCGACCGAGTCGAAGCCCGATTTCGAGCCGAGGACGGCGAACCAGGGGGTCCAGACGTGGGCCGGGATGAGAAAGGCGTCGGGCCCGCTTTCCAGGGTGATCTCCAGCAGGTGCCGCGAGTCGAGGCCGAGGATCGGCCGGCCGTCCGAGGCGAGGTTGCCGATCGCCCCCAGCTTCTCGCGCATCCGCGCCGCGGTGGCGAGACTCGCGGCGTAGAGCAGGTGATGGACCTTCCGCGTCCGCTCGCCTTTCTTGTAGATGGTCGAGATCTCGACCTCCAGGAGGAAGCGGACCGGCCCCTGGCAGCTGGGAGGGAGGCGCCCGGCCACCTCGCGCTCGATCTCGGGCCGCAACCGGAAGAGCCCCGGCTCGGCGGGAACGAGCTTGGTGCGGATCTCCTCGAACCAGGCTGGATGGGTAAAATCGCCGGTCCCGACAACGGAGAGGCCTTTTCGTCGCGCCCAGAGCGCCAGGTGTTCGAGATCGGCATCCCGGCTGGTGGCGCGGGAGTACTTGGAATGGACGTGAAGATCGGCGTAGAACACTGCGAGTATCGGCAGAAAGAGATCCCGGTGACGATACACCGTCACTCAGGTTCTGTCTACTGGTACTCTGCGAGCTCCGCGAAGGCCTCCCGGGCGTTCCGTACGAAGGCGCGGACGAGCGACTCGTCCTTGCGACCGTTCGGTCCCTCGACCCCGGTGTGGGCGTCGACCCCGGCCGGCCGCACCGCGTGCACCGCCGCGGCGACGTTGCCGGGATGCAGGCCCCCGGCAAGGAGCACCGGCCGCTCCGCGATCTCGACCAGCCGCCGCGAGACCGCCCAGTCGTGGGTCTTGCCGGTCGCCCCGGTCGCCCCGGTGGCCGGGTCGAAGGTATCGGTCAGGAAGGCGTCGACCCCGGGGCGGTAGGCGGCGAGATCGGCTTCGAGCTCGGCACCATCGCCAGGACGGACGATGAGGCTTTTCATGACGAAGAGGCCGGGGTCGCGGGC
>DASQPA010000609.1:0-13742 GCA_035644215.1 Thermoanaerobaculia bacterium
AAGAGGGGGTGCAGGGGGAGAGGAGGGGGGAGAAGAGGAGGGGGGGAGGGACGGCGTGGGCCCTTCGAGGGGACAAGTTGACCCCTCCGTGGGCCCTCCGCCACATTTTGCTACAGTAGGACTCACTGGATACATGCTGAAGTAGAGCTGCACCGCCCGCCGCAGGATCTCCGCCGCCGCCACGCGCTCGGCGGCCGCGGCCTGCTCGATCTGCAGCGCGGTCCTCCCCCAGAAGCGGATCTTCACGACCTTCGCGATTTGCATACCCCTCCTCCGTGCCGCTCTTCGCCCCTCGTACACTTTGGCGCAGTGTTTCACAGAAGCGCCTTCTGCGGTATCCTACAGCTCTTCGAGAGGAGGAGTCGACACTTTGCGTCCAGGAATCTTGGAGAGCGCGGGAGGAGGCTCGCGGCGGGGTCGGGAAGCCGTGCAGCGGGTCTCCCGCGTCCTGCGCGCGGTGACCGGCGGCATGCCGCCGAGGACCCGCGAGCAGGGTGTGGGGGACCGGCTGCAAGGCGCAGAGGACCGACGAGCAGGGTGTCGGGGACCGGATGCGGAGCGCGGGGGACGGGCGAGCAGGACGTGGGGCATCGGCTGCAGGGCGCCGGAGACTGGCGAGCAGGGTGTGGGGCATCGGCTGCAAGGCGCCGGAGACTGGCGAGCAGGGTATGGGGCATCGGCTGCAGGGTGCCGGAGACCGGCGAGCAGGGTGTGGAGGATCGGCTGCAGGGCGCGGAAGGCGCTACGCCGTGCGCGCCGTCACCCGTCCCACCTGGAGCCCCGGGGCGAGCCGGTAGGCGTGGTGGGCGGTGACGATGCCGGCGGCGTCCGCCAGGCGGCTGCGCAGGCCGTGGACGTGCCGGGCGGCGAGGTTGGTGATCTCGGCCCGGCCGGCGCCCTCGGGGGCGATCCGCTGCCCCACGGCGAGAACGGGGACCCCGTCGCCGTTCGCCAGGCGGTCGTCGATCAGCGCGCTCCAGGTGACCGTCTCCTGGCTGCCCGCCTTCAGGGTGAGGCGGCGACGGTCGCCGTCTCCGGCCAAAACCCGGCCGCCGAGCTCGATGCCGCCGCCATCACCACCGCCGCACCAGACCACGAGGTCCAGCTCGCCCTCCACCTCGCGGCGGTCCTCTTCCGTCTTGGCGACAGCACTATCGGGAAAGCGCTCGCCCCCCGGGGCGACCGCCAGCCGCCAGGGGAAGGTGCGGTCGAGATAGGAGCGGACGACGGGGACGACGGTCTCCCGGATTTCGCTCTTGTCCATCACGTCGCGCGGATCGAACCCGGCTTCCAGGAGGTCGCGGCCGAAGGTCGCCTCGTAGCCCCGCTTGTTGGAGAGGAACCGGCAGGTGGGCGGGTTCTCGGCGAACATCCCGCGCACCGTGCTCGCGAGGTAGATCGACTCCCACCAGCGGTCCTTGGGGAGGAAGCGCAGGGTCTCCAGCTGGACGTCCTGGAGCAGCAGGCCGCGGGGCCGGAGCAGGCCGCCCAGGGTCTTGGCGAAGCGGTTGGCGTTCTCGAAGACCGCCGGGTCGAGGACCGCGGCGCGGCCCGCCAGGGCGCCGGCATCGCCGGCGTCGCCGGCATCCCCGGCATCGAGCCGCGCCGCCACCTGGAGGGTGGGGTAGTCGGCCAGCCAGCGGGCCACCAGGCGCGCCGTGTCCGGCCCCGCACGGTCGAGGCAGACCACCGTCGTCAGGGCGAGGAGCGGCGCCTCCGATAGCGCCGCCAGGAGCTCCGTGACGTGCTGGAGATGGTCCTCGACCACCACCAGCGGCCGCCGCGCCCAGCCCTCTGCTCCTACCCAGCTCATGACAGCTACTATACTGAGCGGAGATCAGGAAGCCTTGTTTCTGCCGTCCATGGCCGCTCCGGCTCGGGTGAGGTCGCTTTCATGTCGAGGTCCGTGCCCCGCTCTCTGGCCCTCTGGCTGCTGCTGGCGGCGCTCTACTCGCTGACCGCCCGGCTGGGGCTGCTCTTCGCCCTGCCGCCGGGGTACGCCTCGCCCATCTGGCCCCCCGCCGGCCTCTCCCTGGGCGCCCTCCTGGTCTTCGGGGGGCGCGCCTGGCCCGGGGTGCTCCTGGGCTCCTGGATCGCCAACGCCTTCCGACCCGAGGGACTGATCCTGGACTCCGTGCCCGTGCTGGTCGCGGTCGGGTCGACGTTCCAGGCGCTCCTCGGACGGGTCCTCGTGATCCGCTTCTGCGGCCGGGATGCCGGCCTCGATTCGCCCGGCAACGTCGTCCGCTTCGTCGCCGCCACGGTGGCCTCCTGCCTGACCAGCGCCACCATCGGCGTGTTCACCCTGGCGGTCGCGGGCAAGCTGCCGCTCGCCGAGGTACCCGCCAACTGGTGGACCTGGTACCTGGGCGACAGCATCGGCGCCGTCACCTTCGCCCCGCTGGTCCTCCTCGCCGTCGGCCGCCCGCGCGAGACCTGGCGGCCCCGGCGGCTCACCGCCGGCCTGCCCCTCCTGGGCAGCTTCGTCCTCTGCATCCTGCTCTACCTCTACGTCAGCGGCAGCGAGGAGCGACGGATCCTGGGCGAGATGGACCGCGTGGCCGACGAGACCGCCCAGGAGATCCACAATCAGGTCCTGAGCCAGACCCTGGCCCTGCACGCCCTGCGCGGCGCCCTGGCCGGCCGGCCGCCCGATCCCGCCGCGTTCCACAGCCTGGCAGGCGAGCTGCTGGTACGCCTCCCGGGGCTCCGCGGCGTCGGCTGGGCCCGGCGGGTGCGCCAGGCGGACCTGCCGGCCGCCGAGCGCGCCCTCGGCAGCTCCCTCGGCCAGCCGTTCCAGATCTTCGAGCGAGACGCCGTGGGCCGGCGCCGCCCGGCGGCGCCGCGGGCCGAGCACTGGCCGGTGATCCTGGCCGACCCCGCGGTGACCCACGACCGGACGGTCGGTTTCGACCTCGCCTCGGAACCGGCGCGGGCCGAGGCTCTCGCCCGGGCCGCGAGGAGCGGCGAGGTGGTCTGCAGCCGGCACCTCCGCCTGGTCCAGTCCGGGCGGGACGGGGTCCTGCTGTTCCTCTCCGACCATCCGGCCGACACCCCGGGCGGCGTGGTGAACGGCCTCCTGGTGCTGGGGGTGGAGATGGACCGCCTGCTCAGCCCCCTGGCCGCGGCCCCGGCGGGCGTGCACTGGCTGGTGCGCGAGCTCGACGCCCCGGGGGAGCCGGTGCTGCGCGGCGACCCCCGCGACCTGGCGCCGGTGCAGCAGGCCCTGGGGCGGCGCGAGACGGTCCTCTCCGCCGCCGGCGCCTTCTGCCGCCGCACGGTGGAGGTCGCCGACCGGCGCTGGGAGATCCTCGCCTGGCGCGGCCGGACCTCGATGATGGCCGAGCAGGGGCGGCTGTCGTGGGTGGTCCTGGTGGGCGCTCTGTTGGCGAGCGCCGTCGGCGGCTCCCTGCTGCTCATGGTCACCGGCCGCAACCGGGTGGTGGAGGCCCTGGTCCGCCAGCGCACCGGCGAGCTGGTGGCGGCGCGCGACGAGGCGGTGCGGGCGGACCGGGCCAAGTCCGAGTTCCTGGCCGCCATGAGCCACGAGATCCGCACTCCCTTGAACGGGGTGATCGGCCTGGCCGACCTCCTGGCCTCGGGGCCGCTGGCGCCCGAGCAGCGCGACCAGGCCGAGACCATCCGCAGCTCCGGCGAGGTCCTCCTGGCGATCTTGAACGACATCCTCGACTGGGCCAAGATCGAGGCCGGCCGCCTGGACGTGGAGCGGCTGCCGGTGGACGCCCGGGCAGCCGTCGCCGACACCTTCGCCCTCTACCGGTCGCGGGCCCGGGACCAGGGGGTGAAGCTGGTCCTCGACTGGCCCGAAACGGTGCCGCGAAGAGTGCAGGCCGACCCCATGCGGCTGCGCCAGGTGCTCCTGAACCTGGTCTCCAACGCGGTGAAGTTCACCCCCGGCGGCACCGTCACGGTCGCCGCGCGTCTCGATGCCGGAGATGCCGATACCGGCGAGGGTGGGCGCCTCGCCATCGCGGTCCAGGATACCGGGATCGGCATGGACGAGGTGCAGCGGACCCGCCTGTTCCAGCCCTTCACCCAGGGCGACGCCTCGACCACCCGGCGCTTCGGCGGCACCGGCCTGGGGCTCGCGATCACCGCCCGCCTCCTGGAGGCGATGGAGGGGACGATCACGGTGGCGAGCGCCCCGGGCTCCGGCAGCCTCTTCACGGTCCGCCTGCCGCTGGCCGGCGGACCCGCGATCGCCGACACCGACGCCGACGTCGAGACGGCCCGGCCGCCCAGGTCGTGGATCGCCGTGGCGGAGCCCTGCCCGGGCCACCGCCACCGGGTCCTGGTGGCCGAGGACAGCCCGGTGAACCAGAAGGTGGCCCAGGCCATGCTGGAATACCTGGGGGCCGAGGTGGAATGCGTCGACGACGGCGCGCAGGCGGTGGCGGCCACCGCGCGCACGGCCTACGATCTGGTGCTGCTCGACATCTACATGCCGGTGCTCGACGGCCTGGAAGCGGCCCGCGCCATCCGCGCCCGCGAGGCCGGCGATGCCGGCGATACCGGCGGCATTCCGCGCCTGCGCCTGGTGGCCCTGACCGCCAACGCCTTCGCCGCCGACCGCCAGGCCTGCCTGGCGGCCGGGATGGACGGCTTCCTCACCAAGCCGCTCACCCTGGAAACCCTGCGGGCGGCGCTGCAGGCCGTGCCGGGAGGCGGGGATCGGGGCGTTCCTCTGTAGAATAGCCCCCTACCTCACCGGAAACGGAGTCGCGGCAGCCATCATGCTCTTCTGGCGGTTCATCGCCCCCCACGCCCACCTGGGTCCGGAGCTGGCCGCGACCTACAACCCGTTCCTCACGGTGCTGTCGTTCTTCGTCGCCGCGCTGGCCGGCTATGCCGCCCTGGAGGTCGCCGAGCGGATGGCGAGCGCGCCGGGCCCCGGCACCCGTCGCCGCTGGCTCGCCGCCGGCGCCGCCGCCATGGGCTCGGGCATCTGGTCCATGCACTTCATCGGCATGCTCGCCTTCGCGCTGCCGATCGCGGTCAGCTACGACCTCACCCTCACCCTGCTCTCGATGGCCCCCGCCCTGTTCGCCAGCGCCATGGCGCTCCACTTCATGGACCGCGCCCGGATCTCCTGGTGGCGGTTGAACGCCGGCGGCCTGCTCATGGCCGTGGGGATCGGCGGCATGCACTACACCGGCATGGAAGCGATGCGCATGGACGCCATGATGGGCTACCGGCCCCTCCTGTTCGCCCTCTCGATCCTCGTCGCCCACGCCCTCGCCACCCTGGCCCTCTACATCAAGTTCTTCCCCGTCGGTCGGGCCTTCCCCGCCCTGCGCAAGGGGGGGAGCGCCGGCGCCATGGGCGGCGCCGTGGCCTGCATGCACTACACCGCCATGCACGCCGTCCGCTTCTACCCCGGCAGCATGGGCACCCCGACGGGGGGGTTCGAGCCGCGCTGGATGGCCGTCGCGATCGCCGTCGTCACCTCGGTGATCCTGACCGTCGCCATCGTCGCCACGCTCGTCGACCGCCGCACCGCCGAGCTGTTGACGGCGCGCGACGCGGCGGTGCGGGCGGACCGGGCCAAGTCCGAGTTCCTGGCCGCCATGAGCCACGAGATCCGCACCCCTTTGAACGGGGTGATCGGCATGGCCGACCTCCTGGCCTCGGGTCCCTTGAGCCCCGAGCAGCGCGACCAGGCCGAGACCATCCGCCGCTCCGGCGAAGCGCTCCTGGCGATTTTGAACGACATCCTCGACTGGGCCAAGATCGAGGCCGGCCGCCTGGAGGTGGAACGGCTGCCGGTGGACGCGCGGGCCGCCGCCGCCGACACCTTCGCGCTCTACCATCCCAAGGTCCGGGACCATGGAGGGGCGCTGGTGCTGAGCTGGCCCGAGGGGGTGCCGCGCCGGGTGCTGGCCGATCCCATGCGGCTGCGCCAGGTGCTCCTCAACCTGGTCTCCAACGCGGTGAAATTCGCCCCCGGCGGCACCGTCACGGTCGCCGCTCATGTCGCCGGCGGTCGCCTCGCCATCGCCGTCCGCGACAACGGTATCGGCATGGACGAGGCGCAGCGCGCGCGTCTGTTCCAGCCCTTCACCCAGGGCGATCCCACGATGACCCGGCGTTTCGGCGGCACCGGTCTGGGTCTCGCGATCACCGCCCGCCTGCTGGCGGCGATGGACGGGACGATCGCGGTCGAGAGCGCCCCGGGCTCCGGCACCACCTTCACGATCGACCTGCCGCTGGCGTTCGAACCTGTCGCCGGCGCCGAGGCGATCCCGCCGTTCTCGCGGCGGGCCGCGCCGGCGGAGCGCGGCCCGGAGCGCCGTCGCCGGGTCCTGGTGGCGGAGGACAGCTCGGTGAACCGGAAGGTGGCCCAGGCCATGCTGCAGTACCTGGAGGCCGACGTGGAATGCGTCGACGACGGCGCCCAGGCGGTGGCGGCCACCGCCCGCGTCGCCTACGACATGGTGCTGCTCGACATCCGCATGCCGGTGCTCGACGGCCTGGCCGCGGCCCGTGCCATCCGCGCCCGCGAGGCTGCCGGCGGCACGCCGCGCCTGCGGCTGGTGGCCCTGACCGCCAACGCCTTCGCCGCCGATCGCCAGGCCTGCGAGGCGGCGGGCATGGACGGTTTCCTGGCCAAGCCGATCACCCTGGAAACCCTGCGAGCGGCGCTCCAGGCGGTGCCGGAGGGCGCCGGGTAGTGCTCCCTCCCGGGACCCCGCCCGGCCGCCGCTGGGGCTCGCGCCTGCTCTACCTCGGGGTGTTCCTGCTCGCCGGGCTGGTGGTCCTGGCCGCCCTGTCGTTCCGCCGCGAGTGGCAGGAGCGGATCGGCCAGAGCCGGTCGCAGGCGATCTTCCAGCTCGTCGAGGGCCGGACCCCCTCGCGGCCCACCGAGACCCCGGGCGCCGTCGCCTGGCTCAACCTGGAGCTCCGGCGCTATCGCGAACGGATCGCGGACCCCGAGAAGGCCCGTCTCTATGGCGAGGTCGCGGAGTGGCAGGACACCCGCTCGGTCCCGCCGTTCCTCGCTCCCATAAGGGAGGTCCTCGCCCGGCCGCTCCGACCGTCGCAGCCGTCGGAAACCCCGGCCGCCCTGCGGCTCCTCACCCCGCAGGCGATGGGGGAGGGCGCGCCGCCGTTCTCCCTGCGCAGCCAGGCCTTCCTGGAGCTCGACCGCCACTGGTTCGCCGTCACCCGCAGGAAGGCGCTCGACGCCGCCGCCCCGCTGGACGCCGCCAACCGGTCGAACCGCTTCCTCGTCGCCGCGACCCCGCACCTCCTCACCTTGAGCGCGGACCTCGCCCAGGCGCTGGCGCGACACCCGCTGCCGGCCCTCCCCGGCGCCCGGCCGCCGCGGGTGGTCCGCCTCTACGCGCTTTCCGAGGACGGCACCCTGGTCACCCTGCCGCTCCCGCCGCGCCAGGAGACCCCTTTCGATCCCGCGGCGAGCCGGCGCGCCGTCCTCGTCGAGGGCCGGGAGCTGCGCAGCTCGCCGGAACGGCCGACCTTCGTGTCGAACGAGTTCTACTTCCGCTTCGACTTCGCCGACCCGCGCGAGCAAACGTTCTACTCCGGGCTCTATCTGGACCTCGGCGGCCAGGGGCTCGTCGCCACCATCACCACCCCCCTGCGCGATACCGGCGAGAAGCCAGGGAGCCCGGGCGACCATGGCGACCATGGCATCGCCGGCGCCGACCTGAGCTTCGACATCGACTGGGAGGCCTTCGCCCGCCGGATCGAGACGCCGATGGTCGCCGGCGTCGTCCACCTGGCCGACGCCCCCGCCGGCGGACGGCATTGGGCGGACCTCGACGGCGCCCTGCCGCCGAGCCGGCCGGCGGCGCTGCGCAATGCCGTCGCCGCGCTCGCCCGGCGGCCACCGGGCGAGGCCGGAGCAGCGGCGGAGAGCGTGCCCTCGGTCCTCCACGGGGTGGTCGAGGGCCAGGGGGCGGTCGCCGCCTTCCAGGTCGCCGCCAGCACCTGGCTGGTCGTCCTCTTCCCCAAGACGGAGTCCCACCTGCCGCTCCTCCCCTTGCTCCTTTCGGCGCTCCTCCTGGTGGCGCTCCTCGCCGGCTTCGAACGCAACCGCCGACGCGCCGAGCAGGCGCAGCAGAAGGCGGAGCTCGCCCTGGCGGAGAAGCAGAACCTGCTCAACACCATGCAGGTCCCCCTGATCGTCGTCGACCCCAACACCGACGAGGTGGTCTTCGGCAACCAGGCGGCGGAGAACCTGGGGGTGCTGCCGGGGACCCGGGTCGGCGACCTGGTGGCCCCGGACCCCCGGGCGCGCGCCCACTACGAGCGGATGCAGGTGGCGCGGCCCGAGCCGCGGCGTGCCTACGGCCTGCCGGTCCGCGTGCGCGGCGAGGAGGGGGGGGTGGAGGAGCGCTACGCCATCGTGCGCTCGGTCGCCGTCACCGCCCCCATCGAGGCGCTGCGCGCCGACGAGCGCCACCGGTTGGGCATCCTCTTCCTGGTCGAGCCGGAGGCCGATCTGGCCCTGCTGACGGCGGACCTCGCCAGCTCCACCCGGCAGGACGAGCGCCGCCGGCTGGTCGGGCTCCTCGCCCACGGCGCCGACCTCTTCGTCCGGGTGCTCGCCCACAGCCTCGAAGACGGTACTGGCGCCGGTTCCTCCCCCGAGCTCGTCGCCTGGCTCGCCGGCTACCTGGACCGGCGCCTCAAGACCACCGCCTGGCTCCTCGACCACTGGGACGCCGAGCCGCCGTTCCCGCCCGACAGCTCGATCGAGGCGGCGCAGGGCCGGGCGACCCTCGACAGCCTGGTGAGCGTCTTCTCCCTGGCCGCCCGGGACGCCGATCTGCGCACCCGGCTGCACTGGGACAACGGCGTGCTCGCCGGCCGGCCCGACCGCGAAGCCCCCCTGCTGACGCTGGAGATCGACTGGCCGGAGGAGTTCTGGTTCACCTGCCCGGTGCGCGGCGGCTTCGGCTTTTTCCTCGGCGAGGTGCTGATCAACGCCATCCGCCACGGCCGGCCGGGCTCGACCCCCGCCCTGCGCCTCACTCTCGACCGGGTCCGCCGCGAGCTCGCCTGCGAGGTGGAGAACGAGGTCCGGGATGCCGCCGAGCCCGACGCGGACCTTCCCGGCGAGGAGGGGGAGGCGTACGGTGGCCGGCGCATCCTGGCGCGGCTCGCCCATCTGTTCGAGTGGCGGGATCTCCAGTGGAGGCGGCGGGGGACGAGCTATGCCGTCTCCTGGCGGGTGCCGGCGAGCGAGCGCGGCGACCCGCGCCGGGCCGACTGACTCAGACCTGTCCGAAGCCGAGGCGGCCGAGGCTCGCTTCCGTCGGCGCCTCTTCGAGCAGCAGGAGGGCCGCGTACTCGGGGCCGTTCCCCTCCGATCCCAGCGGCTGGATCTGCACGATCCGCCAGGCGTCCAGGAGCTCGTCCAGGGTCTCTCCGTCCACTGGGACGATGGTGGGCGCGCCGGGCGCGGGGGTGGTCGTGATCCGAACGGCGACGAGCCGCTGCTGCTTCTTCATGCGCTCTCCTCGGTCTCGCGCGATGCTATCCCCGCGGCGCGCGTCCGGGCAAGCGCCACGAGGAGCGAGACGAGCACGGCCCCAACCGCGAGCGCGCAGAGGAGGAGCCCGCGGCGCCAGCCGGCCGGGCGATAGTCGAGGCGCACCCGGTGCGCTCCGGGGGGGACGGCGAAGCCGAGGAAGGCGGAGTTGACCTCGAAGACCGCGCCCGGCCGGCCGTCGACCTCGCACTGCCAGCCCGGCGCGTAGGAGACGCTCGACACCACGGTGCCGCCGGTCGGGGAGCGGACGTCGAGGTCGAAGCCGTTGCTGCGCGGCCGGATGGCGTCGGTCCCCCCCTCTTGCGGCATCGGCGGCACTGCCGGCCCGGCCGCCACCCCCAGGGCGCCGAAGTCGAGGTTGGCGAGGGTCAGGCGGAGCGCCTCTCCGGCCTCCGCCCGGACGAAGCGATGGGGGAGGAAGAAGAGGGGCAGGGCCTCCGGGTTCTCCCACACCCGGCCGCCCTGGTCGTTCCACGCCCAGCGCCAGGGGGGAGGGAGGTGGCGCCGGTGGCCGGTCAGGGCGAAGCGGACGGACAGATAGTCGACGGCCGACCGCTGCAGGGCGTCGCCGGCGAGCTTGAGGTTCTGCTCCCGCCCCGCTCCGGTCCGGAGCCTCCGGCGGAGGAAGCTCGCGGCGTCGAAGGGGCGCATGGCGTCCTCGCCGCGCGCGTCCCAGAGTCCGTAGAGGGCTGCGAGGTAGGGATAGAGCTCCCCTCCCTCGGCGAGGATGCGGAACGGGGGCCCCGGGCGCTGGGTGAGAGCCACGAGGCCGGCCAGGGCTGGCGGCGGCGCCAGGTCGAAGGAGGGAGGGAGGCTGGGCTGGTAGCGCACGCCGAGGAGGAAGAGCTCGCAGGCGAGGCCGGCCAGAGCCACGGGAACGAAGGCGCGGCGCAGACGGGGGAGGGCGAGGGTCGCCAGAGCCGCCGCCGCGCCGAGGAGGGCGGTCCCCCACCAGGCCCGCTCCCAGGGTGCTGCGGGCGGCCGGAAGGCGAGGGCGAGGCCGCCCACCGCGAGGAGGGCGAGGGTGAGCGCCCGCCCCCGCCCCCGCCCCCGCTCCGGTATTGCGGCCAGCCGCTCGAGCGAGAGCCCGGCCGCCAGGGCCACCGCGATCACCCAGACGATGCGCAGGCGGCTCAGGCCGGTGTGGCCGAGGAGGGGGATGGCGTGCAGGAGGGTGTAGAAGGGCGCGACGCGCAGGGCGGCGAGCAGGGCCGCCGCCCCGCCGGCCACCAGCGCCAGGACCCGGCCGCGCAGGACCACCGCCCCGGCGAGGGCGAGGACCAGGGTCAGGAGGCCGGCGTAGTCGGAGCTCATCTCGTTGAAGTTGACCGGCCCGTCCCAGGTGCCGTCGCGCGGGCTGCCGAAGGCGAGCGGGTCGAAGAGGGGGAGGAGGAAGCGGGGCTCGAAGCGGGGGTGCCCCCCCTCGCCGCCGCGCAGGCGGATGATCTGCATCCGGTCGCTTCCGGGCAGGGCGTCGAGGAAGGGGAGGAGGGCCGGCGCCGCGAGACAGAAGGTGAGGAGGGCCGCGGCCGCCAGCCGGCCGAGGAACGCCAGGCGCCCGGCCGGCGCGGCGAAGCAGAGGACGGCGGCGACCGGGACCGCGGCGAAGGCGGTCAGGGCCAGGCTCTCGGGGTGGCCGGCGAGGACGAGCCCGAGGCCGCAGGCGACCAGGCCGGCGAAACCGCCCCGCTCGCCGTGGCGCAAGAGAACGAGCCCCAGGAATACGCCTGGGATCCAGACCGAGCTCATCGCCGGAGGGTGGTAGGCCCAGGCCACGATGAAGGTCGAGAGGGCCATGGCCACGGCGGCGAAGGCCGCCCCCCAGCCTCCCGCGCCGAGCCGCCGGGCGAGGGCGTCCATGAGCAGGAGACCGAGCAGGATCTCCCAGGCCGCGCTCACGGTGAGGGCGCGGAGGGGCGGGAGCGGCAGGGCGAGGAGGTGGAGCGGCGCGAAGGGCGCCGACTGGGCGTTGCCGAGGAGCGGCTGGCCGGTCCCCATCTCGTGCGACCAGAGCGGGGCTTCGAGAGCGCGGAGCCGCCGGCGGACCAGGGTGTGGAAGGGGAGCTGCTCGAAGAGGACGTCGACGAGGAGCGGGTTCTTGGGCTGAATCTCTTGCTCCAGGGTCTCGACGAACGGGCGCCTCTGGTAGGCGATGTCGGTCGGCACCTGGAGCGCACCCCTGAACAGCGGGGCGGCGAAGAAGGCGGCGGTCAACGCGACGTAGCCGGCCGCGGCCCGCACCGGGAGGTCCGGCCGCCACCCGCGCACTGCGGCGGCGATCAGAGCGGCGCCGGCAAGGAAGAGGAGGGCTTCGGTCATGAGCGCGTGAACGGAGGATGGGCGGGGGGACGGGGGATCGGGGGCAGGCCGCATGCTATCCTCGCCCGCGCGCCCCGGCAAGCCTAAGCCATGACGAAGAAGCTCCAGAAGCTCGAATGGATCGTCGCCTGCCTGCTGACGGCGCTCGCCCTCTTCCTCCACGTCTCGCGCTACCTCCATGCCGGCGCGCTCTGGCGCGACGAGGCCGCGGCGGTCGGCCTGGCCACCCAGCCCACCCTGGGCGCGGTCTTCGAGTCCTTTCCCCACGAGGCGTTCCCCCTGGTCGTCCCGCTGACCCTGCGGACCTGGGTGGCGGTGACCGGGGGGAGCGATACCGCCTTCCGCGCCTTCGGCCTGCTGGTGGGGATCGGCATCCTGGCCGCCCTCTGGTGGAACGCCTGGAGTCTCCGCCGGAGCCCGCCGCTCGTCTCCCTGGCGCTCCTGGGAGCCAGCCCGGTCCTCCTCCAGTATGGCGACGCGGTCCGCGGCTACGGTCTGGGGACCCTGTTCCTGCTGCTGGCGTTCGGCGGCCTGGCCGCCGGGATGGTCCGGCCGAGCCTGGGATGGAGGATCTGGGCGTTCGTCGCGATTCTCCTCGCGGCGCACAGCCTGATTCCCGATTGGGCTCTGCTCGGCGCCCTAGGGCTCGCCGCCGTGGCGGTCCCTCTCTGGCGCCGGCGAGGGCGGGAGGCGCTCTGGGTCCTGGGGATCGGGCTCGCCGTCGCCCTGTCGCTTCTGCCCTACGCCGGCCCGCTCTCCCGGGCGCGGGCGTGGAACGTGGTGGTGACCTCGCCGGTGCCGGTCGGCTGGCGTGCCCTGTGGGGTGGGCTCGCCGAGGTGGCGAGCGCGCCGCTCCTCGTCCTGCGGTGGATCTGGCTCCTCGCCCTCGTCCTCGCGGTCCTGGGCGGCGTCCGCCGCCTCCGGGCTCGCCCGGAACCGGCGGCATCGGCGGCATTGGAGCCGGCGGCGCCCGTGGGGGAGACCGAGCGGGACCTGGCGCTCTTCGGCCTGCTGACGATGATCTTCGGGAGCGCCGCCTGTTTCACTTTCCTGGCGGTCCTCCGCTACGACCCGCGTCCCTGGTACTACCTGCCGCTCTTAGTCCTCCTCGCCAGCGCCTGCGACCTCCTGATCGCCGGGCTCGTCTCCTCCCGCGGCGGGCGGCTGGCGCGGGTCGTCGGGGCGCTCGCCCTGGGCGCCCTCCTCTTCCCGCCGGCGCGCGGCCTGGCCGCCGTGCGGCAGACCAACGCCGACCTCGTGGCGCAGACGGTGGCGCGCGCCGCCGCCCCCGAGGACCTGGTGCTCGTCAACCCCTGGTACGACGGCATCAGCTTCGCCCGCTACTACCACGGGCGCACCCCCTGGCTCACCCTGCCGGAGATCACCGACCACCGCTTCCACCGCTACGACCTGCTCCAGGACCGGATGGCCTCGCCGCGGCCGATCGCCGACGTCCTGGAGGCGTTCGGCGCGACTTTGGGCGCCGGACACCGGGTCTGGGTGGTGGGGGGGCTCCACCTCATGAAGCCGGGCCGCCGGCCGCTCGTGCTGCCGCCGGCGCCGGGCTCCCGCTGGGGCTGGTTCGACGTGCCCTACGCCGTCTCCTGGTCGCAGCAGGTGGGCGCCTTCCTCCAGGCGCACGCCACCCGGGCGGGGAGGGTCGAGGTCCCCACGCCCGGCCCGGTCGCCGACTACGAGCGCCTGGAGCTCCTGGTCTTCGACGGCTGGCGGGAATAGACTCGCACTGCAAGAACGGCTCGGACCAGGAGGAACGCCATGGCTCTGCACCCCGGTTTCGATCTCGGCGAGGCCAAGACGCTGCTCGCCATCCTGTCGACGCTCGAAGCGGAGACCCCGCCGCTGCCGCCCATCCCGCCGAATTGGA
>DASQPA010000610.1:0-2309 GCA_035644215.1 Thermoanaerobaculia bacterium
CTCCCGCCGGGTGCGGTTGGCGACCGGGGTGCCGAGGGTCAGCTCCTCCTGGCCGGTGTGCCGGGCGAGGAGGACGGCGAAGGCGGCGAGGAAGGTCATGAACGGGGTGGCCCCGGCGCGCCGGGCGAGGGCGGCGAGGGAGGCCGCGACCGCTGACGGCACGGCGAAGCCGACCTCGCCGCCGCGGAAGCTCGGGCGGGCCGGCCGTGACCGGTCGAGTGGGAGGTCGAGGACGGCTGGGGCGCCTTCCAGCACGGTCCGCCAGTGGTCCAGCTCGCGGGCCACGACCTCGGGAGTGAGCTGCCGGCGCTGCCAGACGGCGAAGTCCGCGTACTGGACGGGGAGCGGCGGGAGCGGCTCGGCGCGCCCATAGAGAGCCCCCACCTCGCGCAGCAGGACGGCCATCGACGCGCCGTCGCCGACGATGTGGTGGAGGGTGAAGAGGAGGACGTGCTCGGCGCCTGGCGGAGCACCGCGAAACCTTACGAGGGTGGCGCGGAGGAGCGGCCCGCGCGCGAGGTCGAACGGCCGCGCCGCCTCGGCGGTCGCCAGCCGGCGGACCTCCGGCTCCCGCATCGCTCCCGGCAGACCGTCCAAGTCGACCTCCCCGAGAGGGAAGGGGCCGGGAGGGGAGACGACCTGGACCGGCGCGCCGTCGCGGGCCGGGAAGGTGGTGCGCAGGGCCTCGTGACGGGCGATCAGCGCGGCGAGGCTCTGTTCCAGGGCGGGCACGGCGAGCGCGCCGGAGAGCCGCACCGCTCCGGCGATGTTGTAGAACGGGCTCTCCGGCTCCAGCTGGTCGAGGAACCAGAGGCGCTCCTGGGCGAAGGAGAGCGGGAGGTCGCCGTCGCGCGGGACCGGGACCAGGGGTGAGGCGTCCAGCTCCCGCCCCTCGCGGAGGGCCGCTTCGATCCGCGCCGCGAGCCCGGCAAGCGTCGGCGCCTCGAAGAGCGCCGCGAGCGGGAGGTCGACCCCGAAGGCCGAACGTATCCGTGAGGCCACCCGGGTCGCCAGGAGCGAGTGCCCGCCGAGGGCGAAGAAGTCGTCCGTCGCTCCCACCCGCGCGCGGCCCAGCACCTCGCGCCAGATCGCGGCCAGCATCTCCTCGAACGGGGTCCGCGGTCTCTCCACCGCCGTTTCCATCAGCTCGGCGGGCTCCGTTGGATCGGGCAACGCCCGGCGGTCGACCTTGCCCTGCGCGGTGAGCGGCAGGGCGGAAACGAGCACGAAGGCGGAGGGCACCGCGGGCTCCGGGAGCGTCTCCAGGAGATGGCGCCGCAGCTCGGCCGGCGCGGGGGGTGGTCCCGCCGCCACCACCCAGGCCACCAGGCGCCGGCCGCCGCCCGGCTCCGGCCGCACGTCCACCGCCGCCGCCCGCACTCCCGGATGCGCGGCGAGCACCGCCTCCACGCCTCCCGGCTCGATGCGGAAGCCGCGGAGCTTGACCTGCCGGTCGAGACGCCCGAGGAATTCCAGCCGGCCGTCCGCCCGGGTCCGCGCCCGGTCTCCCGTCCGGTAGCGGCGCGCGCCGGGGACCTCGCCCAGCGGATCGGGCACGAAGCGCTCCGCGGTCCGCGCCGGATCGCCCCAATAGCCTCGCGCCAGCCCCAGGCCGCCGGCGCACAGCTCGCCCGCCACCCCGATCGGCACCGGCCGCAGCTCCGTGTCGAGGACCACGACCGTGGTGTTCGCAATCGGCCGTCCGATGGGGACCGCGGCCTCCGGGACGAGATCCTGGATGTCGTGGCAACAGGTGAAGGTGGCGTTCTCCGTCGGCCCGTAGCCATTGATCAGGCGGGTACTCAGCCGGGTGCCGGAGAGGAGGCGCCGCGCCAGGGCCACGTGGGCCGGCGACAGCACGTCGCCGCCGGCGAGGAGCTGGGCGACGCCGGCGAGGTCGGCCGCCTGGCTTTCGATCATCGGATGGAAGAGCCCGGCGGTGAGCCAGAGCACCGTGACCCCGGAGCGCCGGATCTCCCGGCCCAGCTCGGCGAGCGACGGCGCCCCCGGCGGGAAGATCTCCAGCCGCGCCCCGGAGAGGAGGGCCCCCCAGATTTCGAAGGTCGCGGCGTCGAAGAGCGGGGTGGAGGCCTGGGCGATGCGGTCGGCCGGGGTGAGGTGGACGTAGGAGGCGCCTTCGATCAACCGCCGGATGGCCCGCTGCGGCAAGGCCACTCCCTTGGGGGTGCCGGTCGAGCCGGAGGTGTAGAGCAGGCAGGCGAGCGGGTCGGGGGAGGTCTTCGCCTGCCACCCCCCTCCTGTCCTCCCCCCATCCCCACCCTCCCGCCCGCCCAGGGGGGAGGGACGCG
>DASQPA010000611.1:0-34363 GCA_035644215.1 Thermoanaerobaculia bacterium
CCGCCTCCACCTCCCCCGGCTCGATGCGGAAGCCGCGGATCTTGACCAGGTCGTCCGAGCGCCCCATGCACTCGACCTGGCCATCGGGGAGGTAGCGGCCGCGGTCGCCCTGCTTGTAGAAGCGGGCGCCGCCGCCGTAGCCGGCGTCCGCGGCGAAGGGGTCGGGCAGGAAGCTCGCCGCCGTGCGCGCAGGGAGGTTGAGATAGCCGCGCGAGACGTTGGGGCCGCCGATGTGGACGTCCCCCGGCACGCCGATCGGACAGGGCTGCATGGCGGCGTCCAGAATGTAGGCGCGGCAGTTGCGGATGGGCGCGCCGACCGGCACGCGGTGGCCGGCGTGGGCGCGTTCGAGCGAGCCCGGCCCTGGCTCGTGGATGAGGGCGGTGACCGTCGCCTCGGTCGAGGCGTAGGCGTTGCACCAGCGCACCCGCTCCCCCACCACTTGCAGCCATTCGGCGAGGCGCTCCGGCTGGGCCTGCTCGGTGCCCACCGCCACCAGGCGCAGGGTGGGCGGCGGCACCGTCCCGGTGCGGTGGAGCTCGCCCGCCCACTCGTTCCAGTAGGCGGTCGGCAGGTTGACCATGGTCAGGCCGTAACGCTCGATGAGGAGCGCCAGCTCGGAGAACGAGGGGAAGAGGCCGGGCGGCCGGGGGACCACGGCGCCGCCGGTGATCCAGGTCGGGAAGATCTCCTCGGAGGTGATGTCGAAGCTGATCGAGGTGAACTGGAGGACCCGGTCGGCGGCGCCGAGACCATAGTGCTCGGCGCAGGCGGTGGCGTGGTTGGCGAGGGCGTGGTGGGGGACGCCGACCCCCTTGGGCTTCCCCGTCGAGCCCGAGGTGTAGATGACGTAGGCCAGGCTCTCCGGGTGGATCGCCCAGGCCGGACCGGCGAGATCGGAGGCATCCTCCGACGAGAGCAGGAGGTCGAGGACATCGACGGTGACCACTTCAGCAGCCGAGGCGGGAAGCCCGGCGACCAGCCGCTCCTCGGTGAGCAGCACCGGCATCGCCGTATCGGCGACGATCAGGGCCAGGCGCTCGGCCGGGTAGGCGGGATCGAGCGGCACCCAGGCGCCGCCCGCCTTGAGCACGGCGAGGAGCGCCACCGGCATGGCGAGCGAACGCTCGAAGCAGACCCCCACCAGGGTGTCCGGCCCGACCCCCCGCGCGCGCAGCCGGCGGGCCAGGCGGTTGGCCGTCTGGTCGAGCTCGCGGTAGGTGAGACGCTCGTCGCCGAAGAGGACGGCGGGAGCGTCGGGTGTCCGCCGGGCCTGCGCCGCGATCAGCCCGGGGATCGGCGGCGCCTCGGGCTCGGCGCGCGGGTTCCACTCGACGAGCGCGGCGTGCCGCTCGTGCGGCGCGAGCAGGTCGAGAGCTTCGAGCGGCAGGTCGGGGGCGGCCAGGGCGGCCCGCGTCAGGTTGGCGAAATGAACCGCCATCCGGGCGACGGTCGAGGCGTCGAACAGCTCGGTGCTGTACTCGAAGTAGCCGGCGACGTCCGTCGTCCGTTCGAAGAGCTCCAAGGTAAGGTCGAGCTTGGCAAGCCCGCGCTCGACCGGCAGCGGCGTCAGGGTGAGACCGGGCAGGCCGAGACCGGAGACCGCCGCCGTCTGCAGGGCGAACATGACCTGGAAGAGCGGGTTGTGGGCCAGGTTGCGCTCCGGCTGCAGCTCTTCCACCAATTTCTCGAACGGCAGGTCGCTGTGGGCGAAGAGGGCGAGCGACTCGGCGCGCGTCTGCGCCAGGAGGGCGCGGAACGACAGCCGCGGCGGCAGCTCCAGGCGCAGCAGGAGGGTGCTCGCGAAGCAGCCGATGACGCGCTCCAGCTCGGTCCGGTTGCGGTTGGCGACCGGCAGGCCGACGACGAAGTCGCGCTGGCCGGCGTAGCGCAGGAGGAGGGCGTCGAAGAGGGCGAGGAGGACCATGAAGGGGGTGGCCCCCTCGCGCCGCGCCAGCTCGCGCAGCAAAGCCGTCACCGGCTCGGGAAGGGCGAGCGGCGCGAGCGCCCCGGCCGAGGAGGCGGCCGCCCGGTGCGGCCGGTCGGTCGGCAGCTCCAAGACCGGCGGTGCACCTTCCAGGCGCTGGCGCCAGAAGGCCAGCTCCTTGGCGAGAGCCGCGCCCTGCAGCCGTTCGCGCTGCCAGCGGGCGAACTCGCCGTAGCCCAGGGCCGGCTCGGGAAGCGGCGACGGGGCACCGGCGGCAAAGGCGCCATAGATCGCTCCCAGCTCCTGGAAGAAGAGCCCGAGCGACCGGCCGTCGGCGACGATGTGGTGCAGGCTGACGAGGAGGACGTGCTCCACAGGGGCCAGGCGCAGCAGGGTGGCCCGGTAGAGCGGACCGCGCGCCAGGTCGAAGGGGCGCCGCGCCTCCTCCATCGCGAGCGCCGCGACCCGCGCCTCCCGCTCCGCACCCGGCAGGCCCGAGAGGTCGAGGGAGGCGAGGGCCGCGCCCGCCGCCACCTCTGCAGGTGCGACCTCCTGGCGCGGCTCGCCGTGCTCGGCCGGGAACGTCGTGCGCAGGGCCGGATGCCGGCGGACGATCTCCGCGATCGTCTGCCCGAGCGCCCCGGTGTCCAGGCGGCCGGAGAGCCGCAGGGCGCGGAAGAGGTTGTTGACGTGCGCCCCGGGCGCCAGCTGGTCGAGGAACCAGAAGCGCTGCTGGGCGAAGGAGAGGGGGTACGAGCCCGCCTCCCCTTGTGGCCCGGCCGCCAGGCCGGCGAAATCGGGAGACGGGGGCTCCTCGGCCGCGCGCTCGCGGGCCAGGCGGGCCAGGAGCGCCAGCTTCTCCTCGCGCGACAACTCGGCCAGGTTCGCCGGCAGGGTGGTGCTCATGCCGTCCCCCTTTCCGCCATCATGGCGCCGAGCAGGGCGTCGAGGTCGCCGTCCGAGAGCGTCGACGCCCGCTCCGCGAGCTCCGCCTCGGGGAGGACCGCGGCGGCGCCGGCGAGCGATCCGGCGGCGACCGCGGCGGCCATTCCCTCGACGGTCCGCCGTTCGAAGACCACCGAGAGCGGCAGCTCGACATGGAGGGAGTCGCGCACCCGCGACAGCACGCTGGTCGCGGTGAGCGAATGCCCGCCCAAGGCGAAGAAGTCGTCCCGCGCGCCCACCCGCTCGATCCCCAGCACCTCGGACCAGATGGCGGCGAGCGTCGTCTCGACCGGGGTGCGCGGCGCGACGTAGGTCACGTCGTCGGAAGAGCGCCCGGTCTCCGGGGCGGGCAGGGCCCGCCGGTCGATCTTGCCGCTCCCGGTCAAGGGCAGCTGGTCGAGGACGACGAAGACGGCCGGCACCATGTAGAGCGGCAGCTCGGCGGCCAAAGCCTCGCGCAGCTCGCCCGCCGCGGGGGAGGCGCCCTTCTCCGCTCCCACGACATAGGCGACCAACCGGCGGTCCTCGGGCCGGTCCTCGCGCGCCACGACCACCGCCTCCCGCACCCCTGGCTGCTTGAGGAGCGCCGCCTCGACCTCCGCCGGCTCGATGCGGAAACCGCGCACCTTGACCTGGTGATCGATGCGACCGAGAAAGGCGACGCTGCCATCGGGGAGGTAACGGGCGAGGTCGCCGGTGCGATAGAGCCGGCCGCCGGCGAAGGGATCGGGAACGAAACGCTCCGCCGTGAGGTCGGGGCGCCCCAGGTAGCCGCGGGCGAGCCCATCGCCGCCGATGTGCAGCTCGCCGGCGACGCCCACCGGCACCGGCTCCCCCGTACGGTCGAGCAGGAAGATTTCGGTGTTGTCGAGCGGCCGGCCGACCGGCACCGTGAGCGTCGCCGCCGCGGTTCCATCCACCCCATTCACCCGACGAAGGGCCGACCAGACCGTCGTCTCGGTGGGACCGTAGACGTTCCACACCGACCCCGAGTCCCCCACCCGCGCCACGAGCTCACGCGCCAGGTCGCCAGGCAGAGCCTCGCCGCCGCACAGTGCCTTCAGGCCCTGCCGCCCCTGCCAGCCGGACTCCAGGAGCACCCGCCAGGTCGCCGGGGTGGCCTGAAGGGTCGTCGCCCCGGCGCTCTCCAGGAGCGCCGCGAGCTTGACCCCGTCGGCCGCCGTGTCGCGATCGGCGATCTCGACCCGCGCTCCGACGGCGAGCGGCAGGAACAGCTCGAGCACCGCGATGTCGAAGGAGACGGTGGTCACCGCGACCAGCACGTCGGCGGCGGCCAGGCCGGGCTCGCGGGCCATGGAGGCGAGGAAGTTGACCACCGAGCGGTGGCGCACCACGACGCCCTTCGGCCTCCCTGTGGAGCCAGAGGTGTAGATCACATAGGCCGGGTTCTCCGGCCCCGCGAGTGGGCCAAGCCCGGCGGCCGCAGCCTCTCCGCCGGCCGCAACCTCGGGCTCGTCCTCCAACTCGACAAGCTGAGCGCGGCTCTCCGGCAGGCCGTCCCGGAGAGCGCGGCCGACGAGCAGCAGCGGCGCCCCGGAGTCCTCCAGGATGAGCGCCAGGCGGTCGCGCGGGTGTCCGGGATCGAGCGGGAGATAGGCGCCGCCGGCCTTCAGCACGGCGAGGAGAGCGACCGGCAGGGCGCGCGAGCGCTCGACCGCCACCCCGACCACGACCTCCGGGCCGACCCCGAGCCGGCGCAGGCGCCGGGCGAGCCGGTCCGCCCGGGCGTCGAGATCGCCGTAGGTCAGACTCTCTCCCTGGAAGGTGACGGCGGGAGCGCCGGGAGCGCGCGCCGCCTGCGCCGCGAACAGCTCGTGCAGACCGGAGACCGCCGGCAGCTCGGCCGCCGTGTCATTCCAATCGTCGAGCAGCTGGCGGCGCTCAGGAGCCGTCAGGATCGGCAGCTCGGAAAGCCGCCGGGTGGGGTTCTCGGTCGCCCCGGTGAGGAGGGTCAGGAAGTGGCCGATCATCCGCTGGATGGTCGGGAAGTCGAAGAGGTCGGAGCTGTACTCCCAGTGGAAGAGCGAGTGGCGGTCGGCGGCGCTCGCGGCGAGCCCCACCCGCTGCTCGGCGCGCGGCACCACGATGACGTTCATGTCCATCTTGGCCGACCGGTTGCCGCGCACCAGGAACCAGCCGGAGAGGCCGCCGAAGTCGAGGTCGGGAATGGCGGCGTCGTGAAAATTGAACATCACCTGGAAGAGCGGGTTGCGCCCCAGCTGGCGCTCGGGGCGCAGCTCCTGGACCAGCCGCTCGAACGGGGTGTCCTGGTAGGCGTAGTTCTCCAGGCTGGTCTCGCGCACCCGCTCCAGAAGGACGCGGAAGGTGGGATCGCCGGTCAGGTCGCCGCGGATCACCAGGCTGTTGACGATCATCCCGATCAGGCCTTCAGTCTCGCGCGCCCGCCGGTTGGCGTTGTTGGTACCGAGGAGGACGTCGTCCTGCCCGGTGTAGCGGGAGAGCAGGGTGAAGAAACCGGACAGCATGGTCATGTAGAGCGTGAAGCCCTGGGCGCGGCCAAACCGCCGCAGCCCCTCGTAGAGGACGGGGGGGATGGGCTGAAGCGTGATGTCCCCCTTGAAGCTGGGGCGCGCCGGGCGCGGCCGGTCGGTGGGCAGCTCGAGCACGGTAGCGCTGCCGGAGAGCTTCTGGCGCCAGTAGGCCATGACCTTTTCCATCACCGGCCCTTCCATCCAGCCACGCTGCCAGGCGGCGAAGTCGGCGTACTGGATGGGCAGCTCGGGGAGCGGCGAGGGGAGCCCGGCGGCGAAGGCGGCGTAGAGGCTCTTCATCTCGCGCAGGAAGACCCCGAACGACCAGCCGTCGTGGACGAAGTGCTGCTCGACCTGGATCAGCTCGTGGAAGTCGTCCTCCAGCCGGAGGAGGCGCCAGCGCAGCAGCGGGATGCGGGCGACGTCGAAGGGGGTCTGCGTCGACTCGAAGACCAGGCGCTCGGATTCGTCGCGGCGCACGGCCTCGGGCAGGACACGGAGATCGACCTGCGGCAGCTCCGGCAGATAGGGTGGATGGATCACCTGCACCGGCCGGCCGTCTTGACCCGCCGGGAAGCTGGTGCGCAGCACCTCGTGGCGACGGATGATCTCGGCCACGGCGCCGGCGAGCGCCGGCACGTCGAGGCGGCCGCGGAGCCAGAGGGTGAACTGGAAGTTGTAGGCGATGTTGCCGCCCGCGGTGAGCTGGTTCAGGAACCACACCCGCTCCTGGGGGAAGGAGAGCGGGATGGGGCGGTCCCGGGGGGCGCGCTCGATGGGCGGCAGGTCGGGAAGCTCGCTCCCCTCCTGCCCGCGCTCCGCCCGCTCGACCGCCAGGGCGAGCTCGGCGACAGTCGGCCGTTTGAACACCTCGACCATCGACAGCTCGACGCCGAAGACCTGGCGTACCCGCGCCGCCAGCTTGGCGACGAGGAGCGAGTGTCCGCCGAGGGCGAAGAAGTCGTCGTCGATGCCGACCCGCTCGACGCCCAGGAGCTCGCTCCAGATCCCGGCCAGGACCTCCTGGACCGGGTTGCGTGGCGCCGCGTAGTCGGCGTCGAGGTCGGGACGCACCGCCTCGGGCTCCGGGAGGGCGCGGCGGTCGAGCTTGCCGCTCGGGGTGAGCGGCAGCGCCTGCAGAGTGACGAAGGCGGCCGGGATCATGTAATCCGGCAACGCCGACTTGAGCGCGGCCCGCAGCTCGCCGGCCGCGGGGAGCGTGCCGCCCTCAGCCGGCACCAGGTAGGCGACCAGCCGCTTCTCGCCCGGCGCGGCATCGCGCGCCACCACCACCGCGTCGCGCACCCCGGCGAGCCGGGAGAGCGCCGCCTCGACCTCGCCGAGCTCGATGCGGAACCCGCGCACCTTCACCTGGTCGTCGGTGCGGCCGCGGAACTCCAGGTTGCCGTCGGGCAGCAGCCGGGCGCGGTCGCCGGTGCGGTAGAGCCGCTCGCCCGGTCCCGTGAACGGGTCCGGCACGAAGCGCTGGGCGGTCAGGTCCGGCCGGCCGAGGTAGCCGCGCGCCAGGCCCGCCCCGCCGATGTAGAGCTCGCTCTCGGCGCCTTCGGGCACCGGCTCCAGGTCGCGTCCCAGGAGATAGGTCCTGGCGTTGGGGACGGCACGGCCGATCGGCACCCCGGCACTGCCAGCGGGAGGCGTCGTCACCACCTCCAGCTTGGTGGTGACGATCGTCGCCTCGGTCGGCCCGTAGGTGTTGACCAGCCGCACGCCCGGCCGCACCCGCCGGCGCCACAGCGCCAGGCGGTCGGCGAGCGCCAGCTCGCCGCCGATGATCACCAGCCGGAGCTCCTCCGGCAGCTCGGCCGCCGCGTTCTCCGCCAGCTCGGCGACCAGCTCGTGCCAGTAGGCCGTGGGCAGGTCGAGGACGGTGATGCGCCGACCTTTGAGCGCACGGGTGAAGGCGGCGAGCGAGGCGACCATCTCCTCGTCGCGGAGCACCAGGGTGGCGCCGCGGGTCAGGCAGGGATAGATCTCCTCCGCGGCGGTGTCGAAGCTCACCGAGGCGAACTGGAGCACCCGGTCGACCGGCCCCAGGGCGTACTCCTCCGCGGCGCCGCGGACGTAGTTGACCAGCGCGGCGTGAGGGACCAGGACCCCCTTGGGCCTCCCTGTCGAGCCGGAGGTGTAGATGACGTAGGCGGGGTGGTGCGGCAGGGCCGGACCGGGATCGGCATCGCCCGCCGCCTCGGTCGCCTCGGCGGGCTCGGCAGCGAGCAGGACGAGCCGCGCCGCGGTCTCCGGCAGGCGCTCGACCAGCCGCTCCTGGGCGAGGAGCACCGCCGCTCCCGAGTCTTCGAGCATGAAGGCCAGCCGCTCGCGCGGGTAGGCGGGATCGAGCGGCAGGTAGGCGCCGCCCGCTTGGAGCACCGCGAGCATCCCGACCAGGAGCTCGATCGAGCGCTCGGCGCAGAGGCCGACGACGACCTCGGGCCCGACGCCTAGCCGGGAGAGGTGGCGGGCGAGCCGGCCGGCCTGGGCCATGAGATCGGCGTAGGTCAGCGAACGCTCCCCCGCCACGCCCTCGACGACCGCCACGGCCCCCGGGGTGCGCGCCGCCTGCGCCGCCACCAGGTGGTGGATGCAGGCGTCGCCAATGTCTCCGGCGCGCGGGCCGACACCCGCGGCGAGGAGCTCCCGCCGCTCGGTGGGAGCGAGGATGGAGAGCTCGTCCAGGCGTCCCTCCGGGCGCGCCACGAAGCTCGCGAGGAGGGTGGCGAGCTGGCCGAGCAGCCGGCGCATGGCGTCGGCCGAGAAGCGGGTCCAGTGGTACGAGGCCTTGAGCTCCAGGCTGTCCGGACGCGGGTTGACGTAGAGGGTCAGCGGGTAGTTGTTGGCCTCGGCCAGGTGGCCGAAGCGGATCTCGAAGCCGAGATCGCTGCTCCCGGCCAGGGCATCTACCGGGTAGTTCTCGAACACCAGGAGGCTGCCGAAGAGCGGGACGTGCCTCTCCATCTCGCTCCACGCCTGGACCTGTTCGAACGGGCAGTACTCGTACTCCCGCTGCTCGATCTGGGTCTCCTGGAGGGCGCGCAGGAGGGGACCCAGGCGCTCCGCGCCGTTCGAGCGCAGGCGCACGGGCAGGCCGTTGATGAACAACCCGACCATCGACTCGACGCCGTCGACCTCGGGCGGTCGACCGGAGACGACGGCGCCGAAGAGCACGTCATCGCTCGACGCGTGGCGGCCGAGGAGGAGCCCCCAGGCCGCCTGGAGAACGGTGTTCAAGGTGACCTGGTGCCGCCGGGCGAGCTCCTGGAGCCCCTGGACCGTCGTGCGGGGAAGCGCCAGCCGCTCCTCCGCCGCCGCCCAGCCGGTGAGCTCGCCGCCGGAGCCGGTGCCGTCGCCGGGCAGCGGGGTGGGAGCGGTGAGGCCGGCGAGCGACCGCCGCCAGAACGACTCGGCCTGGGCGACGTCCTGGCGCGACAGCCAGTCGATGAAGGCGCGGTAGGGGCGCGGGCGCGGCAGCTCCGGCTCGCTCCCCTTGGCGAACGCCCGGTAGGCGGTGAGCACGTCGGCGAGGACGATCGCCATCGACCAGCCGTCGAGCACCAGGTGGCTGAAGCTCCAGACGAACCGGTAGCTGTCGTCCGTCAGGCGGGCCACGGAGAGGCGGGTGAGCGGCGCCTTCTTGAGATCGAAGCCCTGGGCGTGGTCGTCGCGCAGCAGGGCGGCGGAGCACGCCTCGCGCTCCGCCTCGGGAAGGTCGCGCCAGTCCTCCTCCCGCCAGGGCAGCTCGACCGTGCGGCGTACGACCTGGAGCGGCTGATCCCGGCGCTCCCAGAGAAACAGGGTACGCAGGGCCGCATGCTGGTGCACGACCCGCTCCCAGGCCCGCCGCCAGGCCGCCAGGTCGAGACGGCCATGGAGTGTCGCGACGTACTGGTCGAAATAGACTTCCGACCGGGCGCCCGAGAGCAGGAGGTAAAGGAGCATACCCTGCTGGGCGGGCGCCAGGGGGTAGATGTCTTCGACGTTGGGCTGGCTCATTCGTTCCTTCCTCAAAGGCTTTCCAGCTCGGCCAGGACCGCCTCCAGGTCCTCCCCGCCATCGGCAAGGAGGATCTCGCCGATGGCGGTGGTCAGACCGGCGATCGTAGGAGCTTTGAACAGGGTCTGGAGGGGGAGCGCCACCCCCAGCGACTCATGCAGCCGGGAGAGCATTTTCGTGGCGAGCAGCGAGTGCCCTCCCAGGTCCCAAAAACTGTCGTGGATGCCCACCCGCGCCACCCCCAGGACTTGGGTCCAGACCACCGCCACCTCTTCTTCGAGCGGGGTGCGTGGCGCGACGTAGCCTTCGTCTTCCAGCCGCTCGGGCAGGGGCAGAGCGCGGCGGTCGACCTTGCCGGTCGCGGCGATGGGTAGTGCCTCCATCACCATGAGGTGCGAGGGGACCATGTAAGCGGGAAGCCGATCGGCAAGAAAGCGCCGCAGCTCGGCGCCGTCCAGGGAGGCGGCGTCGCCGGGGATGCCGGAGGGAGTGGGAACGACGTAGGCCACCAGCCGGCGCAGACCGGCGATCTCCGGCGCCTCGACGACCACGGCGGAGACTGCGGGATGATCGGCGAGCACCGCCTCGATCTCCCCGAGCTCGATGCGGAAACCGCGCACCTTGACCTGGAAGTCGAGACGGCCGAGGAACTCGACATCGCCGCCCGGCAGGGTGCGCGCCAGGTCGCCGGTCTTGTAGAGCCGCCCACCCGGCTCGCCGCCGACCCCGGCGACCCCGGCGAAGGGATCGGGGAGGAAGCGCTCGGCCGTCAGGTCCGGCCGGCCGAGATAGCCCCGGGCGAGCTGCACGCCGCCGCAATGGATCTCGCCCGTCACCCCGATGGGAACCGGCTCCAGACGGGCGTCGAGCAGGTGGACCCGGGTGGAGAGAATGGGGCGGCCGACCGGGGGGAGGGCCGGCCAGGCGGCAGGCGGGCCGGCCACCGTGAGGGCGGTGACCACGTGGGCCTCCGAGGGGCCGTACTGGTTCTCCAGCCGGCAGCGGGGCATCCGCTCGAACCAGCGCGTGAAGAGGTCGCCCACCCGCAGCTGCTCGCCGGCGGCGATGACCTCCAGAAGAGATTGGGGAGCCGCCCCCAGCCGCTCTGCCGTTTCGGCCAGGCTCTCCAAGGCGACGAAGGGGAGGTCGAGGCGGCAGACCTCGTGGCGCTCGATCGTCTGCAAGAGGGTCAAGGGGTCGCGGCGGTCCGCGTCGGAGATGAGAAGGAGCGTGCCTCCCGCCGCCCAGGTCGAGAAGATCTCCTGGTAGCAGACGTCGAAGGACAGGGGAGCGAATTGCAGGGTGCGGGCGGCGGCGGCGCCGGAATGCCGGTACTGGTACTCCATGACGTTGACGATCGCCCGGTGCGACATGGCGATCCCCTTCGGTTTGCCGGTCGAGCCCGAGGTATGGATGACGTAGGCCAGGTTCTCCGCCAGCGGGCCGGCCGGGCCCTGCGCCGGCTGCCGCGCGAGGAGTTCCCCGAGCCCGGTGGAATCGAGGCAGAGGACCTCGCCTGCAAACGGCGGCAGGAGAGCGAGCGAGCCGGTGTCGGCGAGCAGGACCGGGGCCGCCGCATCGGCGAGCATGAACGCCAGCCGCTCGGCCGGGTAGGTCGGATCGAGCGTCACGGCATAGCCGCCGGCGCGGAAGATGGCGAGCAGCCCCTCGATCATGGCGAGCGAGCGGGCGACCGAGATCGCCACCGGCACCTCGGGACCCACGCCCTGGCGGACGAGGAAGCTCGCCAGCCGGGCCGTCCGCGCCGCGAGCTCGCCGTAGGTCAGCTGCTCGGCGCCGAACACCAGGGCCATCCGGTCGGGGGTCTCCCCGGCCTGCACGGTGAAGAAATCGTGCAGGCAGGCGACCGGCGCCCGCGGACCCGCGCTGTCGTTCCACTCGGCGAGGACCTGAGCGCGCTCGGACGGCGCGAGGAGGGCGAGGTCCGCGATCCGGGCCCGCGGGTCCGCCAGGCCCGCCGTCAGCAGCCGGTCGAAATGACGCAGGATACGCTCCGCGGTGGTGGCGTCGAACAGGTCGGCGCTGTACTCGATCCCA
Source organism: Thermoanaerobaculia bacterium (assembly GCA_035644215.1). Lineage (GTDB taxonomy): Bacteria > Acidobacteriota > Thermoanaerobaculia > Multivoradales > UBA5704 > DASQPA01. Next base: position 11,452 of record DASQPA010000611.1, read on the forward strand.
CCCTCCAGCCCCTCCGCCGTCGGCCAGAGGCCCAGGAGGAGATCGAACTTCGCCGTCCGCCGCTCGACGTCGAGCGGCGTCAAGGCGAGACCCGGCAGTCTGAAATCGAGAGCGGCGCTCTGCAGCAGGAACATGACCTGGAAGAGCGGCGTGTGGCTCAGGGAACGCTCCGGCTCCAGCGCCTCGACCAGGCGCTCGAACGGCACGTTCTGGTGGGCGTGCGCCTGGAGGACGACCTCGCGCACCCGCGAGACCAGATCGGCGAAGGTGGGATCGCCCGCCAGGTCGGTGCGGAGCACGAGGGTATTGACGAAAAAGCCGATCAACCCCTCGATTTCGCGGTGGGTGCGGCCGGCGATCGGCGATCCCACGGCGACGTCGGTCTGGCGAGTATAGCGGCCGAGGAGGGCCTGGAACGCCGCCAGGGCCACCATGAACGGGGTCGCCTCGAGCGCTCTCGCGAGCGCCGTCATCGCCGGCATCCGGGAGGGCGGGAAACTCGCCAGCCGGGAGGCGCCGCGGAAGCTCTGCACCGCCGGGCGCGGTCGATCGGTGGGGAGATCGAGAGCTGCAGGGACCCCGGCCAGGCGCCGGCGCCAGTCCTCGATCTCGGCATCGAGGACCTCGCCTTGCATCCAGCCGCGCTGCCAGAGCGCGAAGTCCGCGTACTGGACCGGTAGCTCGGAGAGCGGGGAGGGCTGCCCGGCGACGGCCGCGCCGTAGAGCGCCGAGAGCTCGCGCAGCAGGACGCCCATCGACCAGCCGTCCGCGACGACGTGGTGGAGAGTGAGGAGGAGGACGTGCTCGGTGGCGGCGAGCCGGACCAGCGTCGTGCGCAGGAGCGGCCCGCGCGACAGATCGAAGGGGCGCTCCGCCTCTGCCGTCGCCAGGCGTTCGCGCTCCGCCGCACCGCGCCCTGCCGGGAGCGCGCCCAGATCGACGTTCCATAACCGTCCGGCCGTCGTCACGCCGGCCGGTGCAATGACCTGGACCGGCTCATTCCCGGTGTCGGCCGCGGCGGTGAACGTGGTGCGGAGCGCCTCGTGGCGACGGACGACCTCGGCCAGGGCGGCGGCGAGCGCCGCGGGCACGACCACCCCCTCCAGACGGTAGGCCGCCGGGATGTTGTAGAGCGGCGAGCCGGGCTCCAGGCGATCGATGAACCAGAGCCGCTGTTGGGCGAAGGAAAGGGGCAGGCGTGCCTTCGGCCCGCGCGCCACCCGGACGAGAGGCGGCGGGAGCGTCGACATCTTCGACCGAGGTGCCCCGGCGGGCTGCTGCTCCGCCGCGATCCGCCGGGCGAGGCCGGCGATCGTCGGCTCCTCGAACAGCGCGCGCACCGGCAGCTCGAACGCCAGCTCCTGGCGGACCCGCGCCACCACCTGGGTGGCGAGCAGGGAGTGCCCGCCGAGGTCGAAGAAGTCGTCTTCGACGCTCACCCGCTCCACCCCCAACACCGCGCCGTAGATCCTGGCGAGCCGCTCCTCCAAGGGGGTGCCCGGCGCCGTTCCTGCCGCCTGCCGGCGTTCGGGGGCAGGCAGGGCCCGGCGGTCCAGCTTGCCGTTGGCCGTCAGGGGCAGCGCGGGGAGGAGGAGCCAGTCCTGGGGCACCATGTGAGCCGGCAGGAGCCGCTCTACGAAGGCGGCGAGATCGTCGACGGCCGGAGCGTTCTCCAGCGCCGGCACCACGTAGGCGGCGAGGCGGCGGTCGCCCGGCCGATCCTCGCGCACCGCCACCACCGCCGCGCGCACTCCGGGATGGCGGAGAAGGTTCGCCTCGATCTCCCCCAGCTCCACCCGCATGCCGCGCAGCTTGACCTGGTGATCGGCGCGGCCCACGAAGTCGAGATCGCCGTCCACCCGCCGGCGGACCAGGTCGCCCGTGCGGTACATCCGCGCCCCGGGAACCCCGCGCAGCGCCCCCCAGGGATCGGGCAGGAAGCGCTCCGCCGTGAGGTCGGGGCGGCCCAGGTAGCCACGGGCGAGCCCCTGCCCCGTGATGCAGAGCTCCCCCGGCACTCCCAGGGGGACCGGCACGAGGTGGACGTCCAGGACATAGAGGTGCGTGTTGTAGATCGCCCGGCCGATCGACGGGGAGCCGTTCTGCCCCGCCGTCCCCCGCGGCGCCACCGTCGCCGCGGTGGCCACGACGCTCGACTCCGCCGGTCCGTAGTGGTTGGTCAGGCGGAATCCCAGGTCCGGGTCGGGCCGAAGGCGCAGCCGGTCGCCGCCGGTCGCCAGCGACCGTACCCGCAGGTCGAGCCCCGGCGGGAAGCCCTCCTCCAGCACCTGCTCGGCGAGCGGGGTGGGGAGGAAGGAGAGGGTGATCCCCTCCGTTGCCCACCAGCGGGCGGTACGGTGAGCCGAGAGCCGGGTCTCCTCGTCCGGGACGTGGACGCTGGCGCCCGCCGCGAGCGCCGGCCAGAGCTCCCAGACCGAAGCGTCGAAAGCCGGGCTCGCCACCTGGGTGACCCGGTCCGCGGCGGTGAGGCCGAAGTCGGCCTGATACCAGCGCACGAGGTTCAAGAGACCGGCGTGCGGCACCGCGACCCCCTTCGGCCGTCCCGTCGACCCGGAGGTGAAGATGACGTAGGCGAGGTTGTCGGGGGTGAGACCGCTCGCCGGCGGTGGCACGCCCATGCCGCCCGGCATCTCCAGATCCTGGTCGAGGAGGATCACCGCGGCGCCCGAGGCCGGGAGGCGATCGGCGAAGCGCGCCTGGGAGAGGACCACCGGCGCCTGGATCTCGGCGAGCACGGAGGCCAGGAGCTCGCGCGGATAGGTCGGATCGAGCGAGACGAAGGCTCCCCCGGCCTTGAGCACGGCAACCACCCCCACCACCCGCTCGGCGCTGCGCTCGGCGCAGACCGCGACCGGCACCTCGGGACCGACCCCCAGGGAGCGCAGGCGAGCGGCCAGACGGCTCGCCTGCTCCTCCAGCTCACCGTAGGTCAGCCGCGCGGCACCCGCCACCACCGCCAGGGCTCCCGGCTGCCGGCGCGCCTGCTCCGCGAACGTCTCGTGGACGAGGAGATCCGGCCACGGCCGGGCGGTGTCGTTCCATTCCCAGAGCGCCTGCGCCCGCTCCGGCCTGGCAAGGAGCGGCAGCGCGGAGAGCGGCAGGTCGGGGTTCTCGACCGCGCCGGCCAGGAGGATACGGAGGTGCCCGGCCATGCGGCGGGCCGTGGTGGCGTCGAAGAGGTCGAGGCTGTACTCCAGGTCGCCGACGAGACCCGCAGCCGATTCGGCAAGCCCCAGGGTCAGATCGAACTTCGCCGCCTGGATCGACAGCTTGACTTCCTCCAGCCGCAACCCGCCTGGCAACGGTAGCGGGGAAGACGCGGGCGCGAGGTCGAAGGCGACCTGGAAGAGCGGCGAGTAGCTCAAGCTCCGCTCCGGCGCCAACTCCTCGACCAGACGCTCCAGGGGCAGGTCGCCGTGGGCATAGGCTCCCAGGGCCGACTCCCGCACCCGCGTCAGGAGCGCCGCGAAAGCCGGGTCGCCGGAGAGGTCGGTGCGCACGGCCAGCAGGTTGACGAAGAACCCGATGAGGTTTTCGAGCTCCACCCGCGTGCGGCCCGCCGAGGGCACGCCCACCAGGAGGTCCTCCTGACCGGTATAGCGGCCGAGGAGCGCCAGCCAGCCGGCGAGGACGGTCATGAAGAGCGGCGTCCCCTTCTGTCGGGAGAGGGTAACGAGCGCCCTGGTGAGATCGGTTCCCAGGTGCACCGGTTCCACCTCGCCGCGGAAGCTCTGCACCGGCGGGCGCGGGCGGTCGGCCGGCAGCTCCAGCACCGGCGGATGGCCGGCGAGGCGCTCCCGCCAGTACGCCAGCTGGGAGGCCAGGACCGGACCTGCGAGCCACTGCCGCTGCCAGACCGCGAAGTCGGCGTACTGGACCGGCAGCTCCGGCAGAGGTGGCCCGAGGGGTGGCGCTGGCGCCCGGAGGGCGGTGTAGAGCGTCCCCAATTCGCGCAGCAGGACGCCCACCGACCCGCCGTCCGAGATGGCATGGTGCATCGACAGCAGCAGGGTCTGCCGGGTGCTCGACCAGCGCAGCAGGACGAGGCGCAGGAGCGGCCCCTTGGCCAGGTCGAACGGACGCCGCGCCTCGGTGCGGAGCAGGCGCTCCTCCTCGTCTCTGCCGCGCGGCCCGAGCAGGCCCGACAGATCCACCTGGCGGAGCTCCGGACCCACCGGCGCGATCACCTGCAACGGACCGCCGTCTGCCGACTCGGCGAAGCTCGTCCGCAGCGCTTCGTGCCGCCGGACGATCTCCTCCAGGCTCGCCGCCAGCAACCGCGGCTCCCAGGGGCCTTCGAGCCGGTAGGCCATCGGCATGTTGTAGAGCGCCGAGCCCGGCTGCAGCCGATCGAGAAACCAGAGCCGGCGCTGGCCGAAGGAGGCCGGCAGCTCGACTCCCGCTCCACGCGGTACCCGCACCAGCGCCGGGCTCGCCGGGCCGCCCGCGCCGGACACCTTCTCCCGCTCCCGCTCCACCGCCTGCGCCAGGCCGGCGATCGTGGGCGTGTCGAAGAGCGCGCGGATGCCGAGATCGACGCCGAACAGCTGCCGCACCCGCGCCAGTACCCGCGTGGCGAGGAGCGAGTGCCCGCCGAGGGTGAAGAAGTCCTCGCAGATCCCCACCCGCTCGCGGCCCAGGAGCTCCGACCAGAGCCCGGCGAGCGCCTGCTCGACCGGCGTGCGGGGCGCCTGGTGAGCGTCCGGCCGGTCCGCCGTCGACTCCAGGGGATCGATCCGCGCCAGCGCCTGCCGATCGACCTTGCCGTTCGGCGTCAGCGGCAGCTCGTTGAGGAGGACGAAAGCCGACGGCACCATGTAGTCGGGGAGCTTCGACTTGAGGTGGGCGCGCAGAGCGGCCAGGTCCGGCGAGATGCCGGCGGCCGCCACCAGCGAGGCCACCAGGCGGCGATCGCCCGCCGCGTCGAGCCGCGCCAGGACCACCGCCTCCCGCACCTCCGGGTGGCCGGCCAGCACCGCCTCGATCTCCCCCGGCTCGACCCGGAACCCACGCACCTTGACTTGATCGTCGGTCCGGCCGAGGAACTCCAGGTTGCCGTCGGCGAGGCGCCGCGCGAGATCGCCGGACCGGTACCAGCGCTGGCCGTCGATCCAGGGGAAGCGCTCCGCGGTGAGCGGGGCACGGTCGAGGTAGCCGCGGGTCACCCCGGCGCCGCCGATCCAGATCTCCCCCGGCACGCCGATGGGGACCAGCCGGGGGTGAGTCTCCCGGCGGTCGTAGAGGCGCAGGACGACGTCGGAGAGGCCCCTGCCGAGCAGCGACCGGGACGAGCCGTTCCCCCGGGGCACCGCGTAACTGGACGCGAGGATGGTCCCCTCGGTCGGCCCGTAGAGGACCCGGATCTCGGCCGCGGGGAAGAGTCGCCGGAGGTCGTCCAGGAGGCTGGCCGGCACCGCGTCGCCGCCGGTCCACAAGGTCCGCAGCTGGCGGTGGACGCCGGGACCGTCCTCCTCCTCACGGACCCGCTCGACGAGCTGCTGCATCAGGGCGGGCACCGCGTGCAGGCGCGTCGCCCGGCCCAGCAGCCGGACGAGCCCCGCCAGGTCGGGAACCGGCTCGAGCTCCACGAGGACCGCCGTGCCGCCGACCGCGAGCGGGCTCAGCAGCTCGAAGAGGAAGATGTCGAAGATCGCCGGCGCCAGGACCGGGATGACGTCGTCGGCCGCCAGGGAGAAATCGCGGCGGCTGGCACGGAGCACGGCGGCGAGGTTCTGGTGCTCGACCAGCACCCCTTTGGGCTTGCCCGTCGAGCCCGAGGTGTAGATCACGTAGGCCAGGCTCTCCCCGGCCGGCCGCACCGCCGGATCGCTCGCGCTCTCCCCGGCCAGGGCCTCCCGCTCCCCGGCGAGGAACGCCGCGTCCACCAGGAGGGCAGCCCTGGCGTCCGCCAGCACGGCGGACCGGCGCTCCAGCGGGTGGGCGGGATCGAGCGGCAGGAACGCGCCACCGGCCTTGGCGATGGCCAGGATCCCCACCACGAGGTCGAACGAGCGCGGCAGGCAGAGGCCGACGATGGAGTTCGGCCCGACCCCCAGGGCACGGAGGCGGTGGGCCAGGCGATTCGCCCGCGCGTCGAGCTCCCCGTAGCTCAGCCGCGCCTCTCCGAGCACCAGGGCGGTGGCCTCCGGCCGGTGGTCCACCTGGAGCGCGAAGAGTGCCGGGAAGCTCTCGGCCGTTCCCGGGAGGGCCGTGTCGTTCCACTCCCCGACGAGCTGCCGGCGTTCGGGCGCGGAGAGGAGAGGCAGGCCGGAGACCGGCTCTCCCGGCCCGCTCCTGGCCAGACCGCCGAGAAGGATTTCGAGGTGGCCCGCCAGGCGCGCCACGGTGGTCTCGTCGAAGAGGTCGGAGCGGAACTCCAGCCCGCCGAAGAAGCCGCAGTCCTCCGCGGCCAGCCAGAGGGCGAGGTCGAACTTCACCGTCCCGTTGTCCAGCGGCTGCGGACGCAGGACAAGGCCGGAAGGCGCGGGCTCGGCGGCGCCCTGCAGCGCGAACAGCACCTGGAAGAGCGGTGCGCGGGAGAGCGAGCGGGAGGGCGCCAGCGCCTCGACGAGCTTCTCGAACGGCAGGTCCTGGTGCGCGAAGGCCGCCACGGCGTCCTGCTGCACCCGGGCGAGGAGATCGCCGACGGTCGGTTCTCCCGTCAGGTCGGCCCGGAAGACCAGGGTGTTGACGAAGAAGCCGATCAACTCTTCGGTCTCGATCCGATCCCGGTTGGCGACCGGCGAGCCGACGAGGAGCTCGCTCTGCCCGGTGTAGCGTTCGAGCAGCGCCTCCCAGCCGGCGAGCAGGGTCATGAACAGGGTCACCCCGCTCTGCCGCGACCGCTCGCGGAGCCCGGCCGCGAGGTCCGCGCCGAGCGCCAGCGGGTGCCGCCGGCCGCGCAGGGCCGTCTCCGCCCGGCGCGGGCGATCGGTCGGCAGCTCGATCACGGTGGGAGCGCCGGCGAGCCGGGTGCGCCAGTAGGCGAGCTGTGCCGCGAGCACCTCGCCGGTCAGCCAGCCGAGCTGCCAGAGCGCGTAGTCGGCATACTGGACGGGAAGTGGTGGCAGAGGCTTCTGGATACCGGTGACGAAGGCTGCGTAGAACCGCCCGAGCTCCCGCGCCAGGACGTCCATCGACCACCCGTCGGTGACGATGTGGTGCAGGTTGAGCAGCAGGTGGTGATCCTCGCTCGCCAGCCGCAGCAGGAGGGCGGCGAGGAGAGGGCCGCGGTCGAGCCGGAAACGGCGCCGGGCCTCCTCCTCGGCCAACCGCTCCGCTTCCCGGGTGTGGGTCGCCGCGGCGAGGCCGGCGAGGTCGACCACGGGCAGGGGGACCGGGGTGGGCGGCAGGATCACCTGCACCGGTCCGCCCTCCGGCTCGGCGAAGACCGTGCGCAGCGCTTCGTGGCGCCGCACGACCGCGGAGAGGGCCGCGGCGAGCGCCGCCGGGGCGACCGCCTGCCGCAGGGGATAGCGGAGGGGCACGTTGTAGAGCGGCGAGGCGGGGTCCAGGCGATCGAGGAACCAGAGCCGCTGCTGGGCGTAGGAGAGCGGCAGCGCCGCCCCGGTCCGCGGCTGCGGCACGAGCGGCGGGGGGACGAAGCCGCCCCCCTGGTTCTCGATCAGGCGCGCCAGAGCGGCGACCGTCGGCTGCTCGAAGAGGCTGCGCAGGCCGAGCTCGACGCCGGCGGCCTGGCGCACCCGTGCCAGGACGCGGGTGGCGAGCAGGGAGTGGCCGCCCAGGGAGAAGAAGTTGTCGTGGCGGCCGACCCGCGGCAGGCTGAGGAGCTCGGCCCAGGACGCGGCCAGCGTCACCTCGAGCGGAGTGCGCGGCGCCTCGTAGGGATTCCCTTCACCCCGGGCCGGCGCCAGCCCGGAGAGGACCCGGCGGTCCACCTTGCCGTGCGGCGTAAGGGGCAGCCGGTCGAGTCTCACATAGGCCGACGGGACCATGGAATCGGGCAGCTTGGCGCGCAAAAAGCCGTGCAGCTCCTCGCCCTGGAGCGGCGCCCCTGTGCCGGGCACGAGGAAGGCGACCAGCTGGGCCTCCGTCCCCTCGCCGCGGACGATCACCGCCCCCTCCTGGACCCCGGGATGCTCGGCGAGCGCCGATTCGACCTCGCCCAGCTCGATACGGAAGCCGCGGATCTTGACCTGCTGGTCGGCGCGGCCGACGAACTCCAGCTCGCCGTCCGGCAGGAAGCGGGCGAGGTCGCCGGTGCGGTAGAGCCGGGCTCCCAGCTCCCCCTTTTCGGTCGCCCAGGGATCGGGAGCGAAGCGCAGGGCGGTGAGCTCCGGCCGGCCGCGATAGCCGCGGGCGAGGCCGGCCCCGCCGATCCAGACCTCCCCCACCACCCCGTACGGCACGGGCTGGAAGCCGCGGTCGAGGAGATGGACCGCGGCCCCGCCGATCGGCCGGCCAATGCCCGGACGGCTCGGACTGCCGCGCCGTTCGCCCTCCGGCGGCAGCGGAGAGCGGGTGGCGAGGACCGTGGCCTCGGTCGGCCCGTAGCAGTTCCACAGGGCGAACGGCAGGCTCGCGGGCGGGAAGCGATGCAGGCGGTCGCCGCCGGTGAGCACGGTGCGCAGCGCCAGCCGCTCCGGCCACGGCAGGTCGAGCGCCGCCTCGAGCAGAGGGGTGGGCAGGAATGCCAGGGTGATCCCCTGGCCGGCCAGCCCGTCGATCAGCCGCGGCACGGCGGCGCGCGTCTCGTCGTCGACGACGTGGAGGCTCGCCCCGGTCGCCAGGCAGGGCCAGATCTCGAACACCGTGGCGTCGAACGCCGGCCCCGCCAGCTGGGTGGCCCGGTCGGCCGGCCCGATCCCGAGCTCGGCCCGGTACCAGCGCACGAGGTGGGCGAGGGCGGCGTGCCCCACCTCGACCCCCTTGGGGGTGCCGGTCGACCCCGAGGTGTAGATGATGTACGCCAGGTCCGCCTTCCCGGGAAGGACGGGAGGAGCGCCGTCGATCTCTCGCGCCAGGGCCTGTTCCACCGTCGGCGAGTCGAGGAGCAGGGCGGTGGCGCCGTGGGGCGGCAGCAGCGCGGCCAGGCGCTCCGTCGTCACCAGCACCGGCGCGCCGCTGTCGGCGAGCAGGAAGGCCAGGCGCTCGGCCGGGTAGGCGGGATCGAGCGGCAGGTAGGCACCGCCCGCCTGGAGGATGGCGACGAGGCCGATCACCATCTCGGCCGAACGCTCGACGCAGAGGGCCACCGGCACCTCCGGCCCCACCCCGGCGGCGCGGAGGAGCCGGGCCAAGCCCCCGGCCCGCCGGGCGAGCTCGCCGTAGGAGAGCTGCCGCTCCCCCTGGACCACCGCCACGGCGTCCGGGGCGCGCCGGACCTGCCGGGCGACGAGATCGGGGATCCGCGTTGCGCCGGGTCCGCTCGCCGGCGTGCCGCCCCACTCCCGGAGGAGCTGCTGGCGCTCCGCCGCGGCGAGCAGGGGCAGCTCGGAGAGGAGCGCCGTGGGCGTCGCCAGGGCGCCGTCGAGGAGCCTTGCGAGCTGCGCCAGGAAGCGCCGCGCGGTGGTCGCGAAGAACAGATCGGTGGCGTACGAGAGCTCGGCGGTCAGCCCGGAGGCCGCTTCGTGGAGCACCAGCGAGAGGTCGAACTTCGCTGTGCCGGTCGGCAGTTGCGCGCGCTCCGCCTGGAGGCCCGGGGCGAGCCGCCGCTCCCCGCCCGCGCTCTCGACCTGGAAGGTCACCTGGAACAGCGGGCCGTGGGCAAGGTCGCGCTGCGGCGCCAGTTCCTGCACCAGCCGCTCGAACGGCAGCTCGGAGTGCGCGTAGGCGCTCAAAGTGGATTCGCGCACCCGGGCGAGCGCCGTCAGGAAGCTGGGCTCCCCGGAGAGGTCGACCCGCAGGACCAGGGTATTGACGAAGAACCCGATCAGCTCCAGGAGTTCGGGCCGCTCCCGGCCGGCGGAGGGCGCGCCGACCACGAGGTCGGTATGGCCGGTCAGCCGCTGCAGCAGCCCGGCGAAAACGGTCAGGCCGGCGAGGAAGGGGGTCGAGCCGGTCTGCCGGCAGAAGGCGGCGAGCCGCGCCGTGAGATCGGCCCCCAGGGGCAGCCGCTCGACGGCGCCGCGGAACGACTGCCGGGGCGGCCGCGGCCGGTCGGTCGGCAGCGCGAGCAGGGCGGGAGCGCCGGCCAACCGCTGGCGCCAGTAGGCGATCGCCGCCGCCAGTGCCTCGCCCGCCAGCCATTGGCGCTGCCAGACAGCGAAGTCGGCGTACTGGACGGGCAGCTTTGGCAGTGCCGCGCGGCTTCTGACCGCAGAGGCGACATAGAACGCCCCGAGCTCCTTGGCCAAGACCCCCATCGACCAGCCGTCGGTCACCGCGTGGTGAAGGCCGAGGAGCAGGAGGTGCAGGGCGTCCGTGAGCCGCAGGAGCGAGCTGCGGAAGAGCGGGCCGCGGTCCAGCCGGAAGGGCCGGCGGGCGTCAGCCGCGGCGAGCCGAGCCGCCTCCGCCGTACGCGGCGAGGCGGGGAGGGCCGCGAGATCGATCACCGGGAGCGCCCAGGCTCCAGGCGGGAGGATCTCCTGCACCGGGCCGCCGTCCCGTTCGGGGAAGATCGTGCGCAGCGCCTCGTGGCGGCGGACGATCCCCCCCAGGGCGGCGGCCAGCGCCGCGGGATCGAGCCGGCCGTCCAGGCGATAGGCGAAAGCTTCGTTGTAGACCGCCGAATCCGGGTCGAGGCGATGGAGGAACCAGAGGCGCTGCTGCGCGAAGGAGAGCGGGAGATTTCCCCCGCGCGCCATCGGGCGCAGGAGCGGCGCGGCCGGACGCTCCTCGCCGCGCGCCCGCTCGACCGCCGCGGCGAGCCGGGCCACGGTGGGATGCTCGAAGGCGACCCGCATGTCGAGCCTGACGCCGAAGGCGTGGTGCAGGCGCGACAGCACGCGGATGGCGGAGAGCGAGTGACCGCCCAGGGCGAAGAAATCGTCGTCGAGACCGATCCGCGGAACGCCCAGGAGCTCCTCCCAGGTCGCCGCCAGCACCTCTTCGATCGGCGTGCGCGGCGCCACGTAGGCGCCGCGGCTCCCTTCGCCAGGCGCCGGAGCCAGCCGCGCCAGGGCCTGGCGATCCACCTTGCCGTTGGGGGTCAAGGGCAGCGCCGGGAGACGGACGAAGGCGGCGGGGAGCATGAATTCCGGCAGCCGGGCGCTCAACGCTGCGCGCAGCTCCGGCGTCCCCGGGGACCCTGACTCCGTGGGCACGAAGAAGGCGATCAGCCGCGCGTCCGGTCCCTCGCCCAGGGCGATCACGCTCCCCTCCCGCACCCCGGGGTGAGCGAGGAGCGCCGCCTCGATCTCCCCCAGCTCGATGCGGAAGCCCCGCAGCTTGATCTGGTGGTCGACCCGCCCGAGGAAGTCGAGCTTGCCGTCGGGCAGGTGGCGGGCGAGGTCGCCGGTCCGGTAGAGCCGGGCTCCCGGCGTTCCCTTAACGGCGGCCCAGGGGTCGGGACAGAACCTCTCGGCCGTGAGGTCGGGCCGTCCATGGTAGCCACGGGCCAGGCCGACGCCGCCGATCCAGATCTCCCCCACCTCGCCGGGCGGCACGGCGCGGAGGTCCGGTTGCAGCAGGTGGATCCAGACGTTGTCGAGCGCCCGCCCGAGCGACGGGTTGCCGCTCCCTTTCCCCATCGGCCTCACCCGGCCGCAGGTGGCGATGACCGTGATCTCGGTCGGCCCGTAGCTGTTGAGGAGGGTGAAGGGCAGGGACGGGGCCGGGCGCAGGCGCAGGCGATCGCCGCCGGCGAGCAGGACGCGCAAGGCGATGCGCTCCGGCCACGGCTCCACGAGCATCGCCTCGGCCAGCGGCGTGGGCGCGAAGGCGATGGTGACGCCCTCCCGCGCCAGCCAGTCGATCAGCCGCGGCGCCGCGACCCGCGTCTCCGGGTCCGGAATGTGGAGACTCGCTCCCGCCACCAGGCAGGGCCAGATCTCGACGACCGTCGCGTCGAAGGCCGTTCCCGCCACCAGGGTGAAGTGGTCGCGACCACCGGCCGCGGTCTCGGCGAGATACCAGCGCACCAGGTTGAGCAGACCGCCATGCCCGATCTCGACTCCCTTGGGCGTTCCCGTCGACCCCGAGGTGTAGATCACATAGGCCAGGTTCTCCGCCGTCACCTCCGGCATCGCCGGTATCGCCGACATCGCCAACGGCCCCGAGACGACGGGAGCGTCGAGGCGCAGGACCAGGACACCGCCGATCGGCAGGTGAGCCGGCAGGCTGGCATCGGCGAGCAGCACCGGCGCGGCGCAGTCGGCGAGGAGGAAGGCCAGGCGCTCGGCCGGATAGGACGGATCGAGAGGAACGTAGGCGCCGCCCGCCGCGAAGACCGCGGCGAGCCCGATCACCAGCTCGATCGAGCGCTCGGCGCAGAGGGCGACCGGCACGTCCGGCCCCACACCGGCGGCGCGGAGGAGACGCGCCAGGCCGTTCGCCCGCCGGCCGAGCTCGCCGTAGGACAGCCGCCGCTCTCCCTGGACGATCGCCACCGCGTCGGGGCTGCGGCGGGACGATTCGGCCACCAGCGTGGGAACGAGCCGCCCGGCAGGGATCTCTACCGCCGTGTCGCACCACTCCCAGAGGAGCTGATGCCTAAGGGCGGCCGAGAGCGCCGGGACGGACGGCGGTTCCGGCGGGGTCGGCGGGGCTGGCGGCGCCGGCGCGATCCTCAGGCGCGAGCCCCACTCCTGTTTGATTTTGGCCACCCGAGGATCTCCTAGGAGTCGACCGCCAGCTCGGCGAGCAGGTCGTCGAGCTCGTTCTGAGCGAGCCCCGCCGCCGGGAAGTGGGAGGGGGTGAAAGCGCCCTCGGAGCGCGGAGTCTCGCGGGGAGTCGGAGGGGCCGGAGGCTCCGCCGCGCCGGCAATATTCGCGACATTCGCGAGCGCGGCGACGGTCTGGTTCTGGAACAGCTGGCGGGGGGTGAAGCGGAGGCCCGCCTGGCGGGCGCGCGAGGCGGTCCGGATGACGAGGATCGAGTCGCCGCCCAGGGCGAAGAAGTTGTCGAGGACGCCCACCCGTTCGAGGCCCAGCACCTCGGCCCAGAGCCCGGCGAGGATCTCCTCGGTCGCGTTGCGCGGCGCCACGTACTCGCCGCCACCGATCGCGGCACGGTCGGGCGCCAGCTCCGCCCCGAGGCGGGAGAGGGCGCGACGATCGACCTTGCCGTTGGGGGTGAGCGGCAGGGCGGCGAGCGCCACGAAGGCCGCCGGGATCATGTACTCGGGGAGGCGCTCCGCGAGCGCCGAGCGCAGCTCGGCGACCACGTCGCCGGTCCCTTCGACTCCCCCCTCGGCGGCGAAGAAGGCGACCAGCCGGCGCTCTCCGGGAGCCGCCTCGCGCACCACCACGGCAGCCCGGGCGATCCCCGGATGGCGGGCGAGGACCGCCTCGATCTCCCCCAGCTCGATGCGGAAGCCGCGCACCTTGACCTGGTGGTCCAGGCGGCCGAGGAAGTCGAGGTCGCCGTCCGGCCGGCGGCGGGCGAGGTCGCCGGTTTTGTAGAGCCGCCCCCCCGGTTCGCGGTGGACCGCAGCGAAGGGGTCGGGGACGAAGCGCTCGGCCGTCAGGTCGGGACGGCCGAAATAGCCGCGGGCGAGCCCCTCCCCGCCGATCGCGAGCTCGCCTGGCACCCCCGGTGGCGTCAGGCCGCCGGCCCGGTCGAGCAGGTGGATCGTCGTATTGGCGAGCGGCCGGCCGATGGACACCGGGCTCTCGTCCGGCGCTCCCGGAGCGATCGGAGCGATCGGAGCGATCGGATGGAGCGGTTGGAGCGCCGACCAGACCGTCGTCTCGGTGGGGCCGTAGACGTTCCACAGCGCCCCGACCCGCGCCAGGAGACGGTCGGCCAGGGGCCGCGGCAGGGCCTCGCCGCCGGAGAGCGCGGTGAGCCCCGGCCGCCCGTTCCAACCGCCTTCGAGGAGCAGGGTCCAGGTGGCGGGGGTGGCCTGCATCGCGGTGGCGCCGGAGGTCTCGATCGCCGCGGCGAGGAGCGCCGCGTCCGCCGCGGTCTCCCGGTCGAGCAGCGCGATCCGCGCCCCCACCGCCAAGGGGAGCAGGAGCTCGGTGACCGCGATGTCGAAGGAGAGGGTGGTGAGGGCGAGCATGGCGTCGCCCGCCGTGAGACCGGGGCGGCGGGCCATGGCGGTCAGGTAGTTGACCACCCCGCGGTGGCGCACCGCGACCCCCTTGGGCAGGCCCGTCGAACCCGAGGTGTAGAGGACGTACGCGAGATTTTCCGGCCCGGCCCGCCGCGGCAGAGCGCCCGGCTCGTCCCCCGCCGGCACCGGCAGATCTCCGTCGAGATCGACGACCTGGGCTCCGGCGGGCAGCGGTGGCAAGGCGGAGAGGAGAGCGCTCTCGGTCAAGAGGACGGCGACGCCGGAATCCGCCAGGACGTGGGCGAGCCGCTCCCGCGGATGGGTCGGATCGAGCGGCACGTAGGCGCCGCCGGCCCGGAGCACGGCGAGGAGACCGACCAGCAGGGCGGGCGAGCGCCGGGCGCAGAGCCCCACCCGGACCTCCGGCCCCACCCCCCGCTCCACCAGGTGCCGGGCGAGCCGTTCGACCGCGGCGGCCAGCTCCCCATACTGCCAACTCTCCCCCTGGAAGGTGATCGCCACGGCCTCCGGCGCGCGCCGCGCGCTCGCCAGGAAGAGATCGTCGATGGTGGCGTCCGCCGGGAAGGGAGCCGGGGGCTCGCCAGCCGCGGCGAGAAGCTCCTGTCGTTCGACGGCCGAGAGCAGGGGCAGATCCCACAGCCGGCCCTCCGGCCGGGCCATGGCGCCGGCGAGAAGCGTCTCGTAGTGGCCGAGGAGGCGTTCGGCGGTGGCGGCCTCGAAGAGGTCGGTCGCGTACTCCAGGCGGGCGAGCAGCTCGCCCTCGATCTCGACCAGGGTCAGAGTGAGATCGAACTGCGCCTTGCCCGTGGGGACCTCCATGGCGCTGAAGCGGAGGTCGCCCAGCGCGAGGAGCGGCGGCGGCGCGTTCTGCAGGATGAAGAGGACCTGGAAGATCGGCGCATGGCCGAGGTCCCGCTCCGGCTGCAGCTCGTCGACCAGCCGCTCGAAGGGGAGGTCCTGGTGGGCGTAGGCGCCGAACGCCGTCTCGCGCACCCGGCGGGCGAGCGCGGCGAAGGACGGATCGCCGGCGGCATCGGCGGCATCGGCGCGCAGGGCGAGCGTGTTGGCGAAGAAACCGATCAGGTCCTCCAACTCGCGGCGAGAGCGGTTGGCGATCGGGGTGCCGATCACCAGGTCGTCCTCGTTGCTGTAGCGGGCGAGGAGGGCGGCGAAGCCGGCGAGGAGGGTCATGAACAGGGTCACGCCCTGGTGACGGCTGCCGGCGGCGAGCGCCGCGGCCAGCTCCCGCGGCAGCGTCCGATAGCGGCGCGCGCCGCGGTGGCTCTCGACCGGCGGCCGCGGGCGATCGGTGGGCAGGGCGAGAAACGGCGGCGCACCGGCGAGGTGGCCGCGCCAGTAGTCGAGCTGGCGGGTGAGCACCTCGCCGGCGAGCCACCGGCGCTGCCAGACCGCGAAGTCGCCGTACTGGACGGCGAGGTCGGGGAGCGGCGAGGGCTCCCCCGCGGCGAAGGCCGCATAGAGAGCGCTCAGCTCGCGGGTGAAGATGCCCATCGACCAGCCGTCGGTCACGATGTGGTGGGTGGCCAAGAGCAGGACATGCAGGACGTGCTCCGGGGCGCTGAGGCGCAGGAGGGTGGTGCGCGACAGCGGCCCGCGGGCGAGCTCGAAGGGGCGGCGCGCGTCGGCGGCGGCGAGCCGCTCGACCTCGGCGCCCTGCGGCGCCGCCGGCAGGGCGGCCAGATCGACCACCGGGAGCGGCGCGAGCGCGGCCGGGACGACGACCTGGCGCGGCTCGTCACCCGCCTGGACGAAGATCGTGCGCAGCGCCTCGTGGCGGCGTTCGATCTCGCCGACGGCGCGCGCCAGCGCCCCGACCGCGAGGGCGCCGTGGAGGCGCACCGCCGCCGACAGGTTCTGGGCGAAGCTCCCCGGCTCCAGCTGATCGAGCACCCAGAGCCGCTGCTGGGCGAAGGAGAGCGGGAGCCCCGGCCCCGCGGAGCCGCGCTCTGCCGCCGGCAGCGGCAGGAGGGGCGGGAGCGGGGGGCCGGACGGGGAGAGCGCGCCGCGGCCACGCTCGACCGCAAGGGCGAGGCCGGCGATCGTCGGCGCCTCGAACAGGGCGCGCAGGGGGATCTCGACCCCCAGGGCCTCGCGGATGCGCGACAGCACCCGGGTGGCGAGGAGCGAGTGTCCGCCCAGGGCGAAGAAGTTGTCGTCGATCCCGATCCCGCCCCCGACGCCAATCCCTCCGGCGACACCGCCGCCCAGGAGCTCGAGCCAGATCCCGGCCAGCAGCTCCTCGGTCGGGTTGCGCGGCGCGGCGGCCCGTTCCCCCTCCCCCGCCGGCGCGGCCGGCGCCGGGAGGGCGCGGCGATCGATCTTCCCGGTCGGCGTCATCGGCAGCGCGTCGAGCCAGACGAAGTCCGCCGGCACCATGGAGTCGGGCAGGAGCGCGACGAGGAAGGCGCGCAGGTCGCGCGCCGGAACCGGAGAGATCCCCTCGCGCGGCGCGGCATAGGCGGCGAGGCGCCGGCCCACCCCCTCCCCGCGGGCCACGACGACGCACTCGCGGACCGCCGGATGGCGGCGCAGGGCGGCCTCGATCTCCCCCGGCTCGATGCGGAAGCCGCGGATCTTCAGCTGCTGGTCGACGCGGCCGGCGAATTCGACCTCGCCGTCCGGCCGGTAGCGGCCGAGGTCGCCGGTCTTGTAGACGCGATCGGCGGGATCGGAGGCATCGGCGCGGAAGGGGTTCGTCAGGAAGCGCGCCGCGCTCGCCCCGATCGCCGCCTCGTCTCCCAGGTAGCCGCGCGCCAGCCCACGGCTGCGCACCAGGATCTCCCCGACCTCGGCGATTCCGGCGAGGAGACCGGAGACGGGATTGACGACCAGCAGCTCCACCCCTTCGATGCCGCGCCCCAGCGGCAGGACCTCGCGGCCGGCCGGCCCCTCCCCCCGGCGGGGCACGACGGAGTAGGCGACCGAGCGCTGGGTCTCGGTCGAGCCGTAGAGGTTGACCGCGAGGAGGGCCGGGGCGAGCGCCTGCAGGCGCTCCACCTCGCTGCGTTTCAGCAGGTCGCCGACGACGAAGGCGCGGCGCAGGGCCGGGAGCGGCGCCGGCCCCACCCCGGTTGCGACCGTCGTCAGGATCTCCAGCATCGCCGGGGTGAGGTGGAGGACGGTGACCGCCTCCCGCGCCGCCCAGCCGGCCAGCCAGCCGGGCTCGCCGAGGCGCTCCGGATCGGGGATGCGGAGCTCGGCCCCCAGCCAGAGCGGGGTGAGGACGTCTCTCTGCAGCGGGTCGTGGGAGAGCGCCGACAGCATGGCGAAGCGGTCCGCCGCGGTGAGCGCGAAGCGCTCCGCCCACCAGGGCTGGAACTGCGACAGCGGGCCGTGGCGGCCCAGCACCCCCTTGGGCCGGCCCGTCGAGCCGGAGGTGAAGGTGATGCAGGCGACGTCGTCCGGCCCTACCGGGACGCCGGGATCGCCGGCCGGCAGATCGGCCAGGAAGCCGGTCGCCGCCGCGACCGAGCGCGGCGGCAGGGTCAGCCGCAGGCGAAGGGGCAGGGCGGCGAGGGCCGCCTCGACCTCCGCCGCCGGCGCCCCGGCCTGGGCGAGGGCCAGGAAGGCCGCCGGCCGGGCGATCTCCAGGTACTCGGCGAGCCGCGCCGGCGGGTAGGCGGGATCGAGGATCAGGAACGCGGCCCCCGCCTTGAGAGTGGCGAGGACGGCCCAGGGGAGAGAGGCGCTGCGATGCGCGTAGATCGCCACCGCCTCGCCCTGCCCGACCCCGGCCGCGAGCAGCCGGTGCGCCAGCGAGTTGGCGCGCGCTTCGAGCTCGCCGTAGGTCCAGCTCTCGCCGGCGTCCGCCACCGCCAGGCGGGAGGCGGCCTCCGCGGCGTGGAGGGGGACCCGGCCGTGGACCGGGCCGGGCCAGGCGCTTTCGGGCAGCGGCCGGCGGGGATCGGGGAGGAGCCCCGCGGTTTCCGGAGCGACCAGCGACAGGGCCTCGATCGGCGTCTCCGGCGCGGCCACGGCCTGGGCGAGGAGGTGCTCGAAGCCGGCGAGCAGGGCGACCATGCGGGAGCGGTCGAAGAGGTCGACGTTGTAGACCAGGTTGCCGCGGATCTCCCCCTCCCGCTCCTCGACGTAGAGCGTGAAGTCGAACTTGGAGAGCGGCTCGACCATCGGCAGCGGCGCGACCGTCAGGCCCGGCAGCTCGAGGCGCTGCGCCGGCAGGGTGATCATGTTGAAGAGCACCTGGAAGAACGGTGACCGGCTGAGCTGGCGCTCCGGCTGCAGCTCCTCCAGGAGCTTCTCGAACGGCACCTCCTGGTAACTGTAGGCCGCCAGGATGACCTCGCGGACGCGGCCGAGGAGGGTGAGGAAGTCGGGGTTCCCCGAGAGGTCGGTGCGCAGCACCAGGGTGTTCAGGAAGAAGCCGATCAACCCCTCGGTCTCGACCCGCCGCCGCCCGGCCGAAGGCGCGCCGACGACGACGTCGTCCTGCCCCGCCCAGCGGTGGAGGAGGACCGTGAACCCCGCGAACAGGGTCATGAAGAGGGTCGCCTTGGCGCGCCGCGACAGCTCCTTGAGGGCCAGCGACAAATCGCCCGCGATCCTGAGCGGCAGGTGGGCGCCGCGGTGGGTCTGCACCGCGGGCCGCAGGCGGTCGGTGGGCAGCTCCAGGGCCGGCGCGGCAGAGGCGAGCTGCTTCCTCCAGTAGGCCAGCTGCTCCTCGAGCGCCGGGCCGCGCAGCCACTCGCGCTGCCAGCGGGAGAAGTCGGCATACTGGATCGGCAGCTCGGGGAGAGGCGACGGCCGGCCGGCGACGAAGGCGCTGTAGAGAGCGGAGAGCTCGGCGAAGAAGATCCCGAACGACCAGCCGTCGGAGACGACGTGATGGATCGAGAGGAGGAGCAGGTGCTCCCGCTCCCCCAGGCTGGCGAGAGCGGCCCGCATGAGCGGCCCGCGGGCGAGATCGAACGGGGTGGTGAAGTCGACCGTGGCCAGGTGCTGCGACTCCCGCCGGCCGACCTCGGAAGGAAGCGCCGAGAGGTCGAGGCGCGACAGCTGCAAGGGCGCCGCCTCTTCGATCACCTGCACCGGCGAGCCGTCGAGGACGGCGAAGCGGGTGCGCAACGCCTCGTGCCGGCGGACGATCTCGGTCAGGCACCGGGCCAGCGCCGCGGCGTCCAAGTCTCCCAGGAGCCCGGCCGGGAAGCTCAGGTTGTAGGCGGCGTTGCCGGGCTCCAGCTGGTCGAGCAGCCAGAGCCGCTGCTGGGCGAAGGAGAGCGGGGCAGGTCCCTGGGCGGCACGGCGTTCGATCGGCTCGCTGCCCGAGGCCGGTGCCGCCTCCTGCTTCCGCTTCCGCGCCATCACCAGACGGGACAACTGCTCCGGGGTGAGGTCGGTCGCTCGCTTGGGAGAATTGCTCATCGATAAATCACGCTTCGGCTATTTCGATCAAATCTTGTCGTTACTATCGGTTGACGTTTTTTCCGCTAGGCTCTCGCCTCACCGGAACGCTTTTGAACGGCAAGCTCTCCGGCGATATTTCCCCCTCTTGAGCGCCACAGGCGCCCTGACCATCCGGCTCGAAAGGGATTCATCAATTGCAGCTAACCGTCACAACTGCTCGGGCAGCCAGGTGAACGAGAGAACGACAGTATTCCATTCCATTGGAAGAACCGACGGACGAGAACCGCGTCTCCTTCGCGATCCCCGTCCTTACCCTTAAAGTGGCGGCGGCGCGGAAAACGGGACAACCCGGGCGAAGGTCGAGCGGAAGGGTCGTCGGTGCGGCACGCAGGGGCGGCAATGGTATGCAGATACGGCAAGAAGTCAAGCGCCTTTATGCTGCGGACTGCTATGGACAGAGAGTCGTTTTTTCGTCGATTTTCTATGCTCTGTGAGCATTTTAATGTCGCGACATCCACTCGAATTCCGGGCGACCGGAGGAGCCCGGCCGGCCGAGCCGGCCGGGCTATCGTTGAGGAGCGCGATTAACGGACGCGGTCGTTGAAGCGGATCCGGAAGTCACCGGACTGCCCGTAGTACGGCGCCAGTTGGTCCAGGTACAGGGCGATGCGGCTCATGCCGCGTTCGACGTAGGGGCGGCTGGGGAGGTTGGCCAGGGCGTCCGCCGCGGCGTCGAAGGTATTGGCCAGGACCTGGAAGTCGGCCATCGTCTGCTGCGGGTCCTGCCGGAAGCGCCCGACCTCCCACTGGTAGTGGCGGGCCTGGGAGCTCAGCTCGCGCAGGCGGTCGAGCGCCTGCGCCTCGTCGTCGTCCGGCCGGCGGTTGTTGCGGAATGCCTGGTAGCTGATCGTCGCGGCGGTCTCCTGGATCTCGTGCGCCGCGCGCGCCATCTGGCCGTAGTTCTGGTCGTAGGTCGAATAGGGTCGGTCGTAGCTTCGGTACTGCGCCCAGGCCGCGGGGGTGGAACCCAGAAGGGTCAGCCCGGCGGCGAGGATCAGGGTCTTGGCGTATTTGGCGTACATGGTTCGTTCCTCCTTCGAGGGGGGTGCTCCTACCCCCAAAAGAGAGCAAGGACGATGCCAGCGACTCTCCCGCCGTCCTCCTTGGAGGACAAATCCGATCGTGGGAATTATCTTCTCCGATTCGGGTCTAGAATACCGATGATGCTCTGGCGCAAGCTCCCGACGGTCGCTCTCGCGCTCTGCCTGCTGGCCGGTCCAGCCCTGGCCGGCGGTGCGGGCCGCGCCGCCTGCTGCGCCCGCCCCGCCGCCCGGCCCTGCTGTCCCATGATGCCCGGGGGGGCCGGCAGGACCGGGGCCGCCTGTGCCCTGCACGGGAGCGGCGCCGGTCCCTGCTCTCTGCGGCCGGCCGGGGGGGATCTCGCCGTCGTTCACCAGCACCCGGAGCTCTCTCCCCGTCCCGCGGTCGATCCGCGGCCGGGAGCCGTCCTCGTCTCCAGCCGTACGGCGCGGCTGCCAGAGGCGGCGTTCCTCCTC
This sequence comes from Thermoanaerobaculia bacterium, assembly GCA_035644215.1. Classification (GTDB taxonomy): domain Bacteria; phylum Acidobacteriota; class Thermoanaerobaculia; order Multivoradales; family UBA5704; genus DASQPA01. Next base: position 32,551 of record DASQPA010000611.1, read on the forward strand.
GCCTCCGCTCCCGGCGCCAGCCCCGAAACACCCCCTCCCCGCCTCCTCCGTCCTCTCCAGGTCGCCTGAGCCGCCTGCCGCTTCGCGGCAGACCGATCGACCACTGTTGAGGAAGGAGATCTTCCCATGTCGTCATCCCGTTTCGGGTCGTGCTGCGCGGCGCTGGCCGTCGCCGCCTGCTGCCTCGCCCCCTCCCCCGCCGGCGCCTGCTCGATCTGCCGCTGCGGCGATCCCACTTTCAATGCCCTGGGCACCGACGTTTACGCCTCGGGGAATTTCCGCGTCGCCCTCGACTGGGAGCGCTTCGAAAAGGAGCAGGGGGTCTTCGAGCCCGGCGCCGCCGTTTCCACCGTGACGAACGGCACCCGGCTCGCCGCGCGCGACGAAGCCGCGCCGTCGCGCGAGAGCCAGGTCGAGAACCGCTTCACCACCACCCTCTCCTACGCCTTCGCCGACCGGGCGAACCTCGTCGCCCGCCTCCCCTGGACCTCGCGCCGGCTGACCGCCGAGGAGAGCATCCAGACCTCGCGCGACCTCGCCGATCCCGAGCTCTACGGGCTCTTCCGCCTATGGTCCTCGAACTTCGCCCCCGGCCTGGGCAAGCGCGCCTGGGTCTCGGTCCTCGGCGGGGTCAAGACCAACTGGGGCAGGAACGACCTGACGGCAGGAGGAGAGCGCCTCGACGAGCACCTGCAGGCCGGCACCGGCTCGACCGACGTCTTCTTCGGCCTTTCGGGTTTCTACCTGCTCGACTCGCGCTCCTCGGTCTTCGGGTCGACCCAGCTGCGCCGCACCGGGAGCAACGATTTCGGCTACCGCTACGGCAACGTCTCGATCGCCAACGCCGGCTACGAGCACCGGATCGGCGAGCGGCTCGACGGTATCGTCGAGCTCAACTTCAGGAACGCCGACCGCGACCGCTTAGACGCCACCGGCCTCCTCGATCCCAATACCGGGGGGACGGTGCTCTACGTCACGCCGCACCTCTCCTGGGATTTCGGCAAGGGGATGGTGGGCCGCCTCTCGGCGCAGCTCCCGATCGCCAGCAACCTGCACGGCGACCAGAAGGAGAAGGCGGTCGCAAACGTCGGGCTGACGTACCTGTTCTGAAGGATGAAGCCCAGGGATTCCGGGGCGTCCGGAGCTCGTCCGAGAGTTTCCGGAACGCCTCCGGACCGTTCCCGAACCCCTTCGGTGCCTTCTAAAACGCCTCCGGCTCCTCCCGGAACGTCTCCGGAAGCTGCCCCTACACCTTTTGTAGGGTCCGGATACACATCCGGACCTTCCCGAAGCTCTTCCGGAGCTCCGAAACGTCTTCCGGAGCTTCCGGAACGACTTTCGGAGCCTCCGAAACGATTTCCGGACCTCCGGAAAGACTTTCGGAGCTTCCAGATGTGTATCGGGAAGCTCCAAATGTGTATCGGGAGCTCCCGGATGTGTATTGGGAAGTTCTGGAGGTGTATTGGCCGCTCCGAAACTGTTTCCGGAGCATCCGGAACGGTTTTGGGAGCGCCCGGAATGGTTTCCGGGCGTCCGGAAGGATTTTGGGCGCGCCCGAAACCTTTTCCAGCGCCAGCTCTGCCCTACCTGCCCGGCCTCGGCTCGTTCTCCAGGAGATTGCTGAAACGCCGGCTACGCGTGAACGGCTGCGCCCGGTTCCGCGAACAGCTCGCCCAGGCCATGGAACTGCTGCCTGCCGTCTTTGAGCAACCAGCGGGTGAAGAAGAGGATCTCGAGGTTCTCCACGGCACTGGTCTGGGGATTCCGGCGTGCCGCGACGTTGTAGGCCAACTGCTCGGTCTCCTGCTCCGGA
>DASQPA010000612.1:0-13954 GCA_035644215.1 Thermoanaerobaculia bacterium
GCGGCGCCGCGCGGAACGCCAGGCCGGCCGTCCCCCCCCGGCCGGCCTGGCGGCTTCGGGCGTTTCCGGCGCTCCCGGCCCTCGCCACCCTGCTCCTGGTGGCGGTCCTCTCCTTCAGCCTCGGACGTTTCGGGCCGCGGCCCGGCCCCGACCTCGCCCAGGAGGTGGTGACGAGCCATGTCCGCTCGCTCCTCGCCGGCCGGCCGGCCGACGTGGTGTCGACCGACCAGCACACGGTCAAACCCTGGTTCGCCGGCAAGCTCGACTACGCGCCGCTCGTCGTCGACCTCGCCGGCCACGGCTTCCCCCTCCTCGGCGGCCGCCTCGACTACCTCGGCGGCCACCCGGTGGCGGCCCTGGTCTACGGCGCCGACCGCCACACCATCAACGTCTTCACCTGGCCCACTTCCTACACCCCGGACCGCTCCGGCCCCGATCCCGTCGCCTTCACCCGCCAGGGCTTCCACCTCGTCCACTGGTCGCAGTCCGGCATGACCTATTGGGCGGTCTCCGACGCTTCCGAGGAGCGCCTGCGCCAGCTCGCGCGTCTGCTCGAGGGGGCGGGAGGGGGCTAGTCCCTCGGAAAAGTCCGCCGGAATCCCTCCAAAGTCCTCGGGAACCTGTGGAAAGTCCTCGACAACGCGTGGAAAGTCTTCCAGCACCTCTCCGGGTCGACTTTCTACGCCTCCGGGTCGACTTTTGATCCGTCCGGCTCGACTTCTGACGCGTGCGGGTCGACTTTTCATCCATGGAAAGTAACTTTCCACGTGTCCGGGAAGACTTTTCATGCGTGGTATTTTACTTTCCATGCATGCAGCTCGACTTTTCGGGCGTGGAAAGTGACTTTCCTCGCTTCCGGGAAGACTTTCCACGGTTTTTGAAGCTCCCGGAGGGCTTCTGGAAGCGTCCGGAGGGTTTCCGGAAGCGTCCGGAGGTGGTTTGGATCCTCCCGGAGAGGTCCTGGAAGCGTCTGGAGGGACTCGGGAAGCTCCCGGAGACCGTCCGGAATCTCCCGGAGAGGCTCTGGACGACTTTCCACGGGTGCCGGAAGACTTTTCAGCGGTCCCGGAGGCTTCCGGAGAGGTTTTGGAAGCTCCCGGAGGTCTCCCGGAGGACTTTCCTCGGGTTTGTGTCGCCGCTCGGAGCCAAAGTTAGCGCCTATGGGGTTAGTCCCCCCCTGTCCGGCCGGTCCTGGTAGGCTCTCCGCATGAAGCCCAAAATCCACTACCGTGCCTGGCTGCTCCTGTTCGCTTTCCTGGGGATCGCCGGAATCGCCGCCGCGCAGGCCCCACCCCCCGCCGCCCTGCCCAAGGCGTCCGAGCTCAGCGAGCCGCAGAAGAAGGCCATCGACGCCATCCTCGCGGACACCAAGGCCAAGGTGGCACCGATCACCCTGGAGCTCGGCAAGGGGATCCGGCAGGTGCGCGAGCACCTGCTCGCCCGGAAGACCGACGAGGCCGCCCGGCAGCAGATCCTGGGGCGCATCTCCGGGCAGGCCGCCCAGCTGGTCGCCCTGCGCATCAACACCACCGCGCGCATCCTGGGCGTCCTCACCGCCGAGCAGAAGGACCTGGTCGAGAGCGAGGAGAAGAAGGTGGACTTCAAGTTGGACGTCTACGAGGTCCTGGTCAACCTCTTCGGTTTGCCCCGGATGAGCTGAAGCGCGGCCGGGAGGTCCGGATTCCCCCTCACTTCAAATACTTCTCATACCAGGCCACCACCCGGTTCAACCGGTCGAGCAGGTGCTTCTCCTCGCGCAGGCCGTGGCCCTCGCGCGGATAGAGGACGAGCTGGGTCGGCACGCCGTAGCGCTTGAGCGCGTGATAGAGCTGCTGGCTCTGGCCGACCGGGTCGGTGGTGTCCGCCTCGCCCTGGAGGAGGAGGGTGGGAGTCTTGGCGTTCTTGACGTGGGTGATGGGCGAGCTCTTCTGGAAGCGGTCCAGGTGCTCGTAGGGGAGACCGTAGAACCATTCGTCGTAGGCCGAGCCCGCCTCGGTGCCGAACTCGCTCGCCAGGTCGCTCAAGCCGGCGCCGGCCACCGCCGCCTTGAAGCGCGGGGTCTGGGTGATCGCCCAGGCGGCCATGTAGCCGCCGTAGGACCAGCCGCCGATGCCCAGGTGGTCGGGGTCGGCGAGGCCGCGCTGTACCAGGACGTTGACCCCAGCCATGATGTCCTTGTAGTCGCCGCCGCCCCAGTCGGCGCGGTTGCTCGCCAGGAAGGCGTGGCCATAGCCGGACGAGCCGCGGGGATTGGGATAGAAGACGAGGAAGCCACGGGCGGCCAGGAGCTGGCCCCAGGACTCGAAGCGATCCCGCCAGCGGCCGGTGGGGCCGCCGTGGACGAGGACGACGAGCGGCAGCCGGCTCCCGGCGCTCCAGCTCGCCGGCTTCAGGATCGCCCCCTCGATCTCCTGGCCGTCGAAGCTCTTGTAGCGCACGAGCTCGGGCGCCACCGCCGGCAGGGCGGCCGCGCTCTCGTTCAGGTGTGTGACCTTCTCGGGCGCCTTGCCGGGCGCGGCGAGCCAGATCTCGGCCGGCTCGGCCATCCGTTCGGCGACGAGGGCCAGGCCGCCGTCGGGCAGGAGGGCGAAGCCCTCGGGCGGCGTCGCCAGCTCGGGCCGGGCCTCGATTTTGGGAGCGGCGGAAGCCGCACCCTCTCCCAGGGAGAGGTCGTAGAGGCGGTCGCCGAAGCCCACCTCGGCCAGGGCGACGAGGTGGGAGCCGTCGCGGAATTCAAAGGCGTCCACCGGGCGGTCGAGGCCGGCGCCGGTCAGGTTCTTCGCCGGGCTCCCCGACGGATCGAGCGGCTGGAGGAAGAGGTCGTGGGGGCTCGGGCCGTCGCCCCGGGAGCCCAGGTAGGCGAGGGAGCGGCCGGAAGGCGAGATCCGGAGATCCCCGAACGGCCCCTTGGGGGTGGCGAGCGGGTCCAGCTTGCCGCTCTTCGCGTCGACGGCGAAGAGGCGGTCGGTCCACTGGTCGAGGGCGGGGCGGTCGGTCGCCGCGACGTAGAGCCGGTCGCCGGCGGGCGCCCACTGGACCTCGGCGATCCGCCAGGGCGGCGAGGTGAGCTGCCGCGCCTTGCCGGACTCGGCGTCGACCAGCCAGAGGCAGGCCGGGCGATCGTCGACGTCGACCACCTGCGCGTCGTCCTTCTCCTTCTCCCGCTTCTCCTCCGCCTCGGGCTTGGGCTCGGGGGCGAGCACCGCCAGCTGCTTGCCGTCGGGCGACCACTCGAAGCCGGCGACGTCCGATTTCAGGTCGGCCACCCGCACCGCCTCGCCGCCGTCAAGGGCCAGGCGCCAGAGCTCGGTGTGCTCGCCGCGGTTGGAGAGGAAGGCGAGCCAGCCGCCGGCCGGCGACCAGCGGGCCGACCATTCGGACTTGGCCGAGTTGGTGAGCTGGCGGACCGCGCGGCTCTTGACGTCGAGCACCCAGACGTGCCGGCGGGCGCGCTCGCCGGAGGGCGGCTCGGTGACCGTGAAAGTCACCCGCTCGCCCCCCGGGGAGGCGCGGAGGTCGGCCAGCTGGCGGCGGGCGAGCGCCTGCTCGGGGGAGAGCGGGGCCGGCGAGATCGCCGGAGCGGGAGCCGCCAGGGCGGGGGGAAGAGCCAGGGCGAGCCCGAGGGCCGCCAGGGTGAAACGCGGGACCAATCGCATGGGAAGCTCCTCGTCGTCGATCGCCGGCAAGTATAGAGGCAGGATACAATGGCGCGGCACAGAGATCCTCCCGCCGTCGACGACTCGAAGAGAGACCCACGTGAATCGCATCCAGAAGGCAGTGGCCGGAGCCGCCCTGGTGGTCCTGGTCCTGGCCGCGGTGGGGGCGGTGCTCCGGGCCGCAGCACCGGCGCAGCGGCCGGCGGCGCGGCGCGGCATGCTCCCCGAGGACACCTGGTCGGTCCACGAGGTGACCGCCCTGGAGCCCTCGCCCGACGGCCAGACCCTCGCCTACACGCTCGCCATCCCCGATCCGGACAGCGACTCCTTCAAGAGCCGGCTCTACCTGACGACCGTCGACGGCGGCGAGCCGCGCCGGGTAGGGAAGCGGGAGGAGGACAACGAGAAGCCCCGCTTCTCGCCCGACGGCCACCTCCTCGCCTTCCTCTCCGACCGCGGAGAGGGACCGCAGATCTTCGTCGGCCGGCCGGGCGCGCGCTGGCCGAAGCAGGTGACCCACGTCGCGGAAGGGGTCCTGGAGTTCGACTGGTCGCCGGACGGCAAGCGCTTCGTCTTCGTCCAGAACGACCCCGAGACCTCGACGGCGGCGGTATCGGTGGCCGCGCCGCACGGGCCGCAGCCGAAGCGGCAGTTGCGCGAGAGCGAGGCGGCGCCGATCGTCATCCAGCGCAGCCTCATCCAGCGCGACGGCGAGGGCTTCCTGGAGACCCAGCGCCAGCACCTGTGGGTAGTCTCCGCCGAGGGGGCCGACGGGGGCAACACGGTCCGCATCACCGACGGCCCGGCCGACGACGCCTCGCCGCGCTGGTCGCCGGACGGCCGCTGGATCGCCTTCGTCTCCAACCGCACCCCCGACCCGGACAGCAACGACGACACCGACGTCTTCCTCGTCCACCCGGACGGCAGCGGCCTGCGCCGGCTGGCCGAGACCCCCGGACCGGACAGCTCCCCCACCTGGTCGCACAAAGGCGACCGGGTGGCTTTCGTGGGCCACCTGCACGCCAACGACCTCTATCAGCCGAGCCTCCTCCTGGTGGCCCCGGTCGCCGGGGGGGAGCCGGCGAACCTGTCCGCCAGCCTGGACACCTGGGTGGCCGCCGACTCGGTGATGGACGACTCCGACGGCCACCTCGCCTGGTCGCCCGACGACCGGACGCTCTACACCACCTTCGAGCGGCGCGGCGGCAACTACCTGGCCGCCGTGCCGGCCGACGGCCGGGGCAAACCGCGCGAGATCCTGGGTGGCGCCTTCGTCGTCGACTTCGCCCGCCTGACCCCGCGCGGCGACCGCTTCGTCTTCGTCCGCTCCACCCCCACCCACCTCCCCGAGCTGCAGGCGGCCGGGGTCGACGGCAAGGGGATGAAGCGGATTGGCCATCTCCACGACGAGATCGAGGCCAGCCTGGAGCTCGTCCGGCCGCAGAAGATCACGGCGAAGAACAAAGATGGCGACGAAGTCGAGTCCTGGCTCTACCCTCCCCTCCATCCGGAGCCGGGGAAACGCTACCCGCTCATCGTCTACCTCCATGGCGGGCCGCAGGCCTACGACGGCGACTACTTCGACACCGGGCTCGAAAACCAGGTCTTCCCCGCCGCGGGCTACGCCGTGCTGCGGGTCAACTACCGCGGCTCGACCTCCTATGGCGCCGCCTACTGCCGCGCCATCCGCGCCGACTGGCACCGCCGCGAGTTCGACGACGTCATGGCGGCGGTCGACGCCGCCCTGCGCCTCCCCTGGCTCGACCCGGAGCGACTGGGGATCGGCGGCTGGTCCTACGGCGGCATCATGACCCTGTGGAGCGTCGCCCATACCGACCGCTTCAAGGTGGGGGTGCCGGAGCGCTTCGAGATCGACTACCTCTCGGCCTTCGGCGAGGACCAGTGGGCGACCCAGTACCTGACCGAGCTGGGGAACCCGCTGGAGAAGGCCGACCTCTACCGCAAGCTCTCTCCCGCCACCTATCTCGCCAAGATCAAGACGCCGCTCTACCTGATCGCCGACGCCGACGACGGCAACTGCCCCCTGCCGCAGGCCATGCAGCTCTACCAGCGCCTGCGCCTCCTCGGCCAGAAGACCCAGCTGGTGATCTATCCCGGCGAGACGCACACCATGTCGCGCCCCTCCCACCTGGTCGACCGCCTGGAGCGCCTGCTCGGCTGGTACGGCGCGCACCTCGGCCGGTCCGCGGGCTGAAACCCGGATGACCCCCGAGCGCACGGTCCTCCTCGTGGGGCTGGTCGGGGGGCTGCTCTTCGTCGCCCTCACCCCACCCTTCCAGGCGCCGGACGAGACCCGGCATTTCTCCCGCACCTATCAGCTCTCGGAGGGGGTGCTCTTCCCGCACGCCGGTCGGGCGGAGCTGCCGGAGAGCGTGGTCCGGGTCGAGGGCGACTTCCAGTACCTCGTGGGGCACCCGGAGAGAAAGGTCGACATGGCGGCCTGGCGGAAGGCCCTCTTCCTCCCCCTGGAGCCGGGAAACCGGGTGGCGAGCAACGTCCTTGGAGCGGCCCTCTCGACCCCCTTCCCTTACCTCCCCCAGGCGCTCGCCGCCCTCGCCGGCCGGACGCTCGGGCTGCCGCCGCTCGGCATCCTCTATCTCTGTCGCCTGGTGAATCTTCTGGCCTGCCTGGCCGTGGCCTGGACGGCGGTCCGCATCGCCCCGTTCTACCGCTGGCTCTTCGCCTTTCTGGCCCTCGATCCCATGGCCCTCTTCCTGCGCAGCAGCACCTCTCCGGACGCCGCGATCGACGCCGCGGCGCTCCTCCTCGTCGCCACGGCTCTCGCCGCGGCCGCCGCAAGCGCCGGAAACGCCGGGAAGCCGGGACGCGATCGGGGCTGGATCGCCCTCCTGCTCACGCTGGCGGGAACGGCGGCCTTCGTCGGGCTCGCCAAGGGGGCCACCTATCTGCTGCTGCCCGCCCTCGTCCTCCTCCTCCCCGCCGAACGCTTGGCCGGCCGGCGGCGGCAGGTGGCGATGATCGCCGCCGTGCTCGCCCTGGCCCTCTCCGGCGCCGCGTTCTCCGGTTGGGAGGCACGCCGCGGCTATACGCCCCTGCGGGTGGAAGTCCGGGCCGATCCCACCGCCCAAACGGCGGAGATCGTCCATCACCCCGTGCGTTTCCTCGCGATCGTGCTCGCGGACACCGTGCGCCAGGCACCGGTCTACGCCATCCAGTTCGTGGGCAACCTGGGCTGGCTCGACACCCCTCTGCCCGCCCCCGTCCTCCTGGTCTATGCCCTCCTCCTCCTCGCCCTCGCCCTGGTCGACGGCTCGCCCTCCTTCCTTCTCGGACCGCGAGGACGCCTCCTCGTCGCGGCGATCACCGCCGGCACCGTCGTCGCCATCTTCGCCTCCCAGTACCTCCTGTGGACCGCGGTGGGGGCGGACACCGTCGACGGCGTCCAGGGGCGCTACTTCCTTCCTCTGGCCCCGGCCGCCGCCCTCCTCGTCCTCAACCGCAAGTGGGCGCGCCAACTCGATCCCGCCGGCCGCTGGCTCTGCGGCGTGGCCGCCCTCGCCACGGCGGCGGCGCTGGTCCAGGTGGGAGTGCGGTACTACGGCTCCTGAACGGCGCGGGCCGCCGGTGAACCCGGCGGCCCGCGGAGACTCGATGGCGGCGGGCGTCCGGGCTAGAGCGTGTAGCGCACGCCGAGACGGAAGTTGCGCGGGGTGGTGAATCTCGTCGGCTGGCCGTAGGTGGCGGCGCCCACGCGGTCGGAGACCCGGGTCGCGACCCCCTGGTTGGTGACGTTGAAGACGTCCAGGAAGAGCCCGGCGTTCCCGTTGGAGATGGGGAGCTGCCACTCGCCGCGCAGGTCGAGCTGGTTCCAGGCCGGCAGGCGTTCAGTGCCGCGCGGCTCGGCGAAGTAGCGCACCGTCCCCTGCGGGAAATCATGGCAGCTCGTCGTGCCATCGCCGTTGTCGACCAGGAGGCAGGTGGTGCGCGGCGTCCAGGTGGTCCCCGAGTAGTAGGTGTAGTTGGCGGAGAGCGACAGGTGAACCCGCGGGATGAAATAGGTCCCCTGGAGCTTCACCTGGTGGGTCGGGTCGTAGTTGAGCTTGCCCTGGGCGTTGATCAGCGAGTTCGGCGTGTCGAGGAAGGCGCTGGGTCCCCCCGGATCGCCCCCCGGGCTGCCGCCGCGGTTGTCGATGTTGCCGCGGGTCTGCGAGTAGACGTAGGAGGCATTCATCTGCCAGTTGTCCTTCAAGCGCCGGGTGACCGCCAGGATCACCCCCTTGTAGGTGCGCTGCAGCTCCTTCGGATTGGTGACGATCAGGGTGTCCGTCCCCGGGTTCAGGTAGTCGTACATCGTCACGTGCTGGCCGGTGCCGACCCAGTTCCCCTGCGCGTCCTTGACCCCGACCTCCCCCTGGACCGGCACGAAGATCCCGTCACGGCTCACCGTTTCGATGAAGTCGCGGTTCTTGCGGTAGACCAGGGTGCCGGAGAAGGTGATCCCGGGCACCAGCTCGCGGTCGAGCCCCAGGATGTACTGGTCGAGGTAGGGGTGGCGCAGGTTGGGATCGAGGGCGTAGTTGCCGCCCGGCGTCTCGGAGACGAGCTCGGAGGTGCCGTCGGGGAAGACCCGGCGGATCTCGCCACCTTCGAAGGCGTGGGGGTCGACCCAGTAGTAGTAGTCGGCGAACAGGGCCTCATAGAAACGGCCGAAATGCGCCTTGACCAGGGTCTTGCCGTTGCCGGCGACGTCCCAGGCGAAGCCCAGCCGGGGGGCGATGGGGTTGCTCGAGTAGACCTTGCCGCTCCGCACGTAGCCGCGGTTCATGTCGAGGCGCACGCCCGGGTTGATGGTCAGGCGCGGGGTCACCTTCCAGGTGTCCTGGGCGTAGGCGGAGAGACGCTCGCTCTGCGAATGGACGTTGTAGCCGCGGCCGTAGTAGGCGAGCGAGTAGCCGTAGGAGGGGAGGTCGTAGAACCAGACCCCGGTCGGATAGCCGTAGCGGTTCTGCGCCGTCGAGCGCTCGACCTCCATGCCGAACTTGAATTCGTGCTCCCCCTTGATGAAGTTCGAGGCGTAGTGGGAGAGCGAGCTGTTCAGCTGGTTGCGGGTGCGGTTGGCCTTGTAGAAGTAGGTCGAGTTGGTATTGGAGAGGCCGGTGTCGCCGTCCAGGCGGCCGGCGATGTTGTAGCCGTTCTGCGGATCGAGGTAGTAGAAGCCGTTGTAGCCGGCCTCGGCGATCGAGAAGATGGTGTTCTCCGAGAGCACCGTGTGGTCCGAGAAATTCCAGACGAACTCCGGCGCGTCTTCCTTGACCGTCGCCTCGAGCGGCACGGTCGCGCTGCCGCCACGGCCGGTGATCTGGTACTTGTCCCACTCCAGCCAGGACTCGACGGAGCTGCTCTGGGAGGCCTGCCAGGTGAGCTTGCCGAAGCTCCGCGGGTCCCGCTCGGTGCCGATGGGGCCGCCGTTCGTGGAGTCGTTCGCCAGGTACTGGCCGGAGAGGAAGTACCAGAGCTTGTCCTTGGCGAGCGGCCCGCCCAGCTGGAGGGTCGAGTCCGTCGACTTCTTGATGGTCGGGATCAAGCCCGGGATGTTCGAGTTGGAGGAGGTCAGCGAGTCGTTCGTGTACAGCGTCTCGAACAGCCCCTTGACCTTGTTGCCGCCGGACTGGGTGACGCTGTTGAAGACGACGCCGGTGAAACCGCCGTACTCCGCCGGCGCGCCCAGCCCCACGAGCTGGACCTCTTTGATGATGTTGTAGTTGACGAAGGCCCACGGCGTGCCGGCCTGGGGGTCGGAGACGTCGACGCCGTCGATCTGGTAGGAATTGCCCGAGCCGTCCCCGCCGCCGTAGGCGGAGCTCGAGATGATGCCGGGAGCCAGGTTCAGGGCGTCGGGCTGGAAGCGCGCCGTCGGCAGGTTCTGCAGGATCTCGTTCGAGATGTTGGACACCGTCGCCGAGCTGGTGACGTCGATCGCCGGCGCCTCCCCGATCACCTCGACGGTCTCGGAGACCGTCTCGGTCTTGAGAGTGATGGGCACGTCGACGGTGTTGCCCAAAGTCACCGCCAGCCCGGCCCGGCGCACCGTCTGAAAGCCCTGGAGCGATACCGTGACCTGGTAGTCGCCGGGGGGGACCTCAGGGAGCCGGAAGCGGCCGGCCTTGTCCGTCACCTGGGTGCGGGCGCCGCCGATCAGCGTCGAGCCCCGGATCTCGACCGACACGCCGGGGAGCGGCGCCCCGGAGTCGTCGATCACCTTGCCGGTCAAGGCTCCCGTCGTCTTGCTTTGTGCCCAGGCCGCACCCGCCATGAGGACGAGTGCCAGCCCGATACCGAGCAACTTCCTGTGACCCATGGGCTCCTCCCTTTTGGTCTTTTGTAAATCTGGCCAAATGTAACATCCGCAAGTCATCGGTGTAAATGGCATGGGGCGGCCGGGGTAGGATTCGGCCCGTGGCCCGTTCCCGCAAGAAGCCCGGCCGGAGGGCCGAAGCTCCGGCACCGCCGCCGCCCAAGCCGCCCGCCGAGCGCCGTCGCCGTCCATGGGCCGTCGCCCTCGTCGCCCTCGCACTCCTTGCCATGGGCGGCCTCTTCGCCTGGCGGAGCCTGCGCCTACGGGGAGCCGGCGGCCTGGGGTCTCTCCCGGCGGGACTCTCGCCGGGACGGCTGAACCTCGTCCTGGTGACTCTGGACACCACCCGCGCCGACCGCCTCGGCTGCTACGGCTCGCGCGAGGTGGAGACCCCCAACCTCGACCGCCTGGCCGCCCAGGGGGTGCGGTTCGAGAACGCCATCTCCCCCACCCCGCTCACCCTGCCGGCCCACTGCTCGCTGATGACCGGGCTCTTCCCCGGCGCGCACGGGGTGCGCGACAACGGCGGCTTCAAGCTCGCTCCCGAGCGGGTGACCCTGGCCGAGGTCCTGAAGGCGCACGGCTGGGCGACCGGCGGGTTCATCGCCGCCTATGTCCTCGATCACCGCTGGGGGATCGCCCAGGGCTTCGACCGCTACTTCGACGACTTCGACCTCTCGAAGTACAAGACGGTGAGCATGGGCGACATCCAGCGCCGGGGCGACGAGGTTTTGGGCAAGGCTCTGGAGTGGATGAGTAACCCCGCGGTGCGCGAGAAGCCGTTCTTCGCCTGGGTCCACCTCTACGACCCGCACGCCCCCCTACACCCCGCCCGAGCCGTTCGCCAGCCGCTACGCCGGCCACCCCTACAACGGCGAGATCGCCTGGACCGACTCGCTGGTCGGCCAGCTCCTGGCCGGGCTCGACCGCCTGGGAGTGCGCGAGCGGACGGTCATCGCCATCATCGGCGACCATGGCGAGAGCCTGGGCGAGCACGGCGAGACCGGCCACGGCTTCTTCCTCTACGAGCCGACCACCCGGGTCCCCTTCCTCCTCGCCGGCCCCTACCCGGGCCTGCGGGGCAGGCGGGTGCGGCCGGTCGTCCGCCACGTCGACCTGATGCCGACCCTGCTCGAGCTCCTCGGGGTGAAGGACGGCCCGCCGGTCCAGGGGCGGAGCCTGGTGCCGCTCATCACCGGCAAGGGGACCGGATCGACCGGATCGGCGGGATCGGCGCCCCCACAGCCCCAGGGTTACAGCGAAGCCTTCTACGCCCGTTTCCACTACGGCTGGAGCGAGCTGCGCGCCGTGCGCACCGAGCGCTATCACTTCATCGAGGCACCGCGGGCCGAGCTCTACGACCTGGCGACCGACCCCGGCGAGACCCACAACCTGGCGGCGACCGAGCGCCGCACCGTCGCCGCGCTCCGCAAGACGCTGGGGGAGATCGAGCAGGCGACCGGCCCGGCCCAGGCCGCCCGCGCGCCGATCGAGGAGGACGAGGAAACCCTGCGCAAGCTCTCCGCCTTAGGCTACGTCGGGTCGACCGCCAAGACCGAGGGCAAGTCGTGGCGGGACCTGCCCGACCCCAAGGACCGGATCCGCGTCTACAACCTGATGGACCGCGCCCGGGAGGAGGCGGTCGAGAAGGACCCCGACGGGGCGATCGCCACCTTGAACGAGATCCTGCAGGAAGACCCCGAGGTGATCGACGCCTGGTTCATGCTCGGCAACGCCTATTTCCAGAAGCACGACTGGGAGCGGGCGGCGGACTACTACAGGAAGACCCTGGTCAAGCGCCCCGACCACGACTACGCGATGATCGGCTTGGCCGACACCCTGGTGGCCCGCAACCGGATCGACGATGCCGTCCTCGGCTACCGGAGCTTCCTGGAGCGCGACCCCGACAACGCCCAGATCACCTACCGCCTGGCCCAGGTGCTGCTCGACGCGGGGCGGAACGGCGATGCCGAGCGCAACTTAAGGCGGACCCTCGCCATCGAGCCGAAGACCGCCCGCGCCCAGGTGGGCTTAGCCGTCCTCGCCTATCGCAGGAAGGACTTCGCCCTGGCCCGGCAGGAGATCGCGCGCGCCCTGGCGATCGACCCCCAGGCGCGCTACGCCCGCTACAACCTGGCCCTGGTCCTGGAGGCGGAGGGGAACCCGCAGGGAGCAGTGGAGGCCTACCGCGCCGAGGTGGCGGCGAACCCCACCACCTTCCAGGCCTGGTTCAACCTCGGGCGCCTCCTGGCGCGCGGCGGCGACCGTGCCGGGGCGGTCCAGGCCCTCGGCCGGACGGTCGAGGAGAACCCCGAGTTCGGGATCGGCCACCTCTTCTACGCCCAGGCCCTCCTGGAAGCCGGCGACCTCGGCAAGGCCGCCGCCCAAGCCCACCGCGGCCTGGAGCTCGACCGCGGCTCGGGCTACGCCGCCCTCGGCCACTACGTGCTGGCCGACATCTTCACCCGGGAGGGGCGCCGCATCGAGGCCGCCGAAGAGGTACGGCGCGGGAAGGAGGCGGAGGCCCGAGGCGGCAGGGGAAAACCGGCGGCCGGGGCACCGTAGCGGGGCGCCAAAACTCGGCGCGGGAATCTTTGAGCGATCGGCGGGGCGTTTTCCGTCCCTCCTTGCAGACGGGCCACAGAAGGCCGGTCCTGGAGGGATCGATGACGGAACACGACAGCGGCTACAAGCTTCTCTTCTCCCACCGTGAAATGGTCGAGGATCTCCTGCGGGGGTTCCTCGACGTGGACTGGATGCAGGATCTGGATTTCTCGACCCTGGAGCGGGTCGGCGACAGCTACGTCAGCGGGAAGCTGCGCCAGCTCCGTGGCGACCTGGTCTGGCGCCTGCGCTGGAAGGACCCGGGACGGGGCTGGTTCTATCTCTATTTCCTGCTTGAATTCCAGTCCACGCCCGACCCGATCATGGGCCTGCGCCTCCTCGACTACATCGCCCTCCTCCTCGCCGGGCTGGTGCGGAGCGGAGAGGTCAAGATCGCCGACGGCCTGCCGGCCGTCGTGCCGGTCGTCCTTTACAATGGCAAGCGTCCCTGGAACGTCCCGCTCGACCTGACGAGCCTGTTTCGCGCCGTGCCGCCAGGCGCCGAGATCTACCAGCCGCGGCTCTCCTATCTCCTGATCGACGAAAAGCGGCTGCGTCCCGAAGAGCTGGCCCGGCCCGGCAGCCCCGTCGCCGCCCTCTTCCAGCTCGAGACCTCGACCCCCACCGATCTCTTCTCCCTGGCAGCCGAGCTCGCCGTGTCCCTGCCGCCCAGCGACGAGTCGGACCTCCGGCGGGATTTCGGCACCTGGGTCGCTCACCTCCTAAGGCGCCTTCACCCCGGCGCTATAATCCCCGAGACGCTGATGCTGGAGGACATCCCCATGCTCGAAGAGACCTTGAGAGAGTGGTTGCAGGAAGGACGAGAGGCAGGAAGAGCGGAAGGCCGTCAAGTCGGCCGGGTCGAGGGCCGCCAAGCCGGCCAGGTCGAGGGCATGCGACAGCTCCTCCTGCAACTGCTGAGACAGCGCTTCGGCACCCTGCCGCGGCGGGTCCGCGAGCAGGTGGAGGCGATTTCCTCGGCGAAGCGGCTCAAGGAGCTGGCCAAACAGATCCTCGTCGCCGACTCCCTGCAGGCCATGGGGCTTGGATAGCTGAATTTGGCTGGCCGGTCGTTGGAGATGGGCCGTATCCGCTTACGCTGGCTCAAAGTCCCGGGAGACGGGCCGTATCTGCTTACGCTGGGCCAGAGTCCCTGGAGACGGGCTGTATCTGCTTACGCTGGGCCAAAGTCTCTGGAGACGGGCTGTATCTGCTTACACTGAGCCAAAGTCTCTGGAGATGGGCCGTATCTACTTACGCTGAGCCAGAGTCTCTGGAGACGGGCCGTATCTGCTTACGCTGGGCCAGAGTCCCTGGAGACGGGCTGTATCTGCTTACGCTGGGCCAAAGTCTCTGG
>DASQPA010000613.1:0-5723 GCA_035644215.1 Thermoanaerobaculia bacterium
GCCGGTGGGCTGAGGGTCATGGGAAGAAATCGTCCCGCCGAGGGGGTAGAGACGCCCAGCCGATACCACCGGCATTGCATTAACCACGAACGCCAGGGCGTCTCCAACGCTGGCAGGACTCAGGCGTCCCCGGCCTGCGGAGACGCCCTGGCGACAGTGGTTCCAGGGAAGTCGGTGCTAGCGGCTGGGCGTCTCTACGAAGATCCTGTTCGTCGGAGAAGAAGACCCGGTCGTGCCGCCGCTCTCGCCTTGACGGCCCTGCTGGGCGGCGGCGCCCTCTGGGGGGCTGCCGCTCCCGCCCCGCCTGCTGCGCCCGCCCTCCCTTCTCCAAACGAGGCGCTGCTCGCGACACTCCGCCTCTGCGACCGCAGGCGGGTCGCCCAGACGCTGCAGGCCGGGGCGAATCCCGACGCCAAGGAGCTCGCCGGCCAGGCGTTCCCCCTCGCCCTCCCCTGCCCCGGCCCGGAGATCGCCCGGCTCCTCCTCGCCAAGGGCCTCGATCCCCGGCGGCGGAACGGCGAGGGCTACGATGCCCTCCTCCTCGCCGTGCGGGCGGGACGAGCCGACGTCGTCCCGCTCCTCCTCGACCTGGGCGTCGATCCCAATACTTCACTCCCACCTCCCCCGCCGGAGCCCGGAGCGCCCCCGGTCCGGCCGGGCACTCGAAACGGCGACTCCGCCCTGCTCCTGGCGGTCAAGAAGAAGGACACCGCCACCCTCCGCCTCCTCCTCGACGCGGGGGCCGATCCCAACCGGCCGGGCGAAGGGGGGACGACGACGCTCTACACAGCGGTCGAGCAGAAACAGATCGAGATCGCCCGGACGCTCTTGACCCACGGCGCCGACGCCAACGTGCAGAAAAACGGCAAACCGGTGTTCGTCGAGGCCGTGAGCGGCGGCATGGACATGCTCATCCTCCTCTTGGAGCACGAGGCGGACATCAACGCCGTGACGGTCGACCCCAACGGCCGCAATGGAGGCGGTCCGGGGGAGACGGCGCTGATGACGGCGGTCACCCTCCACAAGACGGAGCTCGTCCGCTACCTGATCGCGGCCGGCGCGGACGTCTCGATCCGCAGCACCGCCGGCGACTCCGCCCTCGACCTCGCCGAGGCCGAGGGGGAAAAGGGGAGGATCGACCCGGAGATCGTCAAGCTGCTGCGCGAGGCCGCCGGCAGGAAAGAGTGATCGAGCCGATCTCGGCCGGATAAATCCGGCTTCATCCCCGTACTACTGGCAGGTGGGGGCGGAGCCGAGCCTGGTCGACGTGGGGGTCGACGGGTAGCCGCGCGTCGAGCTGGAGAGAGACGGTCCTTCCGTACCACAGTAGTTGCCGTACGTGACATCGGAGGTAGTGCAACCGGTGCCCGGCATCGATCCCCAACCGGTCCAGTTCAGATCGCAGTCCACATCCCACTCACCCTCGACATGCCCCGACATCGGGGGACTGACAATGCAGGAGTAGTACACGGTGAAATGTCGTTCCCAACCGGTGGCGGCATTCAAAGTGTTTCCGCCGGAGCTGAGCATCAGGGCCGCAGCGAAAAGCAGTGCGAGGGAAAGACTCTTCTTCATGACTTTCTCCCTTTCGGTGAAGGGGGTTGAATCCCCGTTCTATTTAGATGTGCACGAACTTGGAATTCCATTTCAGGGAGAGAGCTCGGGGCCTCCGGACCGCGCCTCCGTCCTCCTGATCACCGGGCCCGGCCACGGCGGGCCGGCGAACCTCGCCAACCTCTATCTCGGGGGACACTCGAGGAGCGTCTACCCGGACCTGCCCCGCGACCGCATCGGGCTCGGACGCTCCGCGACCACCGGGTCTTCATCGAGACCTACGGCAACGACCCGGAGGAGATCCGGACCTGGAAGTGGCCGGGGTAGACGGATCTCCTCAGGACTGCGGGACGGGCCGGCAGAGGAGATCGGCGCCGTAGCCGCACACCCGGGTGACGATGCGGCGGGCTTCGGCCTCCGGCTCGAGGACGGTGCGGACGACGAGGAAGAACCGCGCGGGCGGCGGCGCTTGAGCGAAGGTAAGAAAAACCATCGGCTGATCCCCGCGCAGGAGCCCCGCGCGCCGGCCATTCATCACGATACCGACCACCGCGAACAGGCGCGAGAGCGGGGCATTCCGAGAGCTGCCGAACGTGAGCCGCTGGCCGAGGGGGTTTTTCCCCGGCCACAGCGACTCAGCCACGCTCCGCTCGATGAGGACGATCAGCGACGACTCCTTGTTGTCCCTTGCCGAGGAGAGGCGGCCGCGCTCGATTTGGATCCCCTCGATCGCCAGGAGCTCGGGGCTGACGGTGAACGGCGTCACCCGCATCGACCGCGGATTGGGCCCTTCCGTGGAGCACTGTACCGTGGCAGGACGGCGGCGGGAGGTCGCCGGCCGGCCGAGGTCGGGCCGCTCCCGGGTGACGCCGGCGTTGACGACCCCGGCCATCGCCCGCGCTCGGAGGACCAGACCCTCCGCCAGGCCGGCCTGGGGCTTGGCCACCCGGACCTCGACGATCAGCAGAGGGTGAGCGGGCGCTTCGTCCGCAGCGAGCGGGGCGAGCAGCGTGAACAACAGGACGGCGAGACTCCGCAGGATCATCGGTGTGGCCTCCTCACTGCAGTGTCTCAAGGATTCTAGACCATTGGATGGATCGAGCGGCCGGGAATCTTCGTCCTGTCCGCGGCGTCCCGGTTTTAGCGAGTTGTAACACGTTCTAACTGACAGTCCATGTTGCTCTGACGGCGTTCTCGCTCGCAGGCCGTGCGCCGCGAGCCAAGGGGGGAGGTTTACCAAGATGACTCATCCGCGGCGATCGAGGGTTCCATCTCACCACGGTGCCTGCCATTGGACCTGGCGCTGGCGGCTCGCCGCGCCACCCCGGATGCGACGGCGAAGCGGCGAGAAGCTCTCGCTCTTCCAGCACGATCTGCCCCTCCCCAGCGAAGCCGCGGAGGACGGCCTGGGTCCCATCCCGCAAGTCCCCGCCATGGCCGAGCTCTGGGCCGCCACGGGGACCGAGCACGCCGAACCGCGCGGGTAGGCCTCAAGGAAAAGTTGGTATGGTTCCAGGATGGCGTATGTCCTGGTCCTGAACGCCGGCTCCAGCTCCCTCAAGTGGTCGCTCCTGGATGCCGCGACCGAGCGGGCGGAGGCCCAGGGGGAGGAGCCCTGGAAGGGCGGCGGGGAGGCGGCACGGGCGGCGCTCGATCGCCTGCGCCGGCTCCCGGCGGCACCGGCGGCGTGGGCGGTCGGGCACCGGCTGGTCCATGGCGGCCGGCGTTTCCGCGACACCGTGCGCCTCGACGAGGCGACCCGCCAGGCCCTGGCCGACCTCGCCGAGATCGACCCGCTCCACACCGGCAGGGCGCTCGACCTGGTGGACGCCAGCTTCGCCGCCTTCCCCGGCCTGCCGCAGATCGCCGCCTTCGACACCAGCTTCCACGCCACGATCCCCGACGCGGCGGCGGTCTACCCCGTCCCCTATGAATGGACGCGCGACTGGGGGGTGCGCCGCTTCGGCTTCCATGGTCTGTCGGTGGCCTACGCCGTCCGCCGGACCCGGGAGCTCCTGGGCACGCTGCCCGGTCGCCTGGTCGTCTGCCACCTGGGGAGCGGCTGCTCGGTGACCGCGGTGGCGGACGGCCGCTCGGTCGACACCACCATGGGCTTCACCCCGCTCGAAGGGGTGATGATGGGCACCCGCTCGGGCTCGCTCGACCCCGGCCTCCTCCTCTACCTCCAGCGGCAGCACGGGCTGGACGCCTTGCAGCTCGAAGACGTCCTGAATCACCGCTCGGGGCTGCTCGGCGTCTCCGGCGTTTCGGGCGACCTGCGGCAGGTGCTCGCCGCCATGGACGGCGGCGACGAGCGCGCCCGCCTGGCCTATGGGATCTTCGTCCATTCTCTCCGCCGCGCGCTGGGCGCCATGGCCGGGGTGCTCGGCGGGGTCGACGCGGTCGTCTTCACCGGCGGCATCGGCGAGCACTCCGCCCGGGTGCGCCGGGACGTGGCCCCGGCCCTCGCCTTCGCCGGGCTCACTGTGGACGGCGCGGAGACGGGTGGGGACGCCCTGGTCTCGGCTCCCGGCTCCTCCCTCCGCGCGCTGGTGATCACCGCGCGCGAGGACCTGACGGTGCTCGCCGAGGCACGGCGGGTACTCGGCAGGACGATTGCCGAGTCACATCCTTCAGCTTGACATAGATTCCAGCACGTACTACTGTTTAGCAAGTCTTTTATCCTGAGGCGTCCCTTCGCTCCGCCCATGCAGGGCGACGCGCGCGGTCGATCCCTGGGAACTCCGCAGGAGAGGAGGCGTTCCATGATCCGCAGAGTCCCTCGTCCACCCTCGCAGCGCTCTCCGGCACGGGGCTCCGTACCGGGTCTCCTGAGGACCGCCGCCCTCGCGTGCCTCCTGATCGTCCCGGCCGCCGCCAGGGCGCAGTCGATCACCATCGATTCCTTCGCGACCGGCCAGGCCACCCAGACCCTCACCTTCCCGCCGGCCGGCAGCACCACCTCGGCCAGCGTCTCCGGCGCCGGCATCCTGGGCGGGGAGCGCGACGTCGAGGTCAACCTGGCGGGTGGGGTCACCGCCGGCAACGGCATCAGCGCGGGGGTCGCCGGCGGGCTCTTCTCCCATTCGCAGGATGCCACGATCACCGGGACGAGCCAGCTCGTCTGGGATGGCGCGGACGGCGCCGCCGCGGTCAACCCCACCGGTCTCGGGGGGATCGACCTGACTGCCGCCGGCGTCCAGGACGCTTTCCTGTTGAACGTCGTGTCGAGCGACCTGACGTTCACCCTGACGATCGAGGTGTGGAGCGACGCCGGCAACGCCTCGTCCATGACCCTCAAGGTGCCGGGGCCGATCGTATCGCCGACCGGGATCTACATCCCCTACAGCCTGCTCACCACGGCTCTCGGCACCGGCGCCGATTTCACCCACGTCGGCGCCGTCGCCTTCACCCTGGGCTCGACCACCAGCTCCCCCCACCTGGTCCTCGGGCCGCTCCAGACCGCGGCGACCCTGACCTCGACCAAGACGGTCGCCCTGGACAACGACGTGAACGGCGACGGCCAGGCGAACCCCGGCGACACCCTGCTCTACACGGTCGTCATTACCCACCACGACTCGGGCCTGGTGACCGAGATCCACGGGCACGCCCCGGCCCTCGGAGTCACCTTCGCGAGCGGCACCCCGGCCTATACCACCCTGGTGAACGGCTCGGTGACCTCGGACCAGGGGAGCGTCACCCTCGGCAACAATACCGGCGACACGAGCGTCGCCGTGGCGGTCCCCATCCTCGCCAACAACAACACCGTCACCCTCCAGTTCGCGGTCACCGTCAACGACCCGCTGCCGCCCGGTGTGACCCAGGTCGTCTGCCAGGGCACGGTCTCCAGCAACACCCTGACCAACGCTCTGACCGACGATCCGAGCCTTCCCGGGATGAGCGATCCGACGGTCTTCCCGGTGTTCCCGCTCCCCGTGGCCGTCCCCACCCTCGACGAGTGGGGCCTGCTCGCCCTGACCAGTTTGCTCGCCGCGCTGGGGCTCACCCGGCTGCGGCGGCGGCGGATTGGCACCGAACCTCTCCCTTCCCTCGACGCGAGGAGGCGTCTCTGATGCGAACCATCTCTCGTTCCCCCCGCTGCGGCGCGCTCCTGGCCCTTCTCCTGATCGCTCTCCTGGGGCTGCCCACCGCGAGCCGGGCCCAACCGA
>DASQPA010000614.1:0-6031 GCA_035644215.1 Thermoanaerobaculia bacterium
GCGGTCCCCGAGTAGGCCGGCTGCTTCGCCTGGTGCTTGATGAACTGGCCCAGGGCGAGGAAGACCCAGCCGCTCTCCTGGGTGGTCCACTCCGGCACCTCCCGGGCGTCCCGGGCCAGCCGGTCGACGAGCGCCGGAACCACCGGCGAATCGGGCTTGGCGTCGAGAAGCGCGAGCAGCACGATCGCCCGGTTGCGGATGGTCGAATTGAAGTTGCCGCCGGTCTGCCGCTCGACCTGCTCCACCTTGCCGAGCGTCGAGGTCAGGGCCGCCACCGCCGGCGGATTGCCGACCGCGGCGTAGGCGCCGGCCAGGAGCGCCCGCGAATCCTGGGAGAGCTCGGCATAGTGCTTCTGGCGGAGGAAATCCATGGTGCCGAGATCGGCCTTGCCGGCCCGCGCCAGGACGTAGAGCTCGTAGACGACGCGCTCCAGCTCGTCGGCGCCATAGGCCGACTTGGCCTTGACGTCCGAGGCGAGGTACTTCAGGGCGCCGTCGTGCAGGTAGTCCTCGACCGGGTGCCCGGCCCGCCGCGCCTCGACGAGGAAGTGGGTGGCATAGACCGTCCCCCAGGGGTGGACGACCTCCCCTCCCGGCCAGAGCGAGAAGCCGCCGCCGAAGAGCTGCATCCCGGAGATCCGCTGCAAGCCGAGCTGCACCCGCTCGGCCGGGTCCCCCTTCTTGAACAGCGCCGGGTCGAGCTCCTTGGCGAGGTCGCCCAGGTAGAGCATGGGGAACGAGGTCGAGGTGGTCTGCTCCAGGCAGCCGTAGGGGTACCGCAGGAGGTAGCGGAGCTTGCCGGTGAACTGGACGATGGGCAGCGGCCCCACCCGCAGCTCGCGGATCACGCTCTCCGGCCGGTAGCGGCTCTGGTTGGCGAAGGGGAGATCGAGCGTCTCCTTTCCCACCGCCCCCGCCTCCTCGACGGCGATCGCCGGGAGGTCCGGCCGCACCGGCACTCCGGTGGTGGACTTCGTGCTCTGGCCGTTGCCCTCGCCGGTCAACACGAAGCTCGCGTCGCCGGTCGCCTCGCCGGTCTTGACCGTGAAGTAGACCGTTTTCTCCCGGCCGACCGGCACGGCGGCGGTCTGCACTGCCGGGCCGTCGACCTTGACCGGTCCCTGGGCGTTCAAGGCGATCTTGAACGAGCCGTCCTTCCCGGTGTCGTTCCGCACCGTGACCGGCACCTGGAGCGACTCCTGGAAAGAGAGGATGCGCGGGAAGGTGGGGAGGAGGACGAGCGGATCGCGGATGCGGGTGAGCTTCTCGGCCGAGCCGAAGCGCCGGCCGTCGAGCGACACCGCCATGATCCGCAGGGCGCCCTGGAACTCGGGGACGTTGAAGCTGGCGTGCGCCACCCCCTGGGCGTCGGCGATCAGCGGCCCGGACCAGAAGGCGACCGGCTGCACCCGTCGTATCCCCGCGGTCCGCACGTGCTGGGAGAGCCCGTCCTTCCCCTCGCCGCCGCCGGCCGGGGCCTTGCCCTCCGGCTTGACCTCGGGGAGGAGCACGCTCCAGGAGTCGAAGGCGGTCACCCCCAGGGCGAGCTTCCGATAGAAGAAGTCGAACGGCTGCGCCGTCTTCTGGTCGATCAACTGCAGGATGCCCTCGTCGACCGCCGCGACGGTGACCACCGCCCCCGGCGCGGTCTTGATCGCGAGGTCGAGCTTGCCGTTGGGCCGCATCTCCGCCGGGGACTCGATCGTTGGCGCCAGCCGGTTGGCGGTGCGGTCGACGTTGACCGGCACCGCTCCGAAGGCGCGGGCCACCCCCCCGGGTTCGAGGTCGCCCACCGGGCGCACCAGGGTGGCGGTGATGTAGGCGTTGGGGCGGTCCTCCTCGCTGAGCGGCACCGGGATCGTCGCCGTGTTCCCGGTCAACGTCACGACCTTGGTGAAGCGCACCCCCGAGCGTTCGACGGTCAACAGGAGCTTCCCCGCGAAGGGGGCGCGCACCTGCACCTTGGCGGTTTCCCCGGGCGCGTACTCGGTCTTGTCGAGATCGAGGTCCAGGCGCCCGGGGTTCTTGAGCGCCCAGGGCGAGTAGCCGTAGCCCTCGGCGTAGAACTCGACCTCGGTCGAGGCCTGGGTCGCCGGATCGGTCAGCACCGCGCGGTAGCTGCCGAACTGGCGGGGGGTGAACTGGAAGCTCCCCTTGCCCGTGCCACCGCCGATCGACCGGCTCTCCACCAGCTCCGGATAGCGGGTGGATTCATAGGTATAGGAGCCGCTCGCGGTCTTCCGCCAAACGGTGTTCCAGCGGTCGCGGAAGAGCTCGGCGCGCAGCCCGCCGATCTTGCCGGCAGTCGCCGGCTTGCCCTCCGGGGTGACCGCCACCCATTCGAGCTCGTTCGGCTGCCCCGGTTCGCCGTAGCCCTCCTTGGGTCGCTTGATGCCCAAGTAATAAGGATAGGGATGGACCGGCACCCGGGCCATGGCGGCGACGCCGCGGCCGCCCTGCTCCTGCACCCGGGCGGTGACGATCGCCTCCAGCGCCGAGGGGACCGGCGCGCCGGTCGGCATGGTGGCCTGGAAGCTCTTCCTTCCCTGGTCGTCCAGAGTCCCCTCCTCGGAGAGCACCTCGCGGTCGTCGATCTTGCGTTCGGCGTTTCTAAAGGTGAAGCCCTCGTAACCCTTGGGATTGAAGCTCGCGTCCACCAGTCGCACCCGGGTCTCGACGGGCAAGCCGGCGGCGGGCGGGCCGAAGAGGTAGGCGGAGGCGACCGTGTAGTCGAGCGGCTTGCCCGGCCCCACGGCGGTCGCCGGCTTGGCGATCTCCACCTTGATGCGGTCGGGGACGAACTCCTCGACGTGGAAGCGGTAGATCCCCACCACGTCCTGGCCGACCAGCAGCTCCAGGGTGTGGTTGCCGGTCAGGGCATAGCCCGGCAGGTCGAGGTGGAAGGTGGCGAGGCCGCGCTCGTCGCCGGTGATCTTCTGGGTGCCGCGCTCGCGTCCCTGCGGGTCCTTCCAGCGCAGGAGGAGCGGCATCCTGGGCGCCGGCTGGAGGCGGACGTCGCGCACCACGGCCAACCCTTCCAGACGCTCGCCCGGCCGGTAGATGTCGCGCTCGCCATAGAGATAGGCGGTGTAGCCCGCGGTCTGCGGGGTGGCCCCGGCGACGTCCAGGCCCGAGGTGTCGACCCGCATCTGGTCGAGGAGGAGGAAGCTCAGATCGTCCCCCTTCTCGATCGTCACCATGTAGGGCTTCTGGTCCTTCAGGCCCTTGGCGTCCTTGAAGCGGAAGAGGCCGCTCTCGTCGGTCTTGCCGCTCCCCAGGGTCTGGTTCTGGTCGGAGAGCACGGTCACCCGGGCGCCGGCGGCCGGAGCCAGGGTCTTGAACGAGGCGACCCAGACGAGGAACTCGCCGTCGCCGTGCTTGGCGACCGCCCCGAGGTCGGTCAGGAGCAGCCAGCGCTGCACCGCCTTGCCGCCGCCGTACTCGTCGTCGTCGTCGTTCCCCGACTTGCCCTCCCGGCTGACCACCACCCGGTAGAGCCCCGGCTTCTTGTCCTTCAGGTGACGGTCGAGGGTGAGCGGGGTCAGGACCTTCCTGTTCTTCGGATGGCCGAGCTTCAGGGTCTCGTCGTCCACCCGGTCGCCCAGGGCGTGCTCGATCTGCGAGCCGGACCAGGTCTGCTCTCCCTCGGAGAAGTTGCCGTACTGGAAGAGGAGGAAGAGGTTGTTGCGGTAGACCCGGTCGATGGTCAGCCGCACCTTCGAGACGTTGACGCTCTCCAGGGCCACCGTGTGGTAGCCGGAGGCGGAGAGAAACATCCCCTGGCTCTGGAACCCGGCAGCGGGCTGGAGGTCGGCCAGGTTCACCCGGCTCTTCCAATCCTCCCCGAGGACGGCGTCGTCGGTTGCCGGCATCCCCTTGCCGAGGACCAGGTCGTAGCCCTCACCCGGCCGGAACTCCCCGGTCAGGGTGATGACGTTGCTCTCCGCCGAGAGGTGGTACTTCACCTCCGGCGTGATCTTCAGATACTTCTCGACCACTCCCGCCGCCACCGGCGAGGAGACGCGGATGCGGATCGTCGATTCCTTGTCGCCCGGCTCCGAATTGACGTCCCAGACGGCCAGGCTGTGGCTCGACCCGAGGGGAACCTCCTGGACGAAGTCCTGCCCCAGGGCGACGTTCCCGTCCGCCGGAGTCAGCTCCTTGGCGATCGTCAGCCGGAGCTTCCTCTCGGCCTCCTTCTTCTGCACCGTTCCGGTGTGGAAGAGGATCTGCTGCGCCGGGTAGTGGGTCTCCAGATTGATCTCGATCGGTTTGTCGTCGCCCAGGTCGGAGTCGATCAGCTTGAGCTTGGGGGCGAGCACCTCGGGGTGGACGCGGACGCTGAACTTGAGCGTGCCGCGGAAGGTGACCTTGCCCTTCCCCTCGATGGCCGGCTCCTCGTGGAGATCGACCCCCTCGACCACGAAGCGCTCGGTCGAGACCTTGAAGATGGTGTCGCCGTTCCACACCTGGCCCTTCTGGAGCAGCCGCTCGGGCAACAGGGTCAGGGAGTACTCGGAGGCCATCGGAAAACCGCCGCTGGGGAAGAAGCGCAGGGCATTCGAGTCCTGCCACTTCCAGAAGCCGCCGATCGCCGGATCGATCGTCGCCGGCGGCGGATCGATCACCTCACCCTGCTTGCCCTGGCCGAGCGGCCGGTCGAACAGGACGTCGACCCAGGCGCGGTGCTGGTGGTCGACGTTGACCTGGAACACCGACACCTTCTCCCCGCCGCCGGAGGACCCTCCGGCCGAGCGGAACCAGTGGGCGGCAGCGGCCAGCCGGTCGCGGAAGGCGAACGCGGAGGAGGCGAGGAGAAGGACCGACAATAGGGCGATGACGGCATCTTTCCAGTGCCAACGGCGCGCAGAGGGGCCGTGGTCCCGGGGCGGCGACAGAGGGGTCGACATAGGGTCTCCGATGGTTTTGGGGGGAATGAGACTGACCCCTCTATGCTACACCCGGAGCGGAAGAAAAGGGGGCCGTCCGGGGGCAAACGGTCCGCGGCCGGGCAGGTAGGGGCAGAGCCCCCGTGCCTGCCCGGCCCTCCCCGCGTGCTGTTTTCGGCGATCTGCGGCCTGCAGCGGGTCACCGGCGGCAGGCAGCGGGTCACCGCCTGCATACACGCGATGACCGACGAGCAGGGTGGCGGTGACCGGATGTCTGCACGCGATGACCGACGAGCAGGGCGGCGGTGACCGAATGCAGGCAGGCGATGACCGCCAGCGGGCCGACGATGCCCGAATGCACGCACGCGGTGACCGCCTGCAGGTCGCCGACGCCGCCTACGGCCTCTCACCCCTCCCCGAGCCTGGACGGTTCGGGGAGGGGGTGAGGAGGCTCGCCGGTCTGCTTCAGACGCTCACCCTCTTGCCCTTGTAGGCGAGAGACGTGATCACCGCCACCATCTCGTCGGCGCCGGTGAGTGGTTCCGGCGCCACCACGAACTTGTAGTGGAGGGACACCTCATCGCCGACGGCGAGGGCCGCGACCGCGAGGGTCATCATGGCGCCGAGGTCGCCGCCCGACAGGTTGGCGAGGAAAATTTGGGCGGCGGGCAAGCCCGGGGCGGGATTACCTTGCAGCGTCGAGTTGATCTCGATGTTATAGGTGTAGGTGGCAAATGTAGCCACCCTGGATGGGTTGACGGCGCTGATGAACGCCAGCGGGGTCGTCAGGGAGTAGGTGGTGGTGGTGGTGGTCGCGGCGGCGGTGGTGGCGGTGGTAGACATGGAGGTCTCCTCTCTGGGAAGTGGCGGGAAGCGTTGGTACGGTGCGCTCCGAGCGTGACACCTGTAGAGTGGGACGGCTCCGCGATCTGTCGCACCGTGGCTCAGGAGCTCCGCCGTCCGCTCGAAAGAGCTGTGTAGAATGCACCACAATGACCCGTCGCGCCGCCGCCATCTCCCTTCTCGCGGCCTGTGCCGCGCTGGCCTTCGCCGGGCCTGCCGCCGCGCCGCGGCGAGGGGTGTGGTTTTGCGGCGACTTCGAGACGGGGAGGCTGGACGGGTGGATCTGGGACATCGCGCGC